>JAFAIO010000158.1 GCA_019236675.1 Verrucomicrobiota bacterium
AAAGCCAATAGCAATTTCCGCGACCTGCAGGTCCAAATTGAAGGAACAGAGAACCGTATTGCGGTAGCTCGTCAGGACTTCAACAAGGCGGCACAGACGTACAACGTCCAGGTTCGTTCATTGCCCACCGCCCTGTATGCCGGCCTATTTGGGTTTCAAGCCAAACCATTTTTCCAGGCTGCGGCCGGAGCGGAAGCTGCACCAAGTGTGTCCTTCCCTTCGTTTAGCCCATCGGCCACGCCCAAGTGATCACCAGCCCAATTCGACCTACACGGAAAAACCTTGGGAATGGCTGGAGTTGGGCGTAGGCTTACTCTGCGGCAAACCCAGAGAGGAATCAGATGCGTCATTTTCTGACACGTTGCGAGCCGTCCGAGGAATCCCTAAGAGGTTCTGGACGAAAAACTAAGATAGCACCGACGTTTGTTCTCTGGTTGACTCTCGCGGTCGCCCCGGTCGCTCCCGCCTTCGCGGTTACGCCCCAGGAATTATTGGCGCATCCGCCCACCAACTACTTCAACGATTACGCTCAAGTGGTGACGCCGGCTGCTGCAGTCGCGTTGAATCACACGCTGGCCGATTTTGACCGCCAAACGTCTAATCAGATTGTCATGGTCATCTTCCCTGAATGGCCAGCGGATCTCGTATTTGACGATTATGCGCAGGACCTGTACCGAGCGGCGAAAATTGGCAGGGCGCAAGATAACGGAGTTCTGGTAGTCCTGTCGATTAAAGAGAGCAGAATCCGAATCCACACCGGTCGAGGCTTGGAAGGCGCTCTGCCGGATGCGTTGTGTATTCGGATTATTTACGACAACTTCACACCTGAGTTTCGAAAGAAAAACTACGAAGAATCTTTCAAGCAAGGACTAGCCGCCATCATGGCGGCCTCGAAAGGCGAGTATAAAGGGAATGGGCTAACCGTACATCAGCAGAAAGCCCAGTCCAGCGGAGCCGGAACCGCCACACTAATCGTGCTTTTCTTCCTGATCATTTTTATCTGCGTCGTCCTGTTCGCGATTTCGACCATTTTTTACGCCCGCCGGGGGGGCATCCGTAGCTACAATCGGGGCAGCACAGGGCCGGAGCCCGGTGGTGGCGGCTTTTTCTTCGGAGGCCCAGGCGGAGGCGGTTTCTCGGACAGTGGAGGCAGCAGTAGCGGAGGCGGCGGAAGCGATGATAGCTTCTCTGGGGGTGGCGGAGATTCTGGAGGCGGCGGCGCCAGCGGCGATATGTCGTGACATCAGGCCGCTCGCATTCTTGGTTCACAACCTTTATCGCCTCAGCCTGAGATTTTCTTCTCTTTTTCGCTCAATCGCGCCGTAGCATTTGCAACTTCCGTCGGTTTGCTGACACTCTTTCTTCCGTGGCGGCTGGACGCGGTTCAGAAGAGACCTCGCTTACAAGGCCAACCTATTGGCTCACCCGGTTCGTTATACTGCGCCTCCTCGGGATCGTTTATGCCGTCGCGTTTCTGGTAGCAGCTCAGCAGTTGCTCCCCTTGATCGGGTCTCACGGGTTGTTGCCTTTAGAAAATTTCCTGCCCCGGTACGCGGCCTACTATGGCTCGACCTGGAACGGCTTTCTTAAGCTGCCGTCCCTTTTCTGGCTGAACGACTCAGACATGATGCTGGCTGTGTTGCCGTGGATCGGGTTCGGTCTCTCCTGCGTGGTCATCGCCGGATTCGCCAATTCGGTCGTCATGATCGCTCTGTGGGCCCTCTACATGTCGATCGTCCACGTCGGTCAGGATTGGTATGGATTTGGATGGGAAACGCAAATGCTCGAGACCGGGTTCTTAGCCATCTTTCTCGTCCCGCTGCTTGATCCTCGGCCATTCCCAAAGGTCGCGCCACCCATCCTTGTCATCTGGCTGTTTCGGTGGCTCATTTTCAGGATCATGATCGGGTCCGCCCTGATCAAGCTGCGCGGAGATTCGTGCTGGAGAGATCTCACTGCTCTTTTCTATTATTTCGAAACCCAGCCAATCCCCAATCCCATAAGTCGCTGGTTTCACTTCTTGCCGCACGAGGTTCTCCAGGGCGGTGTGTTGTGGAACTTCCTGGCCGAGTTAATCGCGCCCTGGTTCATCTTTTGGCCGCGGATCGCCCGTCACACTGGCGGCTCGATTATCATTCTCTTCCTGCTGAGCATCGCGGTCAGTGGAAACTTATCGTTTCTCAACTGGTTAACGATTATTCCGGCCCTTGCCTGTTTCGATGATTCGTTTTGGTGGCGCCTCTCCCCAAAGTTTTTGAAAGCTAGGCCAACATCCATGAAAGCGGAAGCGAATAGGCGAAAAAGTATCGCCGTTCTGGCCTCCGCAATCGGTCTCACTTGCGTGGTTGCCTTCCTAAGTATCAACCCGGTGGTGAACCTGTTCTCGCCTCACCAGATGATGAACACGTCGTTCGATCCTTTGGATTTAGTGAATACTTACGGAGCGTTTGGAGCGATTCAAAGAGAACGATTGAACGTGGTTTTTCAAGGCACGGACTCTGATACCGCGGTCGGCGCCGTCGACTGGAAGGATTACCTTTACCAGGCCCTGCCAGTCGACGTTCATGAAATGCCGGTTCAGGTTGCCCCTTATCAACCGCATCTTGATTGGCAGATGTGGTTCGCCGCGATGGGAACCTACCGGCAATATCCCTGGACTTTGCACCTGGTCTGGAAACTTCTCCACAATGATCCGGCGGCTCTCTCCTTCTTCCGTTACAATCCGTTCCCGGATCGTCCGCCACGATTTATTCGAGCGGTTCTTTACAAATACTCGTTCGCTCCCCCTGGAAACACTGATGGCGCATGGTGGACAAGAGATTTTCAAGACGACTGGCTTCCGCCCTTGTCGGCGGACGATCCCCGATGGGAGTCCATTCTTAAGTCATTCGGTTGGACCGATAATCCGGCCGAACAGAAGACAGAATAGAAGACTCTTCGGATCTTTTTTCGTAAGGACTACCCACTCCTCGGCGGGCATCCCGCGGCTGTGAGATGCTGAAGAAAACGAAGACCGGACCGGCGTCGCTACAATCGGAGGCCGGAAATCCAGATACTTCCATTGCCATTCGGCGGACGAATCGCAACATCAAACGCCTAACCGATAACCGGATCGGCGTTTAGTCCGACGTGCCCTTGTAGAGCTCTTTCAGCTCTTCCTTGGCTCGTTCCAGGATCGCGGCAACTCTTCCTTCACGCTCGTGATCGCCATCGGCCCATCGCGCTGCCTTGAAAGTCGCTTTGATCAACGCTCCCAGCGGCCGGAAAAACGTGAACGCCTCGGGCCCCATCCATTGACCCCAATCTCCCCAGCTATCCGCGCGTGCCCAGATCCGGTCCACGGTCTCTTTCTCCCGTTCTAGTTCCTGGGCGCCTTCCGGAGTCAACCGATAGACTTTCCGGCCCTCTTGAGCCTCGGATACAATCAGCCCCTCATCTTCCAATTGCTGGAGAGTCGGATAAACGGTACCGGCGCTAGCTTTGTACAAACCGCCGGAGCGTTCAGTCAATTCTTTGATCAGCTGATACCCGTGTTTGGGTGAATCCTTAAGCAGCGAAAGAATCGCCAGACGCACTTCGCCGAACTCAAAAAACCGAGCACGTGGACCACCCGGCATTCCGGACCAGGGATCTTCCCAGCCGCGCCATCGGTGCCAATGTCCCCAATGACCTCTGTGGCCTCGATTGTAATCGCGCGGCTCATCCTCTCGGGAAGGCCGGCAATGACGTCGTTCGTAGTAGTAGTGACGTGATTGCTCCCCGGCGAAAGCAGCCCTAAAGGGGCCATAAAGCAAGAAATCGCGTAAATTTCGGATATTCATGATACAACTTCCTATATATCGTACGATATATCGTGATGTATCAGCGGTGTCAACTCTGCCTTTTCTAAAAAATGGTTCGTCCAGGGCGCTAAGATCGGCTGGGACCTATGGGACAAATGGAAGTTATGCGACGGGACCCGTTATTCCCATGTGTCTCATAGGTCCCATGTGACCGCACACCTGACGGATGCCGCCTCTCGACGCCCTCATCGCCCCTCGCTAAACGCTGATCACGACTTTCCCAAAATGCGCTCCGCTGTCCAAATGCCGGAAGGCATCCGGCGACTCGGCAAACGGGAACACCCGATCGATCACCGGCTTGATCCTGTTCTGCGACAGCGCCCGATTCATCTCTTCGAACATCGCGCGGCTGCCAACGTAAATGCCAAACACGTTCAAACCCTTCGGCACGATGGAAAAGATCTCCGTCGCAGCATCTCTGCCGGACAAGATGCCGATTAGCCCGATGTTCCCGTGAAAACGACAGGCGCGCACGGACTGCTGAAATGTGCCGGCGCCGCCCACCTCAATTACGTGATCAACGCCATCAACACCAGACAAGCGCAGGGCCTCCTTACCCCATTCCGGCGTCGAACGATAGTTGATCACCTCATCGGCTCCCAGCTGGCGAGCCCGTTTCAGTTTTTCGTCACTACTGGAAGTAACAATCGCTTTCGCCCCGGCTGCCTTGGCGAATTGCAAACCGAAGATCGAGACACCGCCGGTCCCCAGAAGCAAAACGCTTTCGCCTGCCGTCAATCGACCACGGACAACGAGTGATTGCCAGGCGGTGAGCGCTGCACAAGGAAGAGTTGCTCCTTCCTCAAAAGAATAGAGCTCCGGCAAAGGAAGCAGCCCCTCTTGATCCAATAAAACCTCTTCCGCCAACACACCGTCAATGGCGCCTCCAAGCGCGCTGCGATGGTATTCCGCTTTAAATCGTCCGCCCATCCAGGCTTGGAAAAAACAGCCCACAACACGATCGCCCGGCTTAAATTGTGAAACTCCGGACCCAACCGCCAGAACTTCACCCGCCCCATCGGAACACGGGATTCGACCTACTTGCGGTTTTCGATCGTACTGTCCTCGAACAACGATCAAGTCCCGATAATTGAGAGAAACCGCGCGGATCCGCACCAGGACTTGCCCGGCGGCTGGGCTCAGGCTCGGTCGCTCCACCAGACTCAATCCACTCGGATCGCCGTATGTTTTGATTTCAAATGCTTTCATTGGGTCAAAACCAAATCGAACCTGAGCTCTCTGCTTTCACGACCCCAGACTAATTGGGTCTTTTCATCGGTCAGTTTGAATCCGAGCGACGTATAAATCGAGATCGCGCGCTCAAGTCCATCCACGGTCCAAAGGAACACCTTTTTGAAACCGGCCTCGCGGCAGTATCGGACAGAATCTTCCGTCAGCCACCGGCCCAGACCCGATCCCCGTACCGATTTGTCTGCAAACAGAAGCCTGAGCTGGGCAACATCATCCGGTAACTCGCAAATAAGAACGGATCCCACGACGATCCCATCCTTCTTAGCCAGCCAGGCCTTCGAACGCCCCGCGTCCGGATTCAGTATAAAATCGATGGCGATTTGAGCGCAGTAAGCCTCATGAACCGGGCTGAAGCTATAATCCTGGAAATTTTGGATCCCGTGAATTTCGATCAATTTGCCGAGATCGCCGGGCTCGAATACGTGGACGACCGAAATACCTGCATCCACGAGCTTTTGGGGAACAGAGCGCGGAGTCATATTCAAAGTAATCAGTAATCAGTGGGTCAGTGATCAGTGTCCAATGGTTCACCAGCAAATCGCTACTACTACTGATTTACTGATGACTGATTACTAACCCTTGCAGCCCGCCGGCCTTCAAATACCCCAGCACTCGGCCCTCAAACAATGGCCCTTACCACTCCTCCATCCACTCGCAAGGCCGCTCCATTCGTGCCGGAGGCTAACGGACTACACACATACACGACCATATTCGCGACCTCCTCGGTCGATTCGAACCGTTTTAAAAGGCTCGTTGGCCGGACCTTGTCGAAGAACATCTGTTCAAATTCTTCTACTGATTGGTTCTGCTGCTTGGCCAGGCTGGTCACAAAGTCAGTAACCCCCTCGGAAGCGGTCGGACCCGGAAGAACACTATTAACGGTTACACCAGTGCCTACAGTCAGTTCGGCCAAGCCGCGAGCGATCGCCAGTTGGGCCGTTTTCGTCATACCATAGTGGATCATCTCTGCCGGAATCTGCACCCCCGATTCGCTGGAGATAAAAACGATACGGCCCCAGTCACTCTTCAGCATCCTAGGTAAGTAACCCCGAGATAGCCGAACCCCGCTGAGGATGTTCACCTCGAAGAACCTTTTCCAATCATCATCCGTGATTGCGGTGAACTCTTTAGGTTCGAAAATGGAGAGGTTGTTAACTAAGATGCGAACTTCCGGATAGCGCTTCAGCAGTTCATCGGCAGGGGCCGCCTGACCCAGATCGCCGGCGAAGCCTTCTACCCGGGCATCCGGAAACCTCTTTTTGATTGCGGCGACCGCGATGTCGACTCGCTCCTGAGTCCGCCCGTTGACTATGACTTGCGCGCCTTCGCGCGCAAGTCCTTGGGCAATAGCGAAACCTATTCCCGCTGTAGAGCCGGTAACCAATGCCGACTTCCCGGCAAGTTGAAGATCCATGATGGTGGCTCCCGCGATTTCCTTATTCGACGACCAGTTTTACGTCGATGTTACCGCGCGTGGCGTTCGAGTAGGGACAAAGTTGATGCGCTGCTTCCACCAGTTTCTCGGCAGCCGCGGAATCAACGCCCGGCAAATGGCAATGCAGTTCAGCGTCTAAAGCAAATCCGCCCGCGTCAGTTTTCCCAATCGTAACATGGGAAGTTACCTTTACTTCGCCCACTTTTACTTGCTCCTTTGCCGTGATCACTCGGAGTGCTTGACCGAAACAAGACGCGTATCCTAAGGCAAATAACTGTTCTGGATTCGTAGTGCCCGGTTTACCTGACCCTCCCATTTCTTTGGGAAGAGCGAAATTTACTTTCAGGTTTCCGTCAGATGTTTCTCCAAATCCTTCGCGGCCTGAAACGACAGTTGCTACTGCAGTGTATAAAGGTTGCAATGACATGGTAGCTATTCCTGTTTTGGGTTTTTGTTGAGAAAACAATTCCCGGCAAGAAATCAGGCTAGCGCACTTGTGATGGGTAACAACCCCTAAACTGCGGCTGGCGCAATATGCAGACCGAGCAAACGATAGGCGCCGGACTTCAGACGATCCAAAACTCGAACGTCGTTAGCGATCTTAGCTTCTTGAACCAATCCCACGATGTAGGTGTGTAACTCGTCGGCCAAAGGTCTGGGATCAGCGGCGGTAATATCGCCGCGCCCGATCGCCTCGCGAATCGTATTTTCTAAGTAGGCACGTTTCCCTTCGCCGATCTTTTGTGCCATCAAGCGAATACTCTCATCCTGGGTGCTCAGCTCGCAACCAAGTGAAACGAAGGGGCAACCCAACAGCCGGCCATATCTCTGAAATCGTTCAGTTTGGGTCTGACGTACATGGTTGAAGTAGTCATCCAACCGATCGAGCGGCGGCTTCTCGGCAGAGAAAATTCGGTCCAACGTCTCCTGCAGACTTGCCCAGTGATATTCGTAGGCTGCGACCGTTAGCTCCGATTTAGAACGGAAAAAATGGTAGAAGCTCCCTTTTTTGACGCCGGACTGCTCGCAAATTTGATCTACTCCCACCGAACCGTAGCTTTGCTGAGAGATTAATTCGTGAGCGGTCCGCAACAGCTTTAGCTTGGACTCGCACTGCCTCATGAATACGATAGAGTACTTAACCGATCAGTCAAGATCAAGCGCTTTGTGCGCACCCCTGGAGCGCTGCCTCGCTTGCGAGACCGACTCGGTCGGAACCCTGGGGCCCTGCCTTTCCACGGCCACGGGACCGGCCCGCGGCTCCGTAGGAGCCGGATCTCTATAGCCGCCAAACCCAAAAAACGGGCAGCTCCGTAGGGGCGACATCGATTGAAAACATTGATTAGCCAACACGAATACGCCTCAAAGACGCCGCGCCTAACGGAGCTGATTCGGGTATACATTTGTCGTAGCTCCTCATCCAGTAGGAGCCAGGAGCCAGAATCCAGGAGCCAGGAGTGAGGCCCCTAGAAAGCACTAAAGCCGGCCGGCTCGTACGAGCCTCCTGACGCCTGGCTCCTTCACCCAATCAGCGCGAGCTCATCCCCACGGCACGAGGCACTGGATTCTCGTACTTTCATAAACTATAGAGGATAGATCAGTCAGTCATGATCGCCGGATTTATTATCTGTGTCCTGGTTGGGTACCATCTGCTCGATACCGTCGCTCTTCTCCTGAATCTGCGCTCCCTTAAGGAAGAAGTGCCCCCGGAATTTGCCGGAATCTACGACGCCTCAGAATACCGGCGTTCGCAGGATTATTCCCGCGCCAAGGCCCACCTGGAGATGGTTAGCTCCACCGTGATGCTAGCTGTCCTTCTCTTATTTTGGGGACTGAATGGATTTGAGCGACTCGATCTCTGGTTCCGCGGATTCGGTTGGCATCCTTTCTGGACAGGAATCCTTTACGTCGGTGTTTTGGCGGCCGCACGCGAGCTGCTTGATCTACCGTTTGAACTCTATCGAACTTTCGTCGTAGAGACCCGCTTTGGGTTTAACCGTACAAGTTGGCAGACGTTCCTAGTGGATCACCTCAAGAATTGGGCGATCGCCGGCGTCATCCTTTTCGGATTCTTGGCGCTCGTGCTCGGTCTATTGCAGACTTTCGGCATACAGGTTTGGCCGGTCGCCTGGCTGGTAACAGCGGCGATCTCGATTCTGTTGACCTATCTAGCGCCCACCATCATTTTGCCGCTTTTCTTCAAGTTCCAGCCATTGCCGCCCGGTGAATTGAGGGATGCTGTAACTGGCTATTGTCAGCGGCAGAACTTTTCGCTTCGCGATTTGTTGGTCATTGACGGCTCGCGGCGCAGTAGTAAGGCAAACGCCTTTTTCACTGGTTTTGGTCAAAACAAACGAGTCGCTCTGTACGACACGCTCATCAACAATCATCCCGTCCCCGAATTGGTCGCCGTGCTGGCGCATGAGGTCGGCCATTACAAAAAGCGGCACGTCCTACAGCAGTTTGTCCTCGCCCAGGTGAGTTTGTTTCTGGCGTTTTTGCTGGCGTCGTTTTGTATTACGTGGCCCGCTCTATTTGCGACGTTCGGGGTAACCCACAGCTCCTATTATGCCGGCCTGGTCCTCTTTTTCCTTTTGATTCAGCCGGTCGGTATCTTGTTCGGAATCGTCACCTACGCGTGGAGCCGTCACCACGAATATGAAGCCGACCGTTTTGCAGCCGAAACGACAGGTGATTCTTCCCCGTTGGTGGAAGCCTTAATCCGGCTTAGCAAAGACACGCTGCATAATCTCACTCCTCATCCATTGCTGGTCGGCCTGCGTTTCACGCATCCTCCTGTTCCTGATCGTGTCCGCGCTCTTAGGGCACTCAGCCTCCCGGTGCCCCATCCATAGGTTTCTTAATCGTACTCGTCGTCGTCCTCGTCCTCGATTTGGGCTGGGCCACCGGCGTGGCGTCTAGTGCATGTGCTTTCGGCCGGGTTTTTGTCCCGGAGGGACTCCATGATAGTAGCAAGGCAGTTTACTGCCTGGAATGTGTCGCAGAAAGGAGCCGTCTCCTAGGGTACGGTGTGATTGGGTTGCTGGCGTATTCACCGCTCAGGTCGCAGAACGTTCCCTCTTACCCAGCTCAGACCGTGCCCTTCGGGACGGGTCGTTTTTTTGACCCGTTCCAGGCAATAAATTGCCTGCTACTATCATGAGTCCCTACGGGACAAAAAACGGCCGACAGCGCACTCACAGTCGAGGCTACATCAGGACAAACCCCAAATCGAGGACGAGGACGATTACGATTGGTTTGCGGGCTGGCAGACACTGAAGGTCGCTATAGGCCGCAGAGAGGTTGGCAGCGATGAGGGGCCGTGCCAGGGGGGAGAGTTGAACTCCCGACCAAGGGCTTATGAGTCCCCTGCTCTACCACTGAGCTACCCTGGCAAATTCGCGATTGCGAAGGAGGCGAAAAGTAAAGCAGTTAGCCCCGGATTCAAGTCTCTTTGTTACCGTTATCCGGCGGGGCGCCGGCAGCAGAATGTTCCGGTGTAGCCGAATATTCTGCTGCCATAGCCTGCCTGGTTCAAAAATGCCCACGCATTTTTGAGCCAGGCAGGCTACAAAGGGCGGCATGCAAATCGGGCTGATCCACTATACGTCGTGGCCAACGGTCGGTGGTGTCGAGGTAATCATTCGCCAACAAGCGGGCCTAATGGCAAAGGCTGGGCACGAAGTATCAGTGATCTGTGGTAGCGGCCGCCAATTTAGCCCAAATATCAAAACCGTTGTTCTCGAGGATCTAAATATTTCCAGTCGAGCGGTGACGGCTGCTCAGGCTGAAATCTGGAATGGCTATCCGACAGCCGCGTATTTCGACCTGGTACAAAAGCTTCGGGACCAAATGACTGCCCTTTTGCAGGGGATGGATTGTGTCGTCGCGCATAACCTGATGACGATGCCTTTCCATCTCGCGGCCACTCAGGTTTTAATCGAGCTTGCCGAATCCGGGACAAAGATTCTCGCCTGGACCCATGACCTGGCCGCGAGCAACCAAGACTATTCGCTACCGCGAAATAATATCGTGGACATGGTTCGCGAAAAACACTCGAGCATTCGCTATATCGCGGTCTCCCAAACTAGAGCTAACGAATTTCAGGAATTAACCGGGCATAGCGTGGAGGCCACAATTCCAAACGGGCTCGACCTGGCCACCGTCCTCGGATTGACCCCCGAGGTCGAAGGCTTGGTTAACCAACTTGACACTCAGGCCACCGTTTTCCTTTATCCGGCCCGGATTTTGCCGCGGAAGAACCTGGGTTTTGCGATCCAAATTCTCAATGCACTCAACGAGTTAGGACACGACGCCTACCTCCTCATCACAGGAGCCGCGAACGAATACAATGCCGGAGCTCAGGCCCATTTGTCCGGCCTGAAGCAGCAAGCCGCAGACCTTGCCATCACCGATCGTATCATCTGGGTAAACGAGCGGTTCCAGGTGGATGAAGAACAGCTTCGGAGCCTCTATCTGGCCGCTGACGCCCTCTTGTTCTCTACTCGTCAAGAAGGGTTCGGTTTGCCACTCTTGGAGGCAGCCGCGTTCCGTTTGCCTATCTTTTGTTCGGATATTGAACCCTTACGATCGAACTTGCCTGACAATGTTGTAAAGTTTGACCTGAGGTCATCCCCTAGAAATATTGGGGAAACAATTTCGAAGGCATTAAGGACGGATGTGGCTTTTGCCAGTAGGAAACGGCTGCTTATGAATTATTCAGCCCAGACTCTTTATCGCGAAAAAATTGAGCCTTTGCTCCGCAGCTTATCATGAATGCTACGCTCTCTCCCCACGACTTAGACTTACTACTCCGAGCGGAGCACGCCGACCCATTCGGCGTCCTTGGACTCCACTCGATCAACGGTACCCAGGTGGTCCGAGCTTTCCGCCCTGACGCAAAAGCGTTGACGGTCATAGACCGGGCTGATCCCAAGAACAGATTTGTTGCTCAACGAATCGCCGACGAAGGCGTTTTCGAAGCGATAGCAAACGGGCGAACTGATCGTTTTGATTATTTGCTCGAAGTGACCAACTGGGCTGGGGAAACCACTCAAATCGCTGACCCCTATTCTTATGGGCCGCTCCTTGGTGAACTGGACATGCACCTGTATTGCGAGGGCACCCATTACGAGATATATCGAAAACTCGGCGCCCATCTAATGGAGGTAAACGGCCATGCCGGGGTTCTTTTCTCGGTATGGGCGCCGAACGCCCAACGCGTATCAGTCGTCGGCGACTTTAATGGCTGGGATGGCCGGCTCCATCCCATGCGCAAAAGAATTGA
Organism: Verrucomicrobiota bacterium; assembly: GCA_019236675.1. Classification (GTDB taxonomy): domain Bacteria; phylum Verrucomicrobiota; class Verrucomicrobiia; order Chthoniobacterales; family JAFAMB01; genus JAFAVN01. Next base: position 11,816 of record JAFAIO010000158.1, read on the forward strand.
GTCTGGAATCTGGGAGGTCTTCGTACCTGGGGTTGGTGAACAAGCTCATTACAAGTTCGAGCTGAGAAATTGCTTCGGTCAGATCGTCCTTAAAGGTGACCCTTTCGCTTTCTTCAGCCAGCATGGCCTGCAGACGGCCTCACTAGTCTTCAACCTGGAGCGGTTCACGTGGTCGGACCGCGAGTGGATGGAGGCTCGCCGAACCCGGCAATGGCATAAAGAAGCGGTGAGCATCTATGAAGTGCACCTTGGCTCTTGGGCCCGAGTTCCCGAAGAGAATAACCGTTACCTGAGTTATCGCGAATTCTCAGACCGGTTGATCAAGTACGTCCTGGAGATGGGCTTCACTCATATCGAGTTGATGCCGGTCGCCGAACACCCGTTCGACGGGTCCTGGGGATATCAAGTGACCGGCTATTATTCGCCCACGAGCCGCTTCGGAAACCCGGACGAATTTCGTGAGTTTGTCGATCGGTGCCATCAGGCCGGCATCGGAGTCATCCTTGATTGGGTACCAGGACATTTCCCTAAAGACGCGTACGGACTAGCCCAGTTCGATGGAACCCATCTCTATGAACATGCGGATCCACGTCAGGGAGAACATCAAGACTGGGGAACGCTGATCTTTAACTACGGCCGGAGTGAGGTCCGGAATTTTTTGATCGGCAATGCCTTGTTCTGGCTGGATGAGTATCACATCGACGGTCTGCGCGTGGATGCGGTGGCATCGATGCTTTACCTGGACTATTCACGCCAACCGGGTGCATGGATCCCGAATATCCACGGTGGCCGCGAAAACCTGGACGCGATCTATTTCCTGAAGCGTTTCAATGAGGTCTCCTACGAACGATTCCCCGGCATTATGACGATAGCCGAAGAGTCGACAGCCTGGCCGGGCGTCTCCCGTCCGACCTACCTTGGCGGGCTCGGGTTCGGGTTCAAATGGAACATGGGCTGGATGCACGATTTCCTGGTTTATATGAGCAGGGAGCCTGTTCATCGGAAATACCATCAGGGCGATATCACGTTTTCCTTGCTCTATGCATTCCAGGAACACTTCATTCTGGTACTCAGCCACGACGAAGTGGTTCATGGCAAAGGATCGCTCCTCAACAAGATGCCCGGTGATCCCTGGCAGAAATTCGCTAACCTGAGGATGTTCTACGCGTGGATGTATTCCTATCCCGGCAAAAAGCTGCTCTTCATGGGTGGCGAGTTCGGCCAGTGGCAGGAATGGAACCACGACCGCAGCCTGGACTGGCATCTCTTACAGTTCCCCATGCATGACGGCCTGCACCGCCTCGTCCAGCACTTGAACTATCTCTACAAGCATGAGCCGGCCTTATGGCAGCTCGATGACTCATACGAAGGCTTTGAATGGATCGATTTCCACGACGCAGAGAGTAGCGTCGTCGCTTTTTTGCGTAAGGCACAGGATGGGCCGACCCTCATGTTCATCGTCAACGCTACCCCGATCCCGCGCCACGCTTATCGGATCGGAGCCGCTGGCGAAGGCTGGTACGAAGAAATCCTGAATACGGATGCGGAAACGTATGGAGGCAGTAACGTCGGGAATTTTGGCGGTGTCCACGCGGATGCGATCGCCTGGCAAGGTCAAAGCCACTCGATTAGTGTCAATCTGCCGCCGCTCGGCGTGGTGGCCTTTAAGAAGCACCCGTACTAACGTAGACTGTCCCGTAGGGGCTACATGAAAGTAGGTCGGCACGAAGTGCCTGGGAAAAGGCCCACAGGAAGATCCGTCCCGTAGAACGGTGTGAAGAGAGCTCCACACTCTGAGCGGCATTGGTTGCAAGACGGCGTCCCAACTAATATGTCGCTCCTAACGGAGCTACACCCGTTTCCTTACGCCGGGAACTATAAAGATCCGACTCCTACAGAGCCGTTTTTTAATCGCTCGCTGCTCGATAAGAACCCGTTCCGGGCGATTACGTTCGTTCCAACTCGTTCCCGCTCGTTTCCACCGTGGACCTCACCTCGCCCTCCGCCAGCTGTGTAATCATCTCTTCCCCCGGTTTTACTTCTTCGCTTCGCTGCAAGATTTCTCCCGTCGGTTTCCGGGTAATGGAATAGCCACGTTCCAACGTCTGTTGCGGGCCCAACAACGAGATCGACCGGTGCAAAGACAGCAATTTTTGTTTCGCTCGTTCAACCTGGTTTTTGACAGCGTTCTCGAGTCTGGTCTGTACTCCGGCTACCTCAGCTCTCCTGCGAACGACCATCTGCGCCGGTCGATAGGCCTGGAGCAGCGAAGCCAAACGATTCGTGTGAGTCCGATGGTGTTCGACCGTCCAGCGAAGCAGTTGTAGAAGCCGAGCCTCGACCTGATCGATTTTCTGTTGCCGATCTTCGATCAGCGTTTTTGGGTCGCGCAATCCTCGAACCTCTTTCAGCCGGTTTAGCCGTAAAACGCCAACTTCAACGGCTTGTTTGGCCAGACGAACCAGTGCGGATTGCTTTGCAACGAGCGAATTTTGTAAGGCTTCTTGTGAGGGAGCTACCAGCTCTGCTGCTGCGCTCGGGGTCGGTGCTCTGAGGTCCGCCACAAAATCGGCAATCGTAAAGTCGATCTCGTGACCCACGGCGGAAATGATCGGAAGATCGCACCCATAAATGGTCCGAGCTAACACCTCCTCATTGAACTCCCAGATATCCTCCAAGCTGCCGCCGCCACGAGCCACGATGATCACATCGACCGCCAATGACACTCGATGCCGGTCAAGATATCGAATCATCTCAGCAATCTCACCGGCGGCTCCTTCGCCCTGGACCCGAACGGGACAGATCAAGATTCGCAGCCACGGACTACGGCGTTGCAGAATGTTCAGCATGTCCTGCAAGGCCGCCCCGGACCGCGATGTCACCAGGGCCACTCTTCGCGGAAATGACGGCAACGGCTTTTTGTGTTCCGGATCGAACAAACCTTCCGCCTGCAGCTTACGCTTCAGGGCCTCGAACTTTGCCTGAAGCAGGCCTTGCCCTCTGGTTTGGACCAGCTCGACCACTAGTTGATATTGGCCGCGGGCTTCGTACACCGTCAGTCGGCCAAAAGTCTGCACCCGCATACCATCCTTTAAGATCAGCCCGGATCGCGCCGAATACGCTCGCGCGAACATGACGCACGCGAGTTGCGCCCGGTCATCTTTCAACGTGAAATAGTGGTGCCCGGATGACTGTTTCCGATAATTAGAAATCTCTCCTTCCACCCAGACCTCTCCCAGCCGGCTCTCTAAAATATCCCTTACATGACGCGTGAGCTCAGTGACCGAGAGTATCGTGGCCATCCAGGCAATCTAGCGGCTTTTTAGATCCAGGGCGAGGGCCCCAGACGCGCTTCGTCCTCTCGAGTTCGCCAACGTGCTTCTGTGGAGCGCGCCTCGCTTGCGAGGCCGACCTTAAGCGGGTGGCAACATAGAGCTTGGGCTGCGTCGGGCAGGCTGTCCTCGTCGTCGTCCTCGAGAGTTGATGTAGAGTCGATTTCGTCGACAGGTCTCAGGAAGGGGTTTTGTCCCGAAGGGACAACAGGACTCAGCCTGGGGTTTTAACCCAGGTTTTAACCCCAGGAACCGATCAAAAGAACGCGCCGCCCTCACAAGGGGCGCTAGAACCGATGCTCAGGTAGGGAAAGGCGTTACTCAAAACTACCTATCGATCACGCCTATCTGCGGCCCCTTCAGGGCGATGCATTTATGGGACCTGTTCCTGGGGTTAAAACTCCAGGCTCAGTCCTGTTGTCCCTTCGGGACATAATCCACTTTGTTATGTGTCCACATTTTCGAGTCCACTCCAAGTGCTATCCATCGCACATCGCTTTGTTCCATCCTCGGAATGCGCCCACGTCATTAGACCCTGACAGGTCCTCGAGAGTTCCCCGCTATTTGCTATTGCCGCGTAGCGGCCCCCAGCTCCGCTAACAAACCTTCCCTCTGGGCCGCAGACAGCGGCACCAACGGCGGCCGGATATTTTCCCAACCCGGATCCTTACGCGACTCCGCCAAAATGGCTTTCAATGCGGGTATGACAGGATACTGGCGCACTGCCCGTCCCTGGCGCTCAACTTCTTCCTGGAGGTTTTCTGCCTCCGGTCTCTGCCACTTTTGAAATACCTCCTGTAAGATGGCCGGATTGATATTAGCGAAAGCCGAGATGCATCCTTTGCCACCCGTCCGAAGAGCTGGCAAAAGATGCATTTCATTTCCCGGAAATACTCGAAAACCGCCGGGAGCAAAGCGATCAATCAATTGTTGGGTGTGCTCCCAGTCACCGGAACTATCTTTGATCCCAACAACCACCCCAGGAAACTCGCGAATTAGTCTTTCTATCAGATCAAAGCTAATCGCGACCTGGGAAATCGGCGGGATATGATAGAGATAGATCCGCAGGCGGTCATCGCCCACCCGTTCGATCAGAGTGGCAAAATAACGGAACAGCCCCTCGTCCGAAACCGCCTTGTAGTAGAAAGGCGGCAACGTCAGCACGCCGGGACATTCTAGCCCGATGGCATGTTTGCTGAGCACAACCGAATCCGGCAGTGAACAGCAACCGGTCCCCGGCAGTACATTCCTCGGATCAAGACCATTGGAGATGGCATATTCGAGAAAACGAGTTCTTTCCGCCACCGAAAGAGAGTTTGCCTCCGAAGTCGTCCCAAAGACGACGAGAGCGTCGCAACCCTGTTTAAGTAACCACTGAAAATGGGCGACGGTCCGCTCAGTGTCGATCTCAAATTGTTCGGTAAATGCCGTCAGCGCTGGCGCGAGTATTCCGGAAAAGTGCTCCGTCTCCATGCTTTTCGCCTTTCAACCTTCGTGTCCTTTGTGTCTTTGTGGTGAAATCTCACACACCGTTTCTTATAGCCAGGCTTGCTTGAGCTAGTCTGGCGACCCGTGCTTTGATCTCGTCAGTCGGCACCTTTTCTTCGCTGAAATCATGACACGTTGCATACACAAAACGCGGAATAATCAGGCAACGAAAATCGAGCATCAGACTATTCGCCACGCTCATTACGGACATATAACTCGAGGACCCACCCGCGGCACAAAGAAAGCCGACCACTTTGTCCTCCCAACTGTCGCCGGTTAATTCGACCAAGTTCTTTAAGGCAGCGCAGACATCGTAATTATAGACCGGAG
>JAFAIO010000176.1 GCA_019236675.1 Verrucomicrobiota bacterium
GGAATGTTGATATCTCGAAACGCAATGTCGTCAAAAGTGCCGTAAAAACCGGGATGGATCTCCATTCGCATCAGTAAGGCTGAGCTCAATTGGACGTCCGCACCCAGCTGGAGGTCTAGCGCATTCAGCACGTCGGGTATCGGCGCAGACGCATTTTCGGTATCAAATGCATACCGAGACCACTCAAGTCCCAAACGCAGGATCAGGGAATCTTTGATCTGATCAGAAACGACAAAGTTGATAGAATTGGAGATTTCGCTGTAATCGCCGATTGACCGAAGACCGCGGCTGATCGAGCCGCTGCCAATATATGCTCCATCGGCCGAGAACTCGTACGAGAATGGGGAAACGGTCGAACTTTGGAGATAGCTTGCTAATTTCAGAGCGGACGCGCTGTCCTGCGCCCAAGCGATACCCAGGTTAAAATTAGCCACGAGCGCTAAGAGCCCGCCATACGCTGATCGTCTAAGCGAAAGGTGCTTCCTCAAAACAGTAAAATCCTCCAGGAGGCTGGACCCTATCCTCGCCCGGCGACGGTTGCAAGGGTGGGAAACGTTGGGAACGACGCCGTGGAGCATTGCCTTCCCGCGGCCGCGGGACGAGGCCGACTCGGTCGGAAACCGTCGGGGTGACGCTCCAGAGAAGATTTTTTACAGAAGATAACGAAGGCAACGAAGGATTTATTGGTTTTCAATTCCACAGCGTCCTGCTGACGATCGACGCCGGGTACACGATGGAAAATTGGGAAGAGAAAGCGCTTCCCAGCTTTGCGACTGCGACCGTGGAAACCGTCGTTGGATTGCCGATAAACCCTTCGTTAACTTCTGTAAAAAATCTTCGGGGTTGCGGCCCCTTCGGCCTCGCTACCTGTCGCGCCCTAGGACGTTCGGCGAGCTCAGTCGAGTCGCTTGGCGAAGGCGGAAGCGAGGCAGCGCTCCATGGTTTTCTACTTTGTGTCTTTAAGGAACGCTTTAACGCCTTTTTGCACCTCGCGCATCATGGCGGCGCCGGAACCTAACCGTTCGACGCCTCGGAGCTCACTCAATGCGGAGGCCGATGTGAGGTCGACCCGCCAAACCAGGGTTGCATCGCTGCCATTTACCTGCACCGGCCATAGTTGGTGGAACGAGACTAAAGCATAAAACCCGCCGCTGCCGTAGTACCCCAGATCTGCGGTTTGCCAGCCATCGCCGTCCGGCCGAGCATAAAATGCATTCAGGCTAACCGCCGCTTGGCCTTCAACATCAAATAGCTGCCAGTAAAGGTTCGGAGCTACGGAACCGCGACCGCCGCCGATCGCGGTGCTCGAGATCAACGGGCCGAACTGTGAGCGAGCACTGGGACTTTCTTTCAATAGTGCAGCGATCTCTTCCTCTGGCACGATGTTGCCGCCGGCCGTTTGGTAGGCAGGTTGCGACGACAAACCGCCGGCGAGAAAGCTTTTTACTCGCTGTGCCAGCACTTGGCTCCAAAACGTGACCACGGGCGCCGATATCGCGCCTTCTAAGCCGGAGCCGGGAGCATATTCTTTCGCCTCTGCCGAGCTGAGCTGCAGTTTCGATGGGTCGCCTGGAAGTTTCTCCGTAGCTTCAACGAAAGCTCTCACCGATGAATTGGCAGGTGCTGTGCTGAGACTTTGAAACTCGCTCGGCCCTTTTCCGGAAAGATCTCCGCTGATGTAAACTTTCAGTTCCGAATGGCGGGTCGGATTCCAGTTTTGCAATAAGCCAAGCGTAGTTTTGACCGGCGCACGCACAATAAAAGCGCTTTCGACCGATAACCCCCGAGAAAATCGCATCGCTGGTCCTCGATTGGCGAGAACATCGCCTCCCGACAACTTAGACAACTCGGCATCCTTAAACACGGAGACAGAACGGAGCTCAGCGATCGGGTCAGCATGAGCAACGGCCGGAAATACGCTGACTGCAGCCATCCAGTTTATTAAAGCGCCACAAATTCGTTTCCTAGTATTCATAGAGTCTCTTTTTTAGCGAAGGTTGCTCGTGATCTGCGCAAACTCGGCACCGACACGAACTGGAAATGCCTTAAATAGACGTTCCCGTTCATATTTAAAGGTGAATTCCGGAAGAAAGACGGCAGGGAGGTCAATACGACGCTACGGTCCACAGAAGACTTTTTTACAGAAGGTAACGAAGTTAACGAAGGGTTTGTCCGCAACGCGACGCCGTGGGATCAAGAACGAATCAATTCCTTCGTTGCCTTCTATAAAGATCTTCTGTGAGCCACCGGTGGCCACGCCTTCGGCTTCGCTACCTGTCGCGCCATAGGACGTTCGGCGAGCTCAGTCGAGTCGCTTGGCGGAGGCGGAAGCGAGGCAGCGCTCCACGGGTGGCGACGCCTCACCAAGTACCAATCACTTCTCACCTCTCACCTTGTCTGACTCTCAGCCGGGCCGCGAAGCTCATCCCGCGGCACCGTTGGTCTCGTGTTGTGCAAGGACTGCGCGCTGAGATGAGTTTGTTCCCATTGGCCGATCAATTCCGATAGGCTCGGATCCAATTTGCGCATGATATCGCAGACATACGCGTAATAGAGCCGTTGCCACTGCCGACGGTACTCCATGGTGTATTGCTTGTTGGCAGTGTTCCACATTTCGATGGCGTGCGGATCACGTTCCGCTGCGGATTCAATCTGCCGGAACCGCATTTTTTCTTTCAAAATTTGTTCTGCCATCTTTTTCGGTGTCGGGGTGGCTTCAGGGGGCACTGCTGCTACTGAAGCCGATGGGCCCGGGGTCGGAGTGGATGGCAAAAGATCCGGTTGTTCTGGTTGCGGTCCTACCGGGGTTGGAGCCGGCTTGTTTTCAGGCAACAAGTCATTCGTAGCCGGCGGCGGGGGAGTCGGGACCGGTACATGTTGGGGGTCCGGTAACAGATCGGGAGGTAATTGCACGGATGGAGTCGGTGACGCCGATGGCCACGGCTTCCCGTACGCGGTTGCATACGGTTTCGGGG
>JAFAIO010000186.1 GCA_019236675.1 Verrucomicrobiota bacterium
CCGAGAGATGGCGGATGTCACTCGGGATAAGTTTGAATCGGCCGCCCACCACGTCTTGGAATCGAAGCGCGCAAGGCGTGCAGGTACAGACAATGCGCCGTTTGGCCATTTCCAACAAGTGTCTGTGCTCCGGAGGAAGGCCAGCTCCGCAAAACTCGCACTTCTCCTGGTCAAAACGCCGTTCTCGAAACCGGCGCAACGTGTTGATAAGGCCTTGTCCGGGCCCATCGTCAGCGTTTTTAAATCCTGGGGGGGTTGGGTTATCAGTCACGGCTAGACCCTTGCTGCTGATGGTAACGCCGAAAAATTATCAGAGCAACTATACGTTCAGATCGCGTAATGCGGGAACCACCGTCTTGGACTTGTCGAAGCCGATCTGAACTGCGCGAATTAAATTTTATTTCACACCTAACCAAGATGTGAGAGACTGCGTTGAAACCCCCGAACGGCTATTTGCGGCGTCGAGTAGGCAAAGCCTATGAAGGTGAATCTTCTTTTCTGTTGGGCTATCCCTCGTATCAGGTTGAGCCTTGCACTGACCGGCCCGCGACTTATTGAGTGCTGGAGAAAGAAATCACTGGCAACCCGATAATGAGCGCTAAAATCTCTTCCATCCCCGCCGCGTCCGGAACTGATGCTCGTCTCCTGCTGGAAAATCTGCAGGATCCCCAGTTCCTAGAGTCGCTTCGTGTGCTGGTCGAGAAATCGCAGGCACTCATCGACGTTCTGGACAGGGGCGAACGCACGTTGAACTCGATCAGTAACAGGATTGCCGAGCTTGGCCGTGCCGGAGCATCGGCCCTTTCGAGCGGCTTGGAAAGCTTCGACGTGGATGATTTGAAGGCTGCCGGCGAGACCCTCAAAGCAATCATACCTGTTGTTCGCGATTTCGTGAGCGAATTGGGATTAATAAGGCAAGCTGGTTTCTTCGATCCGGAGGTGGTGAAAGTCATCGGCAGCGTTGGGAGTGCTATGTCTGCTGCTGCCCGGGATCCCGATGCACACTCCGATGAGGCCCGAAGCATTTTCGAGTTTACGCTCTTGCTCAAGGACCCCGAGGTGGCCCGGACTTTGAACTTCATAATTTCACTCGCTCGCCATTTTGGGAGCTATCTCGACGAGAACGAAGCGGGCTCGGTCAGATAAACCCAAAATCGAATTTAAGATCCGTGGATTTTTTCCATCGTCGGCATCTGCCATAAAGAGCCCGCCGTCCGAGTTATTGGATTATAACCGCGTTTGCCCCTTTGGCTTGACCAGGAAGCCCACCGTCTCGTCCTGGTTCTTGCATTGTGCCATCAATGAACTCTTCGTTTTCGTTCTACTAACTGCAGAATCAGTGGACTTAGTATGAGCTGCATCGCTAGGTCGAGCTTGCCGCCAGGGATAACTATCGAATTCGAGCGGGACATGAAACTGTCCTTAATCATCGATAGCAAGTAGGGAAAATCAATCGGCCGGGGATTTTTAAATCGGATTATCACGATCGATTCATCAGCCGTCGGGATTGTCCGGGCGATGAACGGATTAGAAGTATCGACAGTCGGAACGCGTTGAAAATTGATGTCGGTCTCTGTGAACTGCGGACAAATATAATGGACGTAATCCGGCATCCGGCGAAGGATCGTCTCCGTTATTGCCTGCGAGGTATGTCCTCGGGCTGAGCGATCGCGATGAACTTTTTGTATCCACTCCAGATTGATCACTGGCACAACACCGAGTTTAAAATCGACATGCCTCGCAATATCCAGTGTTTGTGTTACTAAGGCGCCATGGAGTCCCTCATAAAATAGAAGATCGGTACCTTCCTTTAGGTCCTCCCACGGGGTAAACGTACCAGGGGATCCCCCGTATAGAACAGCCTCTGAGGCATCGTGCAAATAGTGCCGAAAACGCGCTCGCCCCGTTTCTCCGTAGGTCTTGAAAGCAGCCTGTAATTCGTCGAGCAGGTTAGCTTGCGGGCCGAAATGGCTAAAATGATTATTACCTTTCGCTGCTTCTTCCTCCATTACTATCTGGATTCCTTTCCTGTCGTAGCGATGGAAGGAGTCGCCTTCGATAAAAGCAGCGTTTATTTTTTCACGCCGAAAAATCTGCTCGAACGTCTTTCTGATCGACGTAGTACCGGCTCCCGAAGAACCGGTGACCGAGATAATAGGGTGTTTCTGTGACATCCGGACGCCTTTCTTGCTATGGCCGGATCAATCCGGGTCGCCTAAATAGTGGCGAACGTTTCGACGAAAACTTTGGATCGATGTGATAAGAGATAATTCGCTGAACAGGATCGGTCGAGCCAAAAACAAACGGAGTCCGCACGTACAACCCTTTTGGAAGCGGGTCGAGTGGTAGCCGCGTTGTGACCGTTGCAGCGCCGTCCGCCACTTTGGGTGCTGTTTTCCACCAATAAAGCAAATTGAATAGATTTCCTATTTTGCTTAAAATAATTGAACCATGTCAGATTTGCCCAACATCTCCCTCCGGCAACTGGAAGCGGTGCGAGAGGTGGGTAGATGCGGCACCATGGTCAAAGCCGCACAGATTCTGGGCGTGACACCGGCCGCCCTGACTTCCCGGGTAAAGCTACTGGAGGAGGAGTTGGGCTTCCAGGTGTTCGAACGCTCTAACGGCCGGCTGCGTCTCACCGAAGCCGGTAAAGAAGCCGTTGAGGCTGCCACACGAATTTCAAGTATCATTTCTGACTTGGTCAACTCGGTCCAAGGCACAAGCGGAACGCTTGGTGGCCGGATCCGAATTGGAGCCGTTTCGACGGCCAAATACTTTGCCCCGCGACTCATAGCCGCCTTCGTGAAGCAGCATCCAAAAGTCGACCTCAAGCTTTCAGTTGAGAATCGCAGAGACGTAGTCTCGATGCTCCAGGATTACGAAATCGATATCGCTTTGATGGGGCGACCACCGCAAGGGTTTCCTGTGAAAAGCGAGCCAATTGGCCCCCACCCGCACGTGCTGATCGCCTCATCCGAACATCCTCTCGCCCGCAAGAGTCGGATCACCAAGAGTGAGTTGACCAAGCAAGAGTTTATCATCCGCGAGGAAGGCTCAGGAACCCGAGCCCTTTTTGACTCTTTCTTCAGTGGTTTGGCCCTGCGGTCGCCAAAAATCCGAATTGAGATCGGGTCAAACGAAACCATCAAACAGGCTGTGATGGCAGGTTTAGGCATTTCTCTTATCTCAGCGCATACGATTGAAGCGGAGGTCGCAAGTGACAGGCTGGTGATGCTTAAAATGGACGGGCTTCCGATTATGCGTCAATGGTTTGCCATTCAGCGGGCTGAGCGGATTCTATCCGCGTCCGGCCAGGCCATGTGGGCCTTTATGGTTAAGAGGGGCCGTGATTTCCTGCCGCAAGTCAAGGTGGACTGAGATTCTTGCTAGCCTTCCGAAGAACGGATTTCTTATCATCGCGGCTTGGCATGCCAAGGTCTTAACTCGGCAACTCTTTGCCGGTCGTGGTCAGCCCAAGACATCGCTTACTACTACGCTTCGCGGCTTAAATTCGAGGCACCCGGCCCTGATGGTGGTGGCTATAACGATATCGAGGTTCATCCAGCAGAATCACAAAGTGTTCGGGTGACTTTCACAGCGAAATTCTGAAAAAAGCCAGGCAACCGCTGCCGCGAGTGATCGGTAAGCTTGCTTTTGGTATCAGCCCTTTCTGCTGAGGTTCCAAAGCTGGAAAAACCATAGCCGCTTTTTCCCGCGTCCAGTGAGAAAATAGGGATTCTGTTCTCTCGGCAATTTTGCAATTCTCATGGTAGCGCCATCCTTGACCGTTGCGTTTAGCTTTTTTGCGTTAACCGAGTGATCTTAAAAAAAGCAGACCAACGCTGGCGACGTGCTTTTCGTAATGCCGAACGGCGCAGCAGTTCTCCGATCAGAAGCGGATATTCCGAAATAGTCTTCGTTCTCATAAGATCAGTCCAACCTTTTCTAAGGGACGAACAGCGACCGGCTTAATTGACAACTTTTTCTGAATTTCTTTAGCGCTACCGCGCCGCCGAACACATCAATCGTCAGCAGGTAATACCGAAAAAAGCGTCTTAGAGTTTCAGAAAAAGTGTATTCGTTTGGCGTTTGGCGCTGGACGCTTGGCGTTTGGTGCTCGGTTCTCTGCCGCGACCTGCCCGAAGCAGGAAGGGGCAACAGGACTCAGCCCGACTACGCAAGGCGTTCGTCGCGGCCAGGTTCTAGGCTTTCTAAGAATGATGGCCAGGGTGCGCCAAAGCGCAGCGACGGCGGCCTGGGGTCGAAACCCGGTCGAAACCCCGGGCCTAGTCCTTTAACCCCTTCGGGCTAAATCACTTCTCACCTTCAACCGTTATCTGCACCGAGTCTGATTGACCGCGATCATCGGTAGCGGCTATGGTGTAGCTCCCTGGCCCGGGGGACCAATAAAAAGTCTCGCCTGAACCCGTCGAGCCGATAAAGTCGCGATTGGCAAACCAATAAACCCGACTCGCGCCAGGTCCGGTACGAGCGCGCAACGGGATGACATGTTCACTAGCGGTTTGATTTGTTTGCCAAATAACATCTCGAGCCATCGGTAAGATGTGCAGCTCTTCATTGCCATCGGACCCGGCCGATGACTTTCGAGCGAGACCAATTGTCTCAAAGAAATGCTCCGCTTCGCTATCCCACGCTTCGTCGCCGCCGGCGCTATGGATATGGCATCGCGTGATGGGAGACACGCCGGGAATAATCCATTCCTTCCTGGTGTGAGTACAATAAGGCCCCGGCAAACATCCCGAGACCGAACAGACGTCGACCTGGCGAAGATTGGCTCCGGGCGATGGAGATAATGGCACAACCGTGATCTCTCTCTGTTCAGCTAGTCTCGACGCGAGCCGGATAAAGAGCGGCACTGCCGCGGAGCGACCGGTCAGAGACGGGTTCGACCTTCCGTCAAATCGGCCAACCCAAACCGCCAAAACGTAGTGCCCAATCACGCCTGTGCACCAGGCGTCCCGAAAACCGGTCGAAGTTCCCGTTTTGTAAGGAATGTTCACCGTGGGCGCAGTGGACAGCCTGATACCCGCTTCACTAGTGGACATCATGTCGAGCGTAATAAAAGCGGCTTCCGGGGACAGCAGCCGAATCCCCGAGTCCGCTGGATCCGACATTTTCACGCGCAGCGCTTTCATGCGGCCGTGATTTACCAGGCCGGCATAGAGCCTAACGAGATCCTGCATCGATATGTCAACGGTTCCGAGGACGGCGGATAATCCATAATTGTTGACCTGGTTTAGGCCATGGACTTCCGCCGTCTCTAAGAACTGGTAGAGCGCATCCGAACCTAACCGCGACGCAAGCGCAACCGCGGGAAGGTTTCGGCTCCTTACCAGAGCTAGCCGGGCAGGAATCGGACCGTCAAATTTCCCATCGCTGTTTTCAGGCAGATAGTTTCCGAATCGGCCGGGCACGTCATAAAGCAAGGTAGACGGGCCGATCAATCCGCGGTCTAAAGCCATCGCGTATACAAACGGTTTTAGAGATGACCCCGGGGAACGAAATTGTGTGGTTCCATCGTTTTGCCCCTTGATTACGCTATCCCAAAAAGAACCCGAACCCACGGATGCAAGCACATCCATGGATCGGGTATCAACCAGCAAACAAGCCGCATTGTTCAGCCCGCTCGATTGACGGCTGGCTAGAAAACGTTGGATTTCATCGACCGCGACACGTTGAATTCCGGCATCGACAGTTAAACGAGTTTCGCCGTCTTGATTCTTTAATGCCCTCTGGACCAAATGGGGCGCCAGGTAGGGTAAGTCTTTCACTTCGCGATAATGGAGCGGCAGATCAGCTAGGGGATCGTTCCAAAGCAGCTTATTTAGCCGGCGACGCGCGTCGATTAAAGGGGTCGGCTCTATCCCGTCTTTCGGAGTTCGTCGAGCGGGAGATTGAGGCAGAACTGCCAACGCCAAGATTTCCTGGCGACTCAATTTAGCCGGGCTCTTATCGAAGTAGATCAAGCTGGCAGCGCCGATCCCTTCGATATTCCTACCGTAGGGAGCCAGATTAAAATAAGCCTCCAAGATCTGGTCCTTAGAATAGTGCCGCTCGATCTCCAGCGCTCGATAGATCTGGAATAGTTTCCCGGGGATGCTCCTGGTCTGGAGATGAAATCGTAGACGAGCGACCTGCATCGTTAACGTGGAAGCTCCGGACCGAGGATGGCCTTGGACGAAATCGATGCCCGCCCTAATCAGTGCCCCAAAATCAACACCAAAGTGGGATTGATAGTGGTGGTCTTCCTGAGTTGTTACTGCGAGTATCAGATCCTGCGGAACGTCATTGAGTTTGACCGACATCCGATACCGTTGATCGGACGCAATAGTCAGCCGCATTAGGGCGCCATTCCGATCGCGAGCCACAGCGGAGAATGGGACATCCTCCAGAAGCGGTGGGCGTGGCAGGAAAAACCAAGCGGTGAGGAGGAGTGAAGTGATCAGCCCAGCAACCGCGAGAACACCAAGTAAG
>JAFAIO010000463.1 GCA_019236675.1 Verrucomicrobiota bacterium
CAGGTATTCCTGCATCGATTGCCCGAACCCGCCGACAGATAGAGAATCGCCGATCATCAATACGCGATCTCCGCCGCGTGAAAAATCGGGTTCACTGGGTTGAGTAGAAGTCAGGGACCTGCCCTTTGCTACACTCGTCAGCTCACGCTGCATGCTCAGTGCGTTTCGTAGTTCGGCCTGTGGCGGAACCCTAGTAGGGCTGCTGATGTACCGCTCATCGGAACAAGACTGCAGTAAAAGCCCCATGAAGGTGATAACAAAAAGCGGATGCCGCATGCAGTTTAAGCCAACTTTCCTTAAATCGTCCCTTCAGGCAAGGCTGGGTCTTGCGTAAAAGACCCCTCCGCTTTTCCCATCAAGCGCGATCTATCAACTCCGTGGTGATGGCAGACGGTCTTCATCCTCCTTGCGGATGTAAGGCACTAGATCGATGCGCCCGGTCTCATCACTGGTCTTAATGGTGGCCCACGGTGTCGAATCTACCTCGTTCAGGTGCAAGATAAAAGTTTCACCGATCGCGAATTGGTCCAACGGTTGAGGCTTTAGCTGAATGTGGGCAGGATGCAGGACGAGAATCTCTTTGTTATTATACGATCCGCCAAGCACTTGCTGGACTTCATAAATAAATGCCACCAATGATTCCTGATAAGGTAACAGTTGCGCAACTGCTAATGGCTTGGACCTAAAAACTAGCTTGGCCCGAACCATGACCTCTCCAGGCGGCGTCTGTTCAGCGCTCTGGGTCTGCTCCGTAACTGAACTCGCCGAATTCTCCGATAGTCTTGGTAACAGCGCCACCGGATGCGAGTTAATGTCATCCTTAATGATGGTAAAGACCCGGTCGGCCCACTCATCCATTTGGGCGCCAAAAAAATGCTCTCGGTCCCGGGCCATAACCCGATAGGGATACGAAACCAGATCGCGACTGTCGATCAGCATCGCCTTATCCTTGGTAGACGACTGCAGTTGCTCAAAAACAAATTGCTGAACTTCCTTGGTAACCCGCCCTGAGATCGGCGATCCGATCCAATAGATCTTTTTCAGCGAGGAGGGCGACTTAACTGCGACCGTCAGGAAGGGCTCTACCAGGTTTCGCAATATCGGTCCTTGCACTTTAGACTGTATTGACTTGCCGTCCCTGAACAGGCTCAAAAGATTGGTGCCCGTTTGCATCACGAGAATATCGGGCTGAATGGCTGATAGGAGAGTTTCAAACTTAGGTACAGGATGCGGCTTTGGGACATAGCCTTTTTTCATGCCGTACTCATCTTGAAATTCGCTCGGCGTTTCTTTTCCGGGTACTGACTCGATGGTCCAATAGCCGCAATAGGTCTTGGCATTGGCATAGGGGCTTTTTTGTAGCCAGCTGACGGGTACGGTTCCGCAGGCCATGTAGGTGAAGACCGCGCCGAAGCCTTTGTCTTTCCTAAAAAGAGTGTCGAGACGCTTGCCGAAGCCGCACTGACTCATCGAGTCGCCCAAGATCAATACCTTCAACTGGGGTGGTGACGCGGTCACGGCCACGGGAGAAGGCGAGGGACCGACCTCGGCAGAAACGGTGGGACTTATCCCGGAGAACAGAAGCAGCAATGAAAGAGCCGGGACAACTAATGGCGCAGTGTGGGAAAACCGGTTCCAAATCAATCTAAATCCCATTTGGTGAGGAGATACGCGGATGCCTATAGAAACACAATGACGGATCTTATTACGCAACTCGAGCCAGCAAAAGCGTTATGAACCTTTTAGTCAGACAGACTGATGTGAAAAAGAGAGTCAAAGCGACTTATTTAGTTACAGGCAAAAGCTGCCACCCCTGGGCTGCCTCGGTAAACTCCCGGGCGCCGAAGCACCAGACGACAACTTTTTTTCGGGACAGATATTCCGGATCCTTGATACTGCGGCGATATAAGCTCACCCGCACCGGTGTGGCCCCCGAACCGCGTGTACCGATCAAATCCGGCCGCACGCCCAGTTCTAAGGTTAGCTGGTCTAGCAGGCCGGCATCGGCCGCCAGAAAATCGTGGAACACGAGGGTATGGCTATCGCCGATTACCAACAAAGGGCTGTTGTTGTCAGGTTCGATAACGGTGCCCACGGCAGCAGTTTTGACCTGCCTGACACTAATTTTTTCTGGTTCCGGCCTTGGCGAACTCTCCGGTAGTAGACCCACTAAATCACCTGCAATCGTTATCTCATTCCATGAGACCAGATAATCATCAGGCGAGCTCTTGGTCTTTAGCTGGGAACGGACGTGATCGGCGATGGCTTTGGCCGCCAGGACACAACCGAGGCCAGACCAATGAGAGTCCGTTCGACAATAGAGCGGCCCACGTTCATCCGTCCGCTCCGAATAGAAAAGAGGTAGAAGGTCGACTACCTCAACTCCGGCCTTCTCCAGCTGTCGATAAAACGTTTGTAAGTCAGCGCCCAGGTCCTCTGGCTTGCTGTCAAAGGACGGAAATAGTCTTTCCGGGTAAATGGCGATTTTCGGTGGTACCGGAACAAGTAGGAGATGCACTCCTCGCGCCTGCAGCTGTTTGTTGAAATCGACTATGGCCACGAAAGGATCCATCGCTGCTGGGTTTGTTGATCGGCTTACGTTCGCAGCGGTATCACCCCAGAATTGTCCAACTGAAAGGAACCGGAGTTCGTCTGTCAGAAAAAGCCATCCACCGACGCCTGAAACGGCTGCGACCTTCTGGGCGCTTAGCGTCTTTACTTGGTTGGCTAGCTCTCTTTTGAATGCATCATCGGCAGCGGGCGCAGACAGCGCCGTTGCCCAAAGTTCGGCCAAGGTCGCGCACAAAATCAATACCCCTAGAAGCCTGTTCGGCCGACGACCGCGCTCATAAGTACTCAGTGAGAACTCCTTTCTTCTATGGATCCGTTTAATTGATGACCTATGGTCTTTAGTTCGCACGTTTTTATTTACTATTTTCTTCCCGCTGCCCTGCTAGGATACTACACGCTCAGTCGGGCGCCACAGCGCTGGCGCAACCTTTGGCTGGTACTGACTGGTTATCTATTTTACGGATGGGCTGGGCCGGGCTTCACGATTTTGATGCTCGCGACGACTTCGTTTGACTGGCTCATGAGCTTGGTCATCGCGCACAACGACTGGCGTCTTTGGCGTCTTTGGCAGGGTGACGTCTCCTCGCTTCCTCGCGGGGCGAGAACACGGACACAAACGGTGGCCTTGGTGCTATCGATTTCGTCGAACCTGATTGTGCTCGGTTTCTTCAAATATTTTAATTTCGCAGTTGGCAGCTACAACGGACTTATCGAGCTTATTGGGCTGAGCCCGGCGCAATGGCACACGACGCTGCAGGTCGTCTTACCTCTCGGGATCAGTTTTTACACTTTCCAAGCCCTCAGTTATATCATCGATGTCTACCGGGGCGACGCCGTCGCGATGGTTAACTTCATCGATTTTTCCTGTTTCGTATCGATGTTTCCTCACCTGGTGGCAGGGCCTATTTTGAAATTCTCCTTTCTGGCAAAGCAACTGACCGCGAGGAGCTTGACGGCCGAGAAATTTGCCCGCGGAGTGGCTTTCTTTTGTCTGGGCTTGGCAAAAAAGATTTTGTTGGCGAATCCATGCGGCACGATCGCAGATGCCACTTTCAACGCGCATTCAGTTGCTAGCTTGGACGCCTGGTTTGGTGCGGTGGCCTACGCTTTTCAGATCTATTTCGATTTTAGCGGCTATTCCGACATGGCCATTGGGCTGGGGCTGATGCTTGGTTTCGTTTTCGCTAAGAATTTCGATTCGCCCTATCAATCAGCATCCATCACCGAGTTCTGGCGGCGCTGGCACATCTCGCTTTCCACCTGGCTCCGTGAATATGTCTACATCCCTCTGGGTGGAAACCGTCAAGGAAACATCCGCACCTATGTTAATCTGATGTTGACGATGCTGCTGGGCGGGCTTTGGCATGGCGCTTCCTGGAATTTTGTGATCTGGGGAGGAATCCATGGCGGAATGCTGGCTCTGGAACGGACCCGGCAACGTCAGAGCCTCTACGCACATCTACCGAAGCCGGTTCGAATCGCTGCCACTTTTCTGGTTGTCACGATCAGCTGGGTCTTCTTCCGGGCTTCCGATTTACCCGGAGCAATGGCTTACCTTGGCAGTATGTTGGGTCTAACCCATCCGGCGCCGGCGGCTTCGTTAATCGGTGGGATAATCTATGACCGTTACTTGTTATTTTCCTGGGTGCTGGCCGCTATCGTTGTTTGGGCAGCGCCACAGACCTGGAATTGGACACAGGCGCTAACATTGCCAAAATCAGCCGTTTGTTTTGGGTTAGCGGCTTTGGCGTTAGGTGTGCTCGCAGCGCAGGAAAGTAATCCGTTTATTTATTTCATCTTCTAGTCATGCCGCCCCATCCCCACTCAGAAGTCATCGAGTTAGCTCCCGAGCCGGTTCTGATCAACAAACCGCAACGGACTCGGGAAGAAGAAGCTGATTGGTCTCTAAATCATACTATCTTTTACCGAGGCGCAAGATTGGTTCTGCTTTCCTTTTTTCTTGCGATTATTTTCGGGGTTCCGTTAGCGCAATTGAGCATCGATTTGGCCGGGAAATCGACGGGCAAAGAATCCGGCATCTGGGAAATGTTTCGACAACTGGTTCCGTCGAGAGCGGTTCTGGATAAAAGACCGATGGATCTACTGCAGGTTCTCCCGACCGCCCAAACTATCACTGCAGCAGAAAAGAAGCTGGAGGATTGCTCCGCGCTATCTCGGTTGTGTCTACCTCGAGTACAATGGGTGTTAACTGGATTGTTTGGGACGGGAAACAAAGAAGTGGATGTCGGCCGGTCCGGCTGGCTGTTTTATCGACCGGATATTGAATATGTTACTGGTCCGCCGTTCTTAGAGCCCACCCGTCTTCAGCAGCGGTTGCACGAGCCTGGTATTCAGCCGGATCCGATCAAGGCGATTGTCCAGTTCCGGGATCAACTAGCTCAGCGAAAGATCGATTTACTCGTGTTGCCAATTCCGGTGAAACCCTGCGTGCAAGGCGATCAGCTTTCCCGGTTCGTTGAGCCGACGGCAGCCCTGCAGAATCCGTCGTTTGCGCAGTTTAAAACGCGCTTACAGAAACAAGGCGTACATGTCTTGGATTTGACGCCTGACTTTATGATCGCCAAGACCGGGCAAAACGGTGGGCCGATCTATCTGCAAACAGACACGCATTGGCGGCCTGAGATCATGGATTTGGCGGCGCGCCGAGTGGCGGCGGCTCTCGATCCGTTGCCCGGGACAAACGGGCTACCCCTGCAAACGGTCGAGAAACCGGTTACCAACTATGGAGACATTTTAGCGTTGTTGAAGCTCCCGGCGGGCCAAGGCATTTATCACCCCCAGACCGTCATGATCGGAACAATTTCGCAGGCGCACACTTTTTGGCGTTCAAATCAGGGCGCGGACGTTTTGCTGCTTGGCGATAGCTTCTGTAACATTTATTCACTGGAACAAATGGGGTGGGGCGAATCTGCGGGATTCGCCGAACATCTGAGCCGCGCGCTCGGTGGTCGCCCAATCGATTCTATTCTTCGGAACAGTGACGGCGCGTTTGCTACCCGAGAGATTTTGAGTCACGAACTTCGTCGTGGCAACGATCGGTTAAAGGGCAAGCGGGTCGTGATTTGGGAATTCGCAGCTCGCGAGCTCGCTTTCGGCAACTGGAAGCTGATGGATTTGGAGCTGGGCGTGCCCGGGCCATCGCGATTCTTATCGTTGAAACCCAGTGAGGACGTCATCGTTACCGGCGTCGTTCAAGCCATATCCGAGGTGCCACTGCCGGGTAGCATCCCTTACAAGGATCATATCGCCACTGTGGAGCTAACCGACCTAAGCGGAAGCGCTCATTTGATCACAGGTTGCACCGAAGCTTTGGCCTATTTTTGGAGTATGCGGGACAACGTTTGGACCCGCGCCGCCCGGTTACGATCTGGCGATCGCGTTAAAATGCATCTATACGCCTGGGCGAATTATGCGGCGCAATACGACAAATTCAATCGAAGCGAGTTGCAGGACACCACTTTGCAGCTTCAGGAGCCAACCTGGGGGGATTTCGTGGAGTGAGGTTCACAAACTCCCACCCAGGGATTTCTCCTGATCAACCGTAGCTAAGGCCATTCCTTCGAGTCGTAAAAGATGTCCTCGACCCGATTTTTCTCTGACGCCAGACCGTAAAAAAACAGATCCACCGCCTCAGGAAACGCCATGCCGCGATCGTCCGAGAGGAAATTATGCGCACGGTTTCAGACCCTGCTGATACCGAAGCGGAAAGCCGCGAGCTTTGCGAAGCCTTGATCGCTGCGGCAGGGCGTATCCAGCCGTGAAGCGGGCGGCATCGCGTTTGTTTCCGCCATGATTTTTATTCGGTACGCGCGACCCGATCCCGTGACCTTTCGAGTGGCCTTAGCCGAGAAACAGCGCGTCGTAAACTGCACCCAGCTCTTTTACTTCTTCCGCTGTAAGCCCAACCAACGGCGGTCGCACCTTCCGCCACCGATTATTCCCTGAAAGATGAGCAAGCAGCGCTTTCACGGCAGGCGTCACCGGATACTTCAAAAGCGCTTTGACCAGGTCAGCCACACGAGAATCATCTTTTCCCCGTTCGATCAGTGGCAATAAAACCCCCGGGCACAGGTTCGCGAGTCCGGATATCGCTCCCTTGGCGCCCAGACGAACCGCAGCCGCCAGATGCCGCTCATCTCCGATCAAGATGGAAAGATCAGCGTGCGTACCTAGAAGTGATTCCGTGAATGCCCAATCGCCGCCCGAGTCTTTGACACCAATAACGACTCCAGGAAAAGCTGCCCGCAAACGGCTGATCAAATCAACCGAGAGCGGCACTTGAGTCACCGAGGGAATATGATAAAGGATCGCGCCGACGAAACTATCGGCGATCTTCTCCAGCACCCAAGCGAACCAATCGTACAACCCTTCCTCTCGAACTCCTTTAAAATAGAATGGCGGGGCCAAAAGGATTCGACCACACCCACTTTCGTGTACAATCCGGATTTGCTCGACTGCATCCCCGATCGACGCTGATGCGATACCGCCGACAACTTCAATGCGGGGATCAATCCCGGCGGACAACAAGGCTCCCAACACTTTCGCGCGTTCCGCCAAGCTAACGGAAGCGCCTTCGCCGGTGGTACCGAAAACGGTGACGCTCGAACACCCGGCATCAAGACAAGATCGAGCATGGGTGACGAGAAGACGATAATCGATCGACCCATCATCATGGAGCGGCAGCGCCATCGCACAGGACAAGCCAAATTGATGAGTAGATTCCATCGGATTAAAACAACCCTCTCCCGATCACGGTCACTTAATTGCGCAACCGGTGCTAGTTGTAATTTAAGCTTATCAAAAGCGTTTTCAGATGCTTACTCTCAACAAAAGCTTTTGCCGCCGAACCGCTCGGCTTACCATGACAATCAATTTTGCAACCGAAACGCTGGCAAGGAGTCACGCACCTATTATTATCGCTGACCTAGGAAATCTCTGTTCTGATCTCGAACGCTTCAAGTTGTCTGCGGCTGTGGGCGACCTTACCACGGATGCTTTTGCCTTCTGGAACGCTTCATTCTGCGAGAAAATGAGTCTTACCCCGGAAGAATTGGCTCAAGTAAAGCTTAGCGGTTTGGTCCGGTTCGATGAGAAATATGCCGATCCTACACGGGGAAATGGCCAATGCGACTGCCGGATGACATCATTGCCTTGCGCCATCAAACGGTCCTCCAACGACGAAGTAATACCGGCATGCGCAATGAAAAATGGGAACAGTCTGTTGCTGCTGTTGATGGATTCTGCCGCCCAGGATCCGAAGTTTGAGGGATATATTCAGGGCCGCATTGTCGGACGGGAAGAAGAAGCGAACCGGATGCGAAAATTCTTCCACGACCTGTTAAGCTCAAAAATTCTGGTGGCATCGTTCCTAGCTCACTCGGCCCACGATAAGCTGGCTCGACGTCAAGCGCCGGAGATCGACGACCTGCAAAAGGTGACGACACTATTGGACACAGTTATCGACGCGATCGTCCACGGTTTCGAACGCTCGTCATGAAAAAGACTCTCGTCATCGTCGTTGCCGTTCTGCTGATCTTGGCCTTGGCCGGCTACGTGGTTTCTCCTTTCCTCTACGTCTCCTCGCTTAAAGGCGCATTTCTCGCCGGAGACTCGAACAAACTGGCCAACCTGGTCGATTTTCCCGCTCTGAGGGAGTCACTTAAAGAACAAGTTGCGACGATTCTTACTCAACAAACAAAAGAAAGCTCCGGCTCCAATCAAAGTCCTTTTGCAGCGCTGAGCGCTTTTGTGGGCCCCGCGTTTCTTAATCAGGCCGTCGACATGTACTGCACTCCCGAGGCCATCGCCGGGTTAGTTAAGAAGAACAACCAGGCCAAAAGCAATACTCAATCCTTCATCAAGATTCCCGGCCCGTCCGATCTCGACTGGTCCAAGCTGAAGAATTTCTCCTTCACCGGCCCGACCAGTTTCCGCATTGGGACTAACCACATCACTTTGTTCGCCCGATTGGAAGGTCCCGGTTGGAAGGTATATCGGATGGAGGTATCACCAGACTTTCTTGAGGATACGGCCAATGGTGGTTAGTGCGAAGGGCATGAGCTGCCACCTTCTTCGTCGAGTAATCAGTGATCAGTGCCTGGAGGGGAGCCGCTTTGGCACGTTTGACGCACCCCCCTCAATTCCTCCCACCGCGGGTGCAACTTGAAAATGTGAAAGCAGGCGGCTCCCAGGAATGACCCAGCACGTCGCCATAGCCCACGGTTTTAGACCTTGTACCTTTCTTATGCGACCCGATAGAGCTACGACGCGCTGAAACGTTCCCGGGAGCCGCCTGCTGCCACCCACAGACCTAGCAAAGCGATAAAGCGGCTCCCCTCCAGGCGGGTGGCGAAGATTTCATCAAGCCACCGAGCCATACTACTCATGCTGCTTCCGAGAGCCGCACTGCTTCAGCAGTCTGACCGCAAAATCGGCGTATAGCATCTGCTAATCGAGCTTCGGTTCCGACCGTGAGCGAAGGCGGCTGGTCCCCAACAAAAACCCAGTTTTTTAACCCGACGTGCACCGAGGGCAGCGCTAAGTGAGCAGCAAGGCGTTCTAGGTCAGGAGCCAGCGACCGCTCTAGGTCTTGCATCTCACCCACAAAACCTCCGGAACCGACCACCAACAGAGGTTTGTATTGGAAAACGCGGTCTGGCAAACGATCAAGAAGCGCCTTCAGAGAACCACTCCAATCGTCCTTTGGCACCGGCGCCAGCACGAGAATTTCCCGAGCATTTCGGATAAGTCCTATCAGATCAGTGAGGCGTGACGCTGCTTCAGGTGCCTCAGGCTTCATATCAATCGCGTAAGCGGTTCTGAGCTCAACCTGGTAAGGATACAAATGCCGGGCCAAGGCCTGGAGTAAAAAACCAGGTCTTGAGAATTTGTTAGGATGTCCGGATATGGCGAGAAGATAGCTCATAAAACAATACTTGTGAGGTTGCTTGTGCCTGAAGGGGGTAACTGGCGCGCGAACTCTGAGAGAGGACGTGTTGCTAGTCGCCGCCTTAGCGATCAAACCAACAACGAATCGCCGGTGCACACGCCTGGAGCTGCATCGACGGATGTGAACGATGCTTATCAGCCGATTTAATGGCGTGGCGTGGTATCACGAAGTCGACACCATAGCCCGTTACTGCGAAAAGCAAGTAGTTTTTCCCGTTGGGATTGGCGGCGATGGGCCTCCCGATATTGCCCGGCCCTCTCCAGGGCGGACCCGCGTCCTGCGCGCCGTGTAAGATGTTGCACGCCCAAAAACACATTCAATCGCTCGATTTTCCAAACACGTCCCGCTCCGAAAACGGCGGATCGCGAGGATGCGATCCCTCCCCGTACGGCAATCCTCGCTCCACGCAAAAGCAAACCTGTCGCGCCGTAGGACATTCGGCGAGCTCAGCCGAGTCGCTTGGCGAAGGCGGAACCTGTCGCGCCGCAGTGCCGATGATAGGGACGAAGGCGGATAAGTCTTGAATACCTGCCGCAAAACCGGATCTTTATACCCGCATGCAGTCTGCCTACGACCTTGTGGTTATCGGAGGAGCGATCGCCGGGGCGTCCACTGCCTTTCTGCTGAAACGGCAAAACCCATCGTTACGGGTACTTATCATCGAAAAGAGCGAGCAGTTTGATCGAAAAGTCGGCGAATCCACCAGCGAAGTAGGCGCATGTTTCCTGACCCGAGTTTTGAACCTATCCAATCATCTCGGTCACGAACAGATCACGAAGTCTGGCCTGCGAATGTGGTTCTATCAGCATAGCAATGACCCCTACACCCGCTGCGCCGAGATCGGGCCGAAACATCAGACCCGGCTACCAGCGTTTCAGCTCGACCGCTCAAAGCTGGATGAGGTTGTTCTGCAAAAGGCGTTGCATGTCGGGTGTGAACTATGGCGGCCTGCCAAGGTCGTGGATTTGGAATTAGGTGGCGAGGATAAGAACCGGATAGAAGTAAAATCCAATGACGATACTCACACGGTGTCTGCTCGTTGGGTGATTGACGCAACCGGCCGGAACGCTGTGATCCCGAGAAAATTAAAGCTTTTGCGTCCCCTGGACGCACACCCAATCAATGCGATTTGGGCTCGCTTCCGTAAAACCACAGATTTAGATGGACCAGAAATATGGGAGACAGCTCCCGGTTTTGCTGAGCCCTGTTGGGCAATGCGGCAATGGGCCACAAATCATCTGATGGGCTACGGCTGGTGGGGCTGGCTAATTCCCTTAAAGGGCGGCGATTGCAGTGTTGGCTTGGTGTACGATCAACGGCTCTTTGAGCTGCCCTCCGGACCGAATCTTGGCGAGAGGCTCAAGAACCATCTGATGACCCATCCTTTGGGCAAGAAAGCGCTCTGTGACGCAGAGTGCATTGAAAAAGATGTACACGCCCGATCGCACCTTGCCTACTATTCCACTCAATCGATGGGCGATGGTTGGGCGCTGGTCGGTGATGCCGCCGGCTTCCTTGATCCTCTCTACAGCCAAGGGTTCGATTTCATCTCCTACACTTGTTACGCCACCTTCGAAATTCTGAGTGATCGGTTCGCCGGCAAGGACATCTCCCAAGAACGAGATCGGTATAACCGATTGTATCAAGAGCAGTTCCATACCTGGTTCGAGAGCGTCTACAAAGACAAATATTATTATCTCGGCGATGCCGAGCTCATGACCGTGGCGTTCTACCTGGACATCGGCGCCTACTTTATCGGCCCGGTCGGGCAAGCTTACAGCAACCACCCGCATCGATACTCTGAGCTGCCCTATGCAGGACCGGTTGGCGGGCTCTTTGGCAAACTTATGCGTTGCTATAACGCGCGCCTGGCGGCTATCGCTAAACGCCGGGTCGCTGCCGGAACCTACGGTTTGCATAATCTCGATTCGCGCCTCTTCCTGCCCGGGTTTATACCAGGTCCCGCCTCGTTCAAGTTCATGCTGACAGGCATTCGCAAATGGCTGGAGGTCGAGTGCAAGGCTCGATTTTCCCGCCCTCGGCCCGATTCTCTCCCCAATGTTGGCCAAGCTACGCCGCTTCCGGGTAGGTGAACGGTTCGCCGTTCGTGGTTCGCAGTTCACAATTGATCGCCACAGCAAGCGAAAAACGATGCTGTGCGCATCCCATAAAATCCATAGTTATTATGAGTTCCATCCTGTCGCGGAGCCAGAAACCATCGTAGAACCCATGAACCGCAAGAACTAACTGGACACCCCCAACTACTTATCACAAACCCCAGACCCTTTTCCGGCTTTACTTTGCGAAAACGAGAGATAAGAATCGCTTCGTAAGCCGCTTCCGGAGCTGGTGTGAGCGTTTGCTCGCTACAAGCATCACGCGGGTCCCTAACCGGCAATCAGCGGAAAGATCAGTAATGAAATTACCGAACCTCTTCGAGAAAGACGCCGTCCCGACACCTTATACGACCGGTCAGATCATTTTTCGGGACGGCGAGTCACGCGATTTCATGTACGTCGTGAAGAAAGGAGAAGTCGACATCGTCATCCGCGATCAAGTAGTCGAGACCGTAGGCGAAGACGGCTTTTTTGGAGAGTTGGCCCTAATCGATCGTGCTCCTCGCAGTGCCACCGCGATCGCCAGGACCGATTGCATTCTCATCAAGATCGACGAAAGGCAGTTCCTCTATTTAGTTCAAGAGACGCCTTTCTTCGCCCTGATCGTCATGCGCACCATGGCGGCGCGCATCCGTCGCCGGAACGCGCAGACGATTCCGTAAGCAATACCCTCCTACCCTTTTGCTTCTAAAAACTCTCGAAGCAATCGGAGCAGCCGACTATCACGGGCTGGATCGAATGGCCG
>JAFAIO010000363.1 GCA_019236675.1 Verrucomicrobiota bacterium
AACCCGTGGGCCGGCTCCGGCAGACCCAGATTTTGACCAATGGAGCCAAGGCGTCTTTCCCAATTTGCATCAACTCTTTTAAGGATCTCGCAGAGTTTAACGGCAAAGAACGCTTTGGCCGGAATGTCTAAAGCGGACCTTAGCGCCTGAAGCGATTGACCCAAGTTCGAAGGCGCTTCCCGGTGCTGTTCAACGGCCGCTCCCAGAGCCTCAGCCACCTCATCCTGGTAGTTAAAGTGGAGGTAGTCGGCGATACCCTTCTGAATCTCATTCGGAGAACCCTGACTCACAGCAAATAGGCTGCCAAAGACCCTGATAATCTTGGGCGTAACCTCATCGCGATAAAGAACAGTGTTGAGATGCAGGGGCGTTTCGGCCTTTGCCGTGACTGTGTCAGCCAGTTCGCCGCTCATGCTTGATAATCCAGTTCCAAGCCATGCCGCCCGGTTTCACCCGGCGAATCAGATTCTACAGACAAAAAACAGTCCGCTAGGCGCCACCGTCGCGCCCTCAAATCTACCTGGACCAACGAGCTCACTGCCTTTTGGTCCAGGAGTCAGAAACTAGAAGCACTTAGTCCCTTTCAGGAAAGCGTTTCGATGCTCTTGATCAATTCCCCGCTCTTGTCGCGGAGACTCGCCACCTCTGCCTTGCTAAGCGGCTTGGTCTGGTCCTTGTTAACCAATTCTGCGAGCTCGGTGACACCATCAGTTATCGATTTGTAATTCGAATGATCCTTTCCGTCATCGTTGCTCTTGTAGTTCTGACTCAAGCCCTTTAGCTGAGTCACCAGCAAACCAGGTAGCGGTCCTTGCCGGATCAGTTGTGCAGCGGGCTCTGAGTAGTTCTCCGCCAATGCGCTAGTCATAATGTTAAGGCCTGTCAGCCACCCGGTCGCAAATGACATCGTCGCTTCGGCTTTGTGAGTGCCGCTCTTCAATTCCTTAGAAACATCTTGGGCGATCAAATCCAACTGCGTGTTGACGTCTTCCCATTTCCCGGCCTTCGCCGCGTCCGCGGCCGCTTCGGCCTTACTCTTAATGTCTCCCGACACACTGAATCCGGAAGCGAGTTCGGAGCTGACCTTGGCTGCTTTCTCCAAGCTGTCATTGTCCTGAGCCATAATCGCCACAAACGCAACTGCTAGCCGGACACCCAAGTTAGTGATTTTCGAAAGATCGTCCGGATAATCCGATTTATCGAAGTTCGGGTCAGCGACGAATTGACGCACCTTGGCCTTCCAGTCGTAGTCGGGTATTGCCACACTAATCGCCTTGAACAGCCAAGTTGGCGACGGGAGGGTTCCATTGCTCGTGATGGTATTCGCGTTGGGAGTCTCCGCCGGAGTTGCCGGAGCTTTCTGGGCTCGAGCTGTACCGAGGGTAATAATGACTGCTGATAGGACTAACCCTGTCAGCCTGATAGGATGAGGGATTTTCGCCATATACACGCTGGTAGACGCCAATCGGATATCAAATTGCAGAAAAAATGCGAGCAGGAATAAGAAAAAGAAGTTTGTTGGTTTAACTTGGCGGCCAGCGCGGTAATATTGCTGCTCGATGCTACCCCCTACTCTGTTTGTCTACCTCTATCAGTTCATCATCTACGCGATCGTGGGTATCGTTCTTTGGTTGCTGGAACGACGATTGGTTCACGGGCCGTTTAAGAAGAAGTAGGAGGTCTGGGTGTTTCGACCTGCGGGCGTAAGGGCGTGGTGGCGTGGCTCTAGCCGCGAAGCGGAGGCTCGAAACGCGTTAACGTGATGTGCGATCGCCCACCGCCTGGAGGGGAGCCGCTTTGGAATGTGCCAGGCAACCCCGCGAATTTCGTCTCAACGGTAATACGGCCGCAACGCGTGAAAACAGGCGGCTCCCGCGAATTACCCAGCGTGGTGCAGCTCGACAGCCCGGGTGTAAACGGATCGAAGGCACGCGTGAATGGATCGCAGCGAGACGTTCCCGGGAGCCGCCTGTTCTCACGTGTTGCGGCGGGATCAGCAGCGATCGCACATCACATGAACGCGTCACGCGTTTCGAGGCACCGGTTCGCGGCCAAAGCCATCGGCATTCGCCCACACGCCCACACGCCGATACGCCGTCCCCACCCGAGCATCAACACCCCAGCCGTTCCGCCAATTCGATCATGTCACGCGCCACAAAATCCCAAGCGCCTTCCGGGCCGAAGTCTTTTGACTGGCGTGGGCCGTATTCCGTCGGGCGCGCAACGAATGCCGTTTTAAACCCGAGGCTTTGCGCAGCCTTTAAATCGTAATTGTGCGCAGCGACCAGCATGACTTCCTCCGGTGATACTTTCAGCAGCTCGCAGGCTCCCAGATAGGTGGCCGGATCCGGTTTGTAATGCTTGAAAAGATCCACACCCAAGATTGCGTCCCACGGCAAACTCGCAAACTTCGCTAAATCGACGAGCAACGAGAAATTACCATTGGAGAGCGGCGCCAGAATGAATTTGCGTTTTAGCCGGGTGAGACCCGGTACCGAGTCTGGCCATGGCGACAATTGATGCCAGCCAAGGGTGAGCTGGTCGATCTCGGTCGGGGTCAGATCCGAAAGCTGAAACTCAGGGAGCAATTCCGTTAGAGCCATTCGATGGAGCGAGTCGAGATCAGTCCAGGGCAGTTTGCCCGTGCGCACGCGAGCCATCATCGGCTCGTAAGCCGCGCGCCAACGATCAACGATTTCCGCGGCCGGCAACTGCCGCCCCTTCTGACGGCCGAACTCGGTCAGAACCGCAATCAAGCTGGTTCGCCAATCCACAAGCGTGCCAAAGGTGTCGAACAGGAGGACTTTCATGCGGGAGCATAATGGATTGCGGGCAAGGCACAATGTGTGCGGGCGCATCAGTAGCCTATTCGCGCCGCGGCGTATTGGGGCACGCACAGCTCTGAGCACGGACGGGATCCGCCTTCGCCAAGCGAGTCCACTGAGCTCGCCGAACGTCTTACGGCCCGACACGCTCCATGGGACTGACGGGACTTATGTAGATCCCGTCCTCATTAGTTGGATCGCCCTTTCGCCGTCTCGCCCCTTCGCCGTATCGCCCCTTCGCCGTGTCGCCGCATGCCGTGTCGGCCACACGCCCCATTGACGCTCGCCAGCTCTTCTAGCTAAAGTACCGCGGTCGATCCATACCGAGATCGCCGACCAGAAACAAATCATGCACCCCCCAGTTACGATCATTAACGTTTTTCTGTGTGTCGCGTTTTGTTTGCGCCAGTCAGAATTCGACCCAGCCCTTGTTGTGTCCCGTTCCCTTGATTTCGTCTCACGCAGGAGGAAAAGATGAGCACGGCAATCCAAGGTGAACTCAGCGATACCCAACGCCGCTCGATGCTGGTTCGGGCCGTAGTTGCCAGCACAATCGGCACTTCGATCGAATGGTATGATTTCTTTCTGTACAGCATCGTCACCGGTCTCGTTTTTGCGAAAACCTTTTTTCCCGAGGCCGACCCGACTGTCGGTTTGCTCAATTCATTCGGTATCTATTTCGGCGGGTTCGCCGCCCGGCCCATTGGCGCCTACATCTTTGGGCATTACGGGGACCGTATCGGAAGAAAGGGAGCATTGATCGCTACTCTTCTGCTAATGGGTATCGCGACGTTCTTGGTCGCGTTTGTGCCCGGATACAATCAGATTGGCATCTGGGGCGCTGTCATTCTTACTTTCTTGCGGATAGTGCAGGGAATCGGGGTTGGCGGTGAATGGGGCGGTTCGGTTTTGCTGGCGATGGAATGGACGAAAACCTTTGGACGCCGGGGATTCATCGCCGCCTGGCCACAATTCGGCGTGCCGGTCGGATCCTTTTTAGCGAACCTGGCGGTCTTGGGATTCAGTTACGCACTAAGCGGAAATCAATTTTTCGTCTGGGGCTGGCGTATTCCCTTCTTGTTCAGCGGCGTGCTCGTGGTGATTGGCCTCTGGATCAGGCTTGGTATCCTGGAGACTCCGACCTTCTCCAAAATAGTGGCAGAGAACAAGGTCGAGAAGCTTCCGGCGGCCAAGGTATTGGGACGGCAACCGAAGTCGGTGATTTTGTCGGCGCTCATCCGCCTGGCGGAACAGACGCCTTACTATATTTTCACTGCTTTCGTCTTCGCCTATGCGGTTGGCCAATTGAAGATGGACAGAAACCTTTTATTGGGCGCTATCATGGGGTTCGCGGTGATCGAGTTTTTTTGTATCCCGTTTTTCGGTTATCTATCGGACAAGATCGGCCGCAAAAGGATGTATCTAATTGGGGCCGTCACCATGGCGGTCTACGGCTTCGTTTTCTTTGCGCTGCTTGATTCCCGCAATGTGATCCTCATGGTCATCGGGGCGATGCTAGGGTCGATCCCGCATAGCATGGTTTATGGTCCGCAGGCGGCGCTTATCGCCGAACAGTTCACTCCTCGGATGCGTTACAGCGGCGCTTCGCTGGGCTATCAACTTGCCTCCGTCATAGCGGGTGGACCTTCTCCATTGATAGCGACTTGGCTCTTGAGTCAGTTCAAGTCCAGCGGTGCAATCTCCTGGTACATCGCCATCTGCGCCGTCATCGCTATTATCGCGAGTTTGTTCATGACCGAGTACTCCCAAAAAGACATCGACGAAGAGTATTCCCACGTTGGTCAGTAAATTTTTGGCTTGCCCACAGTAGGACACTTTTGCGATTTGAAGAGGGTCGGAGTACCCCGGTTCTGTCGATTTTGTTGATAGAGCGAACGACACACAAGTGAGCTTGGTTCAATCCGAGCGGGAGCGGCATGTTATCGCGCAAGTCAAACGTGAGAAAGGGAACTACTGCGTTTTCGATTGTCTGCGTTTTCAGCTGGCTGGCAATCCTCGCCGGAAGCAGTCCAGCCAGCGCAGATAGCCCGGATTGGGTGCAACTCAGCAAGAACGATGATTTAGCGATTTTTGCGCGGACCCACCCCGGTTGTCCCATTAAGGAGCTCCGGGCCGTAGGTGCGATCGATGCGCCGAATTGGGTCGTAAAAAACGTGATCGACGGGGTGGAAGACTACCCGAGCTTCATGCCCTACACGACGAAAACCAAGATCATCGACCGGAAACTCAATCAAATCATCAGCTATCTTCGTCTGGATCCGCCATTCGTCGGCGCTCGGGATATCACGGTGTCAGTATTCAGCCAGACGCAAAAGCACGAGGATGGAACGACCAGTTATCAAGTGCACTGGGAACCAGTAAACTCGCTAGGACCAAGCCCTAGTCCCGGCGTGACCCGGATAACGTTGGATCAAGGTTCCTGGAGCCTGGAACCCGCAGACGGAGGCAAGAAGACAATTGCAACCTACACGATTCTGACGGATGGCGGCGGCGGTCTACCAGCCTTCGTGATCAATTTCGCGAATCGCCAGGGAGTCGAGAATTTGTTTTCTGCCATCCGAAAACAGATCGGGGTGACCAAGTACTCCCAAAGCCGGCCGGCGGATTAGGCGTAACGGCGTGTGGGCGTATGGGCGAGTGTGGAGCGCGCGTCCTGCCGGATACGGTGCAGGGTCAGGCAGATCGAGGGGCGGTTCGACGGATGGGATCCGCCTTCGCCAAGCGACTTCTGAGAACCGAGCCGACCGATCGCCTATCACTTTTCACTTTTCACCTCTCACGCCTCGTCCATCGGCTTCGTTTCCACGTGGGGTTCCTCGCGCTGCAATTCGTTGATTCGCTGGATGGCGACGTTCACCTCGGCTTCGGTCAATAGCGCTTTGATAGCGACCTTTGCGTCGTGAGTTCCACCTGGGGGAAGTTTTAAGAGGCGACCGGCTTTTCGTTCAACCGATCGATGAAACGGATAACTCGTCGCTGGCTCCAAGCCAGTCACATAGCCAGTCTTCAGCGGGGCTTCATTTTTCCACAGAGTAAAATAAGGCAGCTGCTGCGCATTGAACGCGACTAGCGCGCCCGATTTTGCGTCAGGCGATTGTAACAAGGCCTGAGTAGAACCTTGTTGATCCGCCCAAAGTTCGGCGAAATAGACTTGCTCGGTATAGCCGGCCGGCTGTGAGCCTACATAGAGATTCCATTTTGCCATATCGACCTCGGCAGCCCGAGCGTCTCGAGGAGCCACCCGTTTGATCGGGGCGACAAACCTGGCGCCGGCGCCAAGCAATGGAGGACCAAAGTTAATATGGTACAGGCTCTCCATCTCTTGAGGGACGTCCGCCAAATTTGTCACGGTGTCATTTAGCACTAACTCGCCGCTCCCGATCTCCGTCGAAATCTCAGTCGTCAACCGCAGGTGTGGTCCGAACATAAATGATTCATCGACCGTGCCCCGCAATACGATGCGCGGGGTTGGTTCGCGCTCAAACCGGAGCTCCAAATAGTTCGCTGGCAAATAGTTAATGCGACCGTGTTGCATCAAAACTTGGGCCCCATCCGGGCCGGGAGGTCCCATCGATTCTAACCCACAGCGTGATAGCCACTCCCCGAACCCGTTCAACCAACCTTTTCCTCCCCGGTCAGTCAGGTCCACAAAATTTGGATGCACGATTTCCGTGACTGGCGAGTCCCACCCCAACCGGATGCCTTGGATTTCCGCCCGCCAGATACTCATACCGCGGGTCGGTACAACGACAAATTTCAGGGCGCCGTTGTCAATTTCAACGATCTCGGTCCCTTCCTGGCGCCCGCCGGCCAGGTAGCTCTTAGTGATGCTCCAGGAGCCCTTTCGCAAGTCGTCGCCTGCTTCGGTAGAGTCAAATCGCCATTCCTTCAGCGAGAATCCCTGGGTGCTATCGGTGAGGACTTTTTTATAGACCATGGTGGGGGGTATGTCGCACTGCGAGACTCTAGCTCGGCTAATCGGCAAATGCATAGCGTGTTTCTAGGCAAGGTCTGAAAGTGGTTCCTCGAAAGCCTTGGCACGCTGACGAGGCGTATTTGTTCCCAACGTCTGGAGGGGAGCCGCTTTGGCGTGCAATCCCACAACCTCGCGATATTCGTATCTGCGCGTTTCGGGCCACAAAATGTCGCAGCAGGCGGCTCCCGGGAACGTTTCGGCGCGATCCATCTACCCATGGCTTTCGATTCGTTTGCAACCGCGGTCATAGAACGGCATCGCCCTGGGTAATTCCCGGGAGCCGCCTGTTTTGATAGGTCTTCGGCCGGACCTGCGCCGAGGCGAACATTGTGGGGCGGCGGCAAACGTGCCAAAGCGGCTCCCCTCCATGCCCTGGGCTCGTCCGCGGTAATGACGCTAACCAACTTTTTTCGAGGACGAAGCGTCTCGTGCCCCAACATGCCAAAGCCCTTAGTCCATGCTACACAAAAGGCATGAAAAGTTATCGTATCGCCACCATTCCGGGTGACGGCATAGGGAAGGAAGTTGTTCCCGAAGGGATCCGTGTGTTGGAAGCGGCGGGCCGAAAACACGGGTTCAGTTTGCAATGGAACCACTTTCCTTGGAGCTGCGAGTTCTATCAAAAGACCGGACGAATGATGCCCGAGGATGGTTTGAAGCAACTCCGGGACTATGATGCCATTTTCTTAGGAGCAGTCGGCTTTCCTCCAATTCCCGATCATGTTTCCCTTTGGGGACTCCTGATCCCGATCCGCAGACATTTCCAGCAATACGCAAACCTGCGACCGGTACGACTGATGCCAGGGATAGAATCGCCTCTGCGAGATCGTAGAACTGGCGACATCGATTTTCTGATCGTACGCGAAAATAATGAGGGCGAGTACTCGTCCATCGGCGGGCGTATTTATGATGGCACCGAGGATGAAGTCGTCACTCAACAAACCGTATTCACCCGGCGCGGAGTTGATCGGATCCTCCGCTTCGCGTTTGAGCTGGCCCAGTCCCGGCCCAAGAAACATCTCACCTCCGCCACTAAGAGTAATGGGATCACGGTCACGATGCCATTCTGGGATGAACGAGTGAAAGCCATAGCGTCGCAATACCCTGGGATCCGAGTTGACCAATATCACATCGATATTTTGACGGCGCATTTTGTTCAGCACCCGGATTGGTTCGACGTGGTAGTGGGCTCTAACTTGTTCGGCGATATCCTGAGCGACTTAGGCCCGGCCGTGACCGGCACTATCGGGATCGCTCCTTCGGCTAATCTCAATCCGGAGAGACAGTTTCCGTCTATGTTCGAACCCGTTCACGGCTCTGCCCCTGATATCGCGGGCAGGGGTATCGCTAACCCGATTGGTCAGATCTGGAGCGGCGCGATGATGTTAGAACATTTAAGGGAACCGGATGCGGCAGCCTCGATTCTGAAAGCGATCGAAAGTGTCTTGACCGACGGCCCGCGCACGCGAGACATCGGCGGGAACGCGAATACAACCGAGGTCGGCCAGGCGATTGCGGAAGCCGTTTAGCAACAGAGGAAACTCGGGAAGGGCTGTGAAAGGCGATAGGTGATTTGCTGATAGGTGTAGGTGATAGCCTGGTGGACGCTGTGTTGGTTTTTCGCTCCGCCCCAATTACCTCACTTTTCACTTTCCACTCTTCACCTTTCGCGGCTAGGCTGCGCACGTAAAGCCGCTTCAATGAACATGCGCCGTATTCTCGTCCTGGATGACGATATCGGTGTTTGTATGGTGTTGAGCCGAATCTTAGAGGATCAACAATACGAAGTTTGCACGAGCCATTCGGTTATCGGCGTCACTGAAACCCTCGCAGAGCAATCATTTGACGCGTATTTACTAGATTATCGGCTCGCTGATGGCACCGGCCTCCAAGTCGCAGAGAAGGTCCGCCAACAAGGTAGTAGCGTCCCCATTATTCTCATCTCTGGCTACGGCGCGACAGATATTGCGACTGAGGCGATTGCCCTTGATATCTTTGAGGTTCTCCAGAAGCCGTTTAGTCGTGAAACTATTTGCAATACGCTAGAGAGAGCACTCAGCCAGACTCTGCCCGCACCGGTTGACGCTCCACAGCCAGCCGCCAAAAACCCGACTCTAGAGCCCAGGTTACCGGGCCGACTCAGTATACAGCAGGTCATTTTTATCACGATTGGCCTCCTGTTTGTCGCCCTCTGTATCTTTCTGATATTTCGTTAGCCTGCCGATAAGGCCTGGATTGCTCACAAATGCGGCGCATTTTGTCAGACAGCTAGGCTTATTACTCCGGTGAAGAGGACCGTGCTACCCAGCCTCAAGACGTTGGCTGAAAATGACTATGTCCATTGTTGGACTGGTTACCGCAGACTGCGCGCTGTTGTGGTCACGATTTTCGTGGCTGCAATAATCGAAGTGCGATTTTACCTGCCCGGAATCATTATCGCCGGCACTTTCTTCCTTTATTTCTTGTTGGCGATGTGGCTCGCGAACTGGAATTGCCCTCGCTGCAACCGCTCGTTCTTCCGTTACGCGTTCCTGCGCAGCCTATTCGGTGCGCGCTGCTTTTACTGCCAATTTCCTAAGTGGGGAATCACTGACACGGGGAATGTCATACTGCGACCAAGATTCCCTTTGGGCTGGAAGGAAGAGACGGTCGAGGAACGCATTCAACGGAAGTGAAGTGGCGCGCGGGGGAAAGGGCGATGGGGCGACACGGCGATGGGGCGAATGGGCGAATTGGCGAAACGGCGATCGACCCCGATGTCGGTAGGGGCGAAAACCCGACTTCGCAAGGCCTACGTCGCGGCCAGTCTTACGGCCTCATACGATACGCAGCAGGGCCGCGCCAAAGCGTAGCGGCGGTGGGACTCGGCGCGGCAAGGCGTGTGTTCGCTGCTTGAGCTCACTCCGCGCCGGTTTTGAGGCGTTTCTTCGGGGTGGCGTCGTCTATATGTGACCCGACATCCGCGCTCGATTCGCATCAATTTTCGAAGCCTCGTCCACGAAGAGACGCGGCTCACAACCGGCGCGACCAGCCTCAGGGTGAAACCATATGCTCGGCGCGCCGAGTTTTTCACCCCTTCGCCGTTTCGCCCTGTCGCTCCATCGCCGTGTCGCTCTGCCCTACCCCGCCCGCTGCCTGGCCCGGTGCGCAGCGACCTTGGCTCGGTTGCCGCAGGCGCTCATGCTGCACCAGCGACGCCGGTGATTCTTTGTGGAATCGTAGAAAAGCAGGTCGCAGCTCTCGTCCGCGCATTTTCGAATCAGCGCGGGGTTCGCATCACAGAGGAGGTCGGCGGCGGACTCGGCGAGCGGTGCGAGCAAGGCCAAGGGGTCAGCCATTTCTGAGACAAATCGTCGTTCTAGCTGGGCTGAGCGTCGTTCTATTTGGAAATGGCCGTCTCTCTTTATCAGAAGATTATTGATCGCGCGAATGGGTCCTGGCTGTACCGGCTTACCATCAATGATCGCCTCAGCCGCGGTCCGGATTGACTTCCGCAATTCCTTGGCGACGCTCAGAACACGTTCGCTTGTCTTTGCAGAGCAACGTTTCACCAGCCCAACTGCCTCGGGAGACGCAAGCAGGCCGGCCTGCTTTAACCAATCACGGAGATCGTCGAAGGATTCTAATCGATCTTGATATTCTCCTGATCGCCGGAACTCAGTACCTACGAAATCGAGGGAAAGATGATCTGCTAAGAAAGAGAAATTCTGTTTCTGCGCCATAATCCGCCTAAACCCGGACTCACCCAGCCCAGGCAACAGCCTGGTTTGTATTTTATTTTTGGCGCTGTTAACAGTCTTATCTCGTGGCCAAGGGCGCAGACCGCCCGAAATCGTGCTCGTCCTCGTCCTCGTGCTCTATTCGAACCGCCTGATTTCTCCACGGCGTTGGGAGCTGGTCTACATTGAATTTTGCAAGATGATAGATGCAACGTATCGACGGGTTCCCACAACATCTTTCCAGCACGAGGACGAGCACGAGCACGAGGACGATTCTTGAATCCCCCGCTACCCCAAAAGCCTCGGCAAGAAGTACGCACCAACCGCCAGAAATATTCCGATAAGAACCGAAATGGCGCCGTGTGGCGCTCCGCTTAATGTATGATTAACCCCGGTCAGCAGAAAGATTCCTGATAAAATCCATGCAAGCGCGGTCGTCGTTGTGATGGCAATTGCAAACACATCAATCCGGGCCGGCACGCCTGAATCAAAGCAAAGACCGACGCCAATGGTTACAGCCAAAGCCAACGCTAGTGAGGCTACAAAAAGTGGCCTGGCTTTCTTTTCAGCAGCGATACCGACCTTCTGGCTCTCACGATCCAGCCAATGATGCACCTCCGCGGCTTGCCACCTTCGATAATGGTCTCTCTGCAGCAATCCTCTTAACAAAGGCTGCCATCCCTTGGGAATCGACGGCGGAATCGGCACCCTGCCTTGCACGATCCGATAAGGAAGCAATACATCGTTTTTTAGTATCGCTGCAATAGAGCTGCCGGTTAACGCTTCGATCAAGACGATGCCGAGCGACCAGTAGTCGCTGGCTTTGGAATACATGCCGGTTACGGTCTCCGGCGCGGAATAAAAAAGGGTGCCATGGGGCTGAGTAAGCACCGTCGTATCGGTAACCGCTGCCAAGCCGAAATCTGCAAGAACCACGTCAAGCGGCCGTTCACATCGCACTAAAATGTTTGCCGGCTTGAGGTCGCGGTGCTGAACTCCGGCTCCATGCAATTGCTCCAGCCCCTCGTTCACCTGGCGAACCAGCCGCAGCGCTTTTTCTTTATCCAGAGGTCCGTTCCTCTTGATGAAATCCGCAAGGTTACCGAGTGGAAGCAATTGCGTTACCTCGACGACCCTCCCTTGCCACTCACCGCGGAAAAGGGGCACTAAAAGGCGGTCGCTGGACAAGTGAGTCAACGCTCCCGCCGCAGCCTCCGATGGGGTTGTCAGACCGCGATAGAGTTTAACGGCGTAACGTTGGTTATCATGATCCCGCGCAACGTAAACGTCAGCCTGCGCCCCCGGCTGCGGAATCGGCGACAAAATTGTGTAACCTGCAATTGTGGCTGAACTAGGAAAATACGGCTGAGTCGCCGGCGCGGACGCGTCGTTGTCAGCCGAACCCAGAGAGCTCTCGGACAACATAGCAAAGGAAACCTAGTCTGATTCCCTTCGCTACGCTAAGAGAAGCTGAGAAAACGGGTCAGCAAGCCGACCTTCTTCTAGAACTGGTTAACGCCAGTGGCCCGGGACATATACCCAGCCGCGGCCACTCTTATTGTAGTGACCAGCGACCCAAACATCATTCGGACGCCGCTTTTTTACATAGTGGCCAGGGACCCATACATACTTCCCGCCCCTCCAGGCGTGATAACCAGGATCCCAGACCCACAGAGGACCTGGCGACGCCGGGATCGTCTCAACGATAGGGGCTGGAGGAGCTACGGTAATAACAACTTGACCGACTGCAGTTGGCTGGAGTGCCAAACCGCCCGCTAACAGCAAGGACGCTACACCGCCGCAAACCAGCCGGTTGATCCCTGATTTTGTAATGTGATTGGTTAAGATCTCACGCATACACCTCATTAAACTCTCCTAGGACGCGGAGGTTTCCTAGAATAAGGGCCGAGAACTATGTGACTGGTGGGCAGCAAACCAACGCCGGCGACTTCACCGGATGGGACTTATGGGACATGAATCGGCCGTGAAGCGATGCGTCGACAATCACCTTTCGCCAATCACCAATCACGCTTCGCTACTCGCCTTGATCCAGCTTATGGATCCGATAAATCAGATCATCATAGCTGCTTGCATTTCGCATGATCTCGTTCAGCTGGAACAGCCGTTCATCTTCAGAAGCGTGATTAAAAGCCACGCGCGTTTGGGTCGAGTCATGCCCAAACACGACTTCATCCCAATGGATCGTTTGGATCTGTGAAGTGAAACGCGCCACGGCCCGGCCCCGGAAGAATGCTCGAGTCGTCTCCGGAGGACCAAAGATCGCATTCTTGATTGCCT
>JAFAIO010000095.1 GCA_019236675.1 Verrucomicrobiota bacterium
TGTCGACTTTACTCCAGGCAACGATCGAACGCTTGAAAACGGAGATGGAAACCACCGGCAAAAGAGAGCTCTTTGACAACATTCGCTGTTTCCTGATCGAGAACCCGAAAAGCTCGTACACCGAAGCAGCGCAAAGGACCGGCCTAACCGTTGCAGCTCTCAAGACCACGATTCACCGCTTGAGGGTTCGATACCGGGATCTCCTGCGCGCGGAAATAGCGCGCACGGTGGTGAGTCCGGCAGACTTCGACGATGAGGTGCGCGCGCTGCGCGCTTCGCTGCAAAGCGGCGGTTTACAGGGGTAGCAGAGAAAGAGTCAGGCGCAACCCGCAACCAGCACCGCATCCTTGTCCAAAACGAAAGTTTTTGATAGAACCTAAGCCGTGGCGCGGGATCGGTCTCTGAGCGGAAAACCGGCGCTATTGCCGCGTCGGCGCTGACTAATGATCGATGCAGGGACAACTCGGCCGGTTTGCCTTCGCTGCGGCGCAGAAATTTCTCTGAACGAATCCTACTCCGACTTTTGCTTTAGCTGCCTGTTACTCCCGGCGCTCGAACCCGACGAGTTGAGCGAATTCAGCGACTCGGATAGGCGGTTTGATCATTACGAAATCCAAACGCGCACGGATGGATCTCTTGTCGAGCTCGGGCGCGGTTCGATGGGCGTCACTTACCAGGCAATCGATACCCGGTTGCAGTTCCCTGTTGCTTTAAAGGTGATCAATCCCAGCCGGGCAGGGGACAATCCGGAGGTGGTCCCTCCGGGAGGACCTGCCGGTGTGATCCGGGAACGTTTCTTGCGCGAGGCCAGGGCGGCAGCCCAGCTCCGGCATCCGCATGTCGCGAATGTCCTTTATTACGGCGTCAGAGCGGACGGGATGTGTTTCTATGCCATGGAACTGGTCGAGGGCAAGAGCGTGGCTCAACGTCTCCTGAGCGGCGGGCCATTGCCGGTCGCTGATGCGCTTGAAGTAATCGCCCAAACGGCCTGCACCCTGGAAGCCGCGGAAAAGTATGGACTGGTGCACCGGGATCTGAAACCGGCAAACTTAATGTTAGCGGAGGGCCCCGGAATCAACGTGAAAGTCATCGACTTCGGGCTGGCTAAGATTATTGGCGCTCACGAGGGCGCCGATAAAATCACCCACGATGGTTTTGTTGGTACACCCGCGTTCGCCAGTCCAGAGCAATTTCTAGGATCGCCGATCGATCATCGATCGGACTATTTTTCACTCGGCAGCACCTTGTTCTACTTACTCACCCTCGACTTACCGTTCAAGCCGGGCCAGATCGGTGGGATAGACAGCCGACCAGGCGCTGCGAGGCCTGCCCTGGACAAACTCAAGTCGGCCGCGGTCCCCTTGCCGGTCATAGAACTACTAGGTTCTTTGTTAGGCGCTGATCCGTCAGATCGGCCCCAAACCGGCAAAGCTCTAAACGCAGCCATCGCTGATTGCCAAAGGACGGTAGCCAATTCCTCGCGAGTCGTAATGCCCGGAAAGCAGGACTCCTCCCCCGGCCTGCAAACCTCGGGGGCTGATAACAGGACGATCGGACCTGCCGGGGCGCGCCGTTCGCGCCATCCAAATCCCAAAGACAGTTCCCCTCCGGCCCTCGAACAAACCGTAACCCTGCAGCCGCGTCAATTGGCGCTCCAACGGATCCGCAGGCTCATTTCAACGAAACGAGTTTTAGTCACGCTGACCGCGGGGTTGATCGTCCTTCTCGGAGCAATTTTCACTTTTTATCGAAAAGCTCTCCTAACCAGACCGGAGTCGGTTCTGCAGGATAAAACTGTCGCGGTTCTGCCCTTTACGAATATCAGCGTGAACAAAGAGGAAGCTTATTTTGCTGACGGCATCCACGACGAGGTTTTGAACAACCTGGCCAGGATCTCCGAGCTAAAGGTGATCAGCCGAACGTCAGTGATGCGATATGGAGCGGACGCCAAGAGAGATCTCCGCGAGATAGCGAATACCCTAGGGGCGGCGGCAATCGTCGAAGGAACGGTGCTGCGCGAAGCGAATCGGGTTCGGATCAATGTCGAACTGATCGATGCCCGGACTGATCAAACAACCTGGGCGGAAAGTTATGATCGAGATCTCGGTAATATTTTCGCGATTCAAAGTGAGATCGCTCAAGCGGTGGCAGCGAAACTGGCCGCGACGCTGTTGCCGGTCGAACAGAGACTCATTTCGCGGAAACCGACGCAGAATATCGCGGCCTACGATCTCTACTTGAAAGCGCAGGAACTGATCGGAGAAAACGATCTTAGCGGTGGTGATTTTGACAAGCGGGCATCTAACGCAATCGCACTGCTCAGC
Source organism: Verrucomicrobiota bacterium (assembly GCA_019236675.1). Lineage (GTDB taxonomy): Bacteria > Verrucomicrobiota > Verrucomicrobiia > Chthoniobacterales > JAFAMB01 > JAFAVN01. Next base: position 2,325 of record JAFAIO010000095.1, read on the forward strand.
CAAGCGATTCAAATCGATCCTGGGTTCGCGCTGGCTTACACCGCGGCCGGTCACGCGCATGACCTCGCTTACATCACCTTTGATCAGAGCCAAGATCGTCTCGCTTTGGCAGATAAAGCGATCGAGACCGCGCTCCGACTCGCTCCAGATCTGCCGGAGGTCCAATTAAACTATGCGTACCACCTTTACTACGGTTATCGCGACAACCAGGGCGCAAAGACCCATCTCGAGATGGCTCGGAAGGCCGGTTTGTCCAAGGGGTACGGTTTGCAATTGCTCGCTCTCATCGACCGCAGAGAGGGACGTTTCGAAGCGGCCGCGCAGGAATTCAGGGCTGCCGCCGAACTGGACCCGCAGAATCCGACCCCGCTCTCAAATCTGGGGTTTACTTTATATGCAATTCGACAGTTTCGGGAAGCTGCCAAAGTTTATGACCGGCTGATCGCCGTGGCGCCCAACAAATTGTCCTGCCAAACCGAAAAGTGCTTTTACGTGACGTACATGGAGACCGGCGATTTTGCGCCGCTCCAGAGAGCGACCGATCAGACGCCGGACGCAGAAAAGGAGGATCGCGGTACACTGACAGCGCAGCTGGGCCTTTCATTGTTGGAACGAGATTGGGAGAAAGCTCGGGCATTAGTGACGCATCTGGAAGCCGGCGGTAACGAGGCTGACGCTGGATTCGGGTACGTGCTGGCGCCAGCTCCGGTTGCATGTTTCTCTTTGTTGCTTGCCCGTCTCCAGCACGAACCGATTGTTCCGAGTTATTTTAAAGCGCGGGATGTGCTGGGAAAATGGTCCGCTGAGACCCCCTCAAACGCGCTACTCCTTTCCACTTTGGCACTTGCGGATGCGTTGCTGGGGGATCGAAATGCGCAAGCTATGCAAGAAGGAGAGCATGCCGCGGAAATCCTGCCAATCTCAAAAGACGCGATGGATGGTCCCGGCGTTTTGTCGAACCTCGCGATTGTGTACGCCTGGTGCGGCAAACTCGACCAAGCATTCAATCAACTCGAAGTGCTGGCTAAGACGCCGAACGGAATTTACTATGGCCAATTGAAGACAGACCCGTTCTGGGATCCGTTGCGGACGGATCCGCGCTTTGATAAGCTGCTCGCCGATCTGGCGCCGCGGGGGTAGTGAAAGCGCGGATTGGTTTTCGCTAAGATTTTTCGTTCTCGTTCTCGTCGTCGTCCTCGTCTTCGACTTGGCGCGCATTGGCTTGACCGGTGCTCACTATGCTGATCGGATTGTCGGGAAGTTCGCGAGTGCTGGAAAGAAAAGCTTTCGAGGACGAGGACTATTGGTTGCGAGTACGCAGCTTACCCTAGTCGCAAACTGGCCGATGAAAAAACTAGCTCATTGGTTTGCACGCTCCAGACCTCTCTCAACGTGTTCGCGTTCGCAGTTGAGATCACATTCTCCCAGGGATTGTTACGTCCGCCGTCAGGCGTGAACCCAAATTCGGCCCAGGTCGTGCTGACCGTGAACGCCGTCTGGACAGAATCACCACTCTGCCGGCCAATGGCCGTCACCCAATGCCGCCCGGGTGCGGCGCCGGCAGGCACCTGGAACTTGCGCCCGGCGAAGCTGCCCGTTGAGTTAGTAACAACAAGCAGGATGTCTTTCTTATCCCAATAAACGTCAACGGCTTCCCCAGCGGCGAACCCGCTGCCGCTGACTTTGCCGGTTGCCGCCGGATGATTCGTTGCGGCGAAACCTGAACAGAAGTGGCAGCCCATCCAAACGACGGGAGGCACACTATCAGACAATAGAGTAAGGTTTTCATACGTTTCGGGTGGTTAGGTAATTTGAGTGGCGCATTTCGCGCTTGAATTTCTTCAGGCGGTATGTTCCGGAAAAGCGCACAGAAGTTTCACGAAACCCGCGATTTTTTTGAGGTGGATTCGCGGGTGCGCGAATTGACTCGGGGCCCGATTTCGCCGGAATGCAGCCTCACGCGAGGCATTCCAGGGGCCCGCCCCCCGGCAGAGCCGAGGCTTTGTAGACAGAATCTGCTCAGCGGTTGGTATGAAATTTTCAGTACACGGTCAACCAATCCCCGGAGACGTGATTCGGTCGATCTGTCCGCATTCCATTCCGATGGTAGGATTTGGTGAAACTTTCGTGCGGTTTTCCGGAATATACCGTTCGAAAATGAAAAAATTATCTAGATTCCAGGGAGTATACCTGAGCCCAATGGTGATGGGGTTCAATCTGATGTTAATTGCGCTGGGCGTACCCAGGTTACAAGCCGGCTCAAAAACACTGCACAATGAGGTGCTTGACGTCATCCCCGATTTGAACCTACCCGTCGGCGTCGCCGTCTCCGCAGATGGCAAGTACGTTTATGTCGCTGAATTCGGAAATAATACACTGACGGTGATAGACGCGGCTAGTGACCAAATACTTTACAATGCAATTTACGCTGGCTCCAAGCCGTACGGCGTGGCGCTCACGCCGAATGGGAAGAAGGTTTATGTCACGAGCACCGGTGAAGCATTGGGCTTCCGGACAAACAACCTGATCCAGTCTCAACTTCTGTTATCATCCGGAACAAATTTCGGGCTGGCGGTAAGTCCAAACGGGAAGACCCTATATGTGGTAAATGGTGGAAACAATCAGATCTCGGTTTTCGACACTGGCGGCCAAGGATCATTCGTGACAAATATTGCGGTTGGGAATGTCCCGGTCTACGTCGCCTTCACCCCGGACGGCAAGACCGCTTACGTCACCAAGAACAACGATGGTACGGTATCGGTCATTGACGTGAAAACGAATTCCGTCACGGGCAGTCCGATCACCGGGTTAACCTACCCCAGGGGGATTAATATTACCCCGGACGGCAAGACCGCTTACGCGTTGGATCTTCACGACGTTGCGGTGATCGATACCAAGACAAATATGGTGAGTAGTTCGATTGATCTTTCTTAGTATGGCAATCCGGGCAGTACTATGGCACTTACTCCGGATGGGAAATATTTGTATGTGCCAGTACAAGCGGTTCCTAATGGAAGCTTGGTCGTGATTAACACCGCAACGAACGCGGTTACCACGCCGGCTCCGGCGGTCGAGTTTGTAGCTGAACCCTCAGCCATCGCGATTTCGCCGGACGGTAAACACGCCTATGTGACAGATTACCTCGACGGCACCCTTACGGTGATCGCAATATCCGGTGATTAGTTGAATAGCTGCTTCCCGGGTTTCAGCGGAAATCCATTTACGAGCGGTAATCAACACAGGTAATCAGTGTGTGGGCAGTGTTCGCCCGCAATGGGTTTCACACGGAGGCATGGCAATTTTCTGGTAGGGACGAGCTCCGGAACGGTTGGTGCTGGTTAATCCAGACTCGGCGTACCACCATCACGAATCGATCACCTTTCACGGGTTCCAGGGCGTCGCGTCTTTCGAAGCGTCATTCCTAAAGGCGGTTAAAGGCGTCGACACGCGTGCGAGCAAATACGCGGAATGCAAAACGCCCCTCCGTCCGGAAACGTCATGAACGCCGGGAGCGCCGAGACAACGGCGTGAACAAAAATGCTTCCGGAGATTCTTCGTTCCCATTCGTCTTTTTTTTGCGCCTTTTGCGTTCTTTCTTGACCGACATAGCCTTGGCGACGTCTGTCGCGGCTATTCCGTATCTAATTCGCGTCCATTCGTGGTCCCTTTTTGCGGCTATTCAGGTTTTCACTGCGCCTTGGAGCCAGTACTTTCCTGTTTGATCCGTTCCAGCTCTTCCCAGCGATGGTATAACTCGGTCACGCGTTCCCTGGCGCTTTTGAGATCCGTCTCTAGGGCCGCGTAGTTGTGCCCGTGTTTCTTATAAAAGTCCGGGCCGGCAAATGTCTTTTCCAGGTCCGCCACTTTATCCTCGGCCTCCAAGATCGTTGCTTCGATCGTCTCCAGCTCGCGTTCTTCTTTCCACTTTAGTTTCCGTGGCCGGTTTGTTGCCGGAGCCCCAGACCTAGCGTTCGGGCTGGGGACGGCTGGCTTTGCTTTTAGTATCGCTTGCTCTTCGGCCCGTTTTTCGAGGTAGTAATCGTAGTTGCCGACGGCATATCGAACAATGGCGTCACCTTCAAACGCCAGTATGGCCGTCCCGACGCGGTTCAGAAAATAGCGGTCGTGACTAACGACAATCACGGTCCCGGAAAAATCGATCAGCGCCTCTTCTAACAAGCGCAAGGTACCTAGATCGAGATCGTTCGTAGGTTCATCCAGAATCAGAACGTTGCCGCCCTGCTTCAAAGTTTTCGCGAGAACCACCCGATTTCGTTCGCCCCCGCTGAGAAGTTCGATCTTGGTGTTGATGCGATCTTCCGTGAAAAGGAATCGACGCAGATACGATCTTAAGGAAAGAGTCTCTTCCCCGAGGCGGATAGATTCATTCCCACCGCCGATCTCCTGCCAAATCGTTTTTTGATCATCAAGTAGCGTACGGTTTTGATCGATGTAGTTAATTTGTACACGCGGGCCGAGGATGACCTCGCCTTGGCTAGGCCGCAACTGACCTAGAATCACTTTCAGCAGACTGGACTTCCCTAAACCATTCGCGCCGATCACTCCAAGTTTCTCCCCAGGCCGAAGATCCAGGTTGAGTCCATCGATCAATTTTCGACCGCCGATTTCCAGGGTGATCTCTTTCAGTTCGATTACGCGTTCGCCCAATTTCGGTGGGGGCGGAATGATTAGTTCTGCATCTAACTCGGGAGCCGGCTCATCCTGGGCGGCCATCTCGAAATATTTTTCAACCCGGTCGATCGACTTAGTGCGGCGCGCACTCGGGCTGCGCCTGATCCATTCCAGCTCTCGCTTCAGAAATTTTTGGCGTTTACGCTCTTGTTGTTCCAAAGTCGCTTGTCTGGCGGCGCGAGTCAGTAAGAAATCCGTGTAATTACCGGCATATCGCAGGAACTTACCGCGATCCAACTCCACGATACCGGTGGCAATTTTGTCCAAGAAATAACGATCGTGGGTGACAAAGAGACACGTACCCGGAAAATGAACCAGAAAATCTTCTAACCATTCGATCGCTCCGGTATCGAGGTGGTTGGTTGGTTCATCCAATAGTAACAAGTCTGGCTGCGAAACCAGCGCCCGGCAAAGAGCAACGCGCCGTTTTTCGCCGCCCGACAAATCGGCAACCGTTCTTTCGAGCGCCGGGGCATGCAGATGCTCGACCAATGATTTGATCCGATGTTCAAGGGTCCAGCCGCCAAGATGTTCGATTCTTTCCAGCAGATGCGCGCTATCCTGAGAAGCAGCCGGAGTACTCTCGTAGCGATCAATCAATTCGAGCGTACTGTGCGCACCGGCGATGATATTGGCGTGCACGCTAGCCGTTTCTTCAAGCTGAAATTGCTGAGGCATATAGCCGACAATCAGCTCACGTCTCCGCACGACTTCTCCGGTGTCCGGAATCTCATGACCCGCCAGGATTTGTAGAAAAGTCGATTTACCCGATCCGTTACGCCCGACCAGGCCCAGGTGTTCGCCTTCGTCGATGTTCAGGCTGGTTCCATCCAGCACCGTTTGAGGTCCATACCGTACCGTCAATTCCTTTGCACTTATCACCGACACTGCGTCCGCCATCCGCGGACTTTCGCACGATGCAGCCGGGCTGGCCTCAAAGAAATTTGAAGACGGGCCCGAGGAATTTCTCGTCTGTTCATTGTCCTTTCTGGGGCCTTAAGTCCACCCGGTAACCTTGGTACCGGCGCGCCACTTCATCAAAGCGCTCGAAGTCTGCGGGATTTGGTTGCGCTGGCAGGGGATCATCCTTTTGAACGAAACGACCGCCGTTTGTCAAAATGAACTCGTGAAACTTTGCCACGCTTAAGAATCTGACAGGACGGTGGCTCTGGTTTTGCGTTGTGTGTGGGGCATTGGCCGGGGCGAGGACACTCTCGCCGTTGCAGGTCGGCCATTCCAAGGCGCCCTCTGTGTACTGGTTCAAAAATATCTGACATGATAACGCCAACGACTACTTTGGTTTCATCTGTCTGCGCGATAGCACTACTAACCTTTAATTATCGTGCCACGGCGGGCACTCGTTACAATGCGAGGCTCTAGCCATCAGTCGCTCGAGCTGCAGGAGACTAGGTCGGGTAAGTTTCTGTTCCAATTGATGAACCAAATCGGCGATCGCCGAATTCATGGGAGTTAAGACTCCGACTTCACCGGCCAGCCTTGACACGTAACCATTGATAAAGTCGATTCCCGTCCGCCGCCCGCGTTCCAAGTCCTGTAACATCGACGCCTTTCCATCTCCGTAGACTTTCAAAAGCTTGTCCAGCCAACTGTCCAAGGCAGGTTCTCGTGCCCCTTCGTCCGGCCAATTAGGTGGGATCGGTTCAACGATCATTTTTTCCGGTCTCACGCCACAGGCCAGCGCCACCGCGACAACCTCCCTATAAGCTCGCAGGAAAACCTCTTTGCCGAAGGGTGATCGAAGATATTCACGCATGCTCTTTCCCGTAATCGCCCCAAGAGTAGTTGCCGAGCAATTGATCAGTAGCTTTGACCAGATGATGCCGCGCAGATTTGGAGTGACGCGGACTTCAAGTCCTTTACCTAGGAGCTCTGCTAACCTCGTGACGCGTTCAGATATCCCGCCCTCCTTGGTTTCGCCCAGAACAACATTGCCCGTGTTTCGTTGCTCAAACCTTCCA
>JAFAIO010000091.1 GCA_019236675.1 Verrucomicrobiota bacterium
TGTCATATCGCAGATAGGTAAAGGTGATAGGCGAAAAGTGAAAGAAGAAAGGTGAGGCACGACAAGAACCGGAGGGGCGTTGCATTCCGCGTTCGCAACTCGCCCGTGCTTCGACGTCTGGAACCGTTATAGCTAACGGATTCTGAAAGACGCGACGCCCCTGGGGCCAGGGCGCGTTTTGACAATGCGGGAATTTAAAGACCCGAATTCGGGCCACCAGACATGATTCGGTGTCCGAGTGGATCGCTAGAGTCAGGCGGCTGGTCTTTCAAGAACCAAGGTGTTGAACACGCGTTGGTCCGCCGGGCGTCGCGTCTTTCCAAGCGTTTTACCTGTAGACGTTTGCAGGCGTCGAGATGCGTGCGAGCAGCAAGCGCGGAATGCAACACCCCTCCGATCTGGGTATCGTCACACCTTTCACTTTTCACCTTTCACCTTTTTCACCGTTGGCAGTTTCTGCTTGAGCGAGAGCACGGGTGCAAAGATATCGCCGTGTTTCTCCGCTCGGGCGAGCACTTCATCTGAGGTGAAGCTGAGCGGGGGGTTGCTTTTGGCCGATTGGGCGACTTCTTCCCAAAAGACCGGCGTCGATGCCGTCGGCTGTTCTTTGGCTCGCAAAGAGTAAACCGAGACGGTCGTCTTATGGTCGTCGTTCTGGCTCCAATCGATAAACACTTTTCCTTGGCGCGAGCTTTTCTTCATGTTGGAAACAACCTCGTCCGGGTGCTCATCTTCCAATCGTTCCGCCAGAGTATGGGAAAAGATCTTGGTTTTATCGTAGGACGTCGGAGTATTTAGAGGTACATAAATCTGCAATCCTTTGGACCCGGAAGTCTTGGCAAAGCATTGCAGTTCGAGTGCGTCAAAGACCGCTTTCAAATAGAGGCCGACTTTGCAACAGAGAACAATGTCCGCAGGCGGTCCCGGGTCTAAATCGAACGCCATCATGGTGGGTCGATCGTCATCCGCTGCTTGGTGCAGAAAGGTGTGCAGCTCGAGATCGGCCAGATTTGCTATCCATACTAAGGACGGCAAATCGTTAATCATGCAGTAGTTAATGGAATCACCTGAGCCTTTCGCCACCTTCGTAGTTTGTACCCAGGTCGGCCGATGAGACGGCGCCTCCTTTTCGTAAAAGTATTCACCGTTCACACCATCGGGATACCGTTTCATGGTAATGGCGCGATCATGCAGGTGGGGCAGCAGATAAGGCGCAATCTGAACGTAATAATGGATGACATCAGCCTTACTGAATCCGGCTTTCGGATAAAAAATCTTATCCAAGTTAGTGAGTGATAGCGTGCGTCCATCCACGTCAACTGCGGTTTTTTTCGCCATGGCCTAGTTATTCGCGTACCACCTCGCGGGGTTCTTTGTCGGTTCGTAAACCCAGGAAAACCGGTTGTCTAAGTAAGCCATCCTGAGTCCATTCGGTGAACTGAACCTGGCACACGAGGTTCGGTTCAACCCAGTGGCACCGGCGCATTTCGGCCGGCGTGATGGCTTGACCCCAGCGCCCATTTCGCTTCTCCGGGAGATTGACAAAAGGGCAGTCCTGAAGAGTAACCGATTGAAACTGGTCATAAAGCTCTTTCAGGGTTTTCTCGGAAAATCCGCTGCCGACCTTGCCCGCAAAGTGGAGCTCATCACCTGAAAAGTAACCGACGATAATGGCGCCAAAATATTTGCGACCGCCGGCTGGTGGCGTGTAGCCGCCGATTACAAATTCTTGGCTGGATATTAACTTGAGCTTAATCCACGCGCCGCTCCTTGTCCCGCTTTCGTAACGCGAATCTGCTTTTTTGCCGGTTAATCCTTCGAGCCCGAACGATCTGGCTTGTTCGAGTAAATCCTCGAGAGGCGCATCAAACGGAACCGAATAACGGACGGTCTCCGGCGCGTCTTCGACAAGGTCCTTCAACATCGCTTTTCGTTCTGTAAGTGGTCGAGACCGCAAATCCACGCCATTCAACTGCAACAAATCGAAGACATAATAAAAGAGAGGCGGCCGTTGCTCGCCCTTTTCATAAGCTTGTAAGAGTTGGAAAGAGGGGCGGCCGCCATCGTCCAATGCGACCACCTCGCCGTCGAGAATCGCGTCCCGACAGTCGATCTCAGCGACAGCGTCCACCACGATGGAAAACTTTTTCCCGAGGTCCTTCTCGTTGCGCGAAAGCAACCGCACCTCGTTTCCGGCTTTCAAAGCGATCGCTCTGTAACCATCAAACTTCAACTCCCAAAGCCAATCGCCGGCTGGAGCTTGTGATACCGGCCTGGCTTTCATTGGTTCGACAAACTTCGGAAGCTCAACCGGGCCGTAACCTAGACGCGGTTTTTTTTTCCGAGCGGGTCGTGACTCCCAGGTCGCGTCGGTTTGGGCGATCTCCGCCATGCTGTGTTGGGAGACAGCCGATGTGTCATCGAGTTCTTTCGAGATCGGTTCTGCATCAGAGCCGGCCTTGATCAGTAGCCATTCGTCCTTTTCCGATGACTTCAAGCGCACTAAGCCCCATTCACCTTCCAGCTTTGTCCCGTGCAGGACGAAATGCAGTTGGCCACTTTCAAGGGTTTTGTTCGGGTATCGCTCCGAAAGCTCATAGGTCCCAAAATCCCAGATCATCACCGTGCCACCGCCATATTGGCCTTTCGGGATCGTTCCTTCGAAGTCGGCGTAGGCTACGGGATGGTCTTCCACATGGACAGCGAGGCGTTTTTCTCCTTTTTTGAGCGGAATTCCTCTCGGTACCGCCCATGATTTTAGTGTCCCATCCATCTCCAATCTGAAGTCATAGTGCAGGCGGGTCGCGGCGTGCTTCTGGATGACAAATCGAGGTTTTTTGGATTTTCGGGCCTGCGAGCGGTCAGTAGGTTCGGATGTTTGCTCGAAATTCCGTTTTCTTACGTATTCCCGCAGAGACATTAATCACAATAGCAGATAGCAAATAGCAAATAGCAAATGGAGAAATAGCCAGGCCGCTGGGACTCTTACGTTGACGCGTATCGGCAGCGGCAGGATCGCTACCGGACGATTTCCTATTTGCTATCTGCTATCTGCTATTTGCTATTCCTCCTGTGAAGCTTTTCTATCTGAATCCGACTTATCAGGAACTCGATCTGGAGGAAAATGTGCTCAAAGGGACCGGGATTGAGCTGGTCCGTTTCAAAGTGAATAGCGATGCCGACATCGCTCCGGTGAGTGACGAGATCGACGCTATCTTGACCGATACAACGCCAATCACCCGGCAGATGGTGAGCTATTTAAAACGCTGCAAGATTGTAGTTCGCCTGGGGGTTGGGTTTGACGTGGTTGACGGGGTTGCTTGCCGCGAGGGCGGTATTGTGGTCTGCAACGTGCCAGATTATGGGGTTGAAGAAGTTGCGAACCATGCCATTGCGCTGCTATTCACGGTGCATCGACGGATCTTTTCCTATGACCGCAAAGTGAGGCAGAAAGGATGGGGTTATCAAACGGAGTGGCCGATTCGCCGGCTCAGCAAACAAAAGGTGGGGGTCATCGGGATTGGAAGAATCGGCGCCCAGTTCGCCTCTAGAATCAAACCCTTCGTAAACGAAGTGGCCGCTTATGATCCGGGCCTTACGTTCGATCAGATCGAAAAGCGGGGAGCAGCTCCCGAGGATCTCCGGCCGCTCCTGGAAACGGCTGACTTGATCAGCCTGCACCTGCCGCTCAGTGAGCGGACGCATCATCTGATCAATCAGGAAACCATCAGTTGGATGCAGCGGCAGCCGATTCTCATTAATGTCAGTCGAGGCGGTCTAGTCGATAGTGCGGCGCTGGCAGCGGGCTTGCGCGCACGAAAGTTGTCGGGAGCGGGATTGGACGTGTTTGAGCATGAGCCAAATGTCCCCGCTGAGTATCTCGACCTGCCGAGTGTCGTTTTAAGTCCGCATGCTGCCTGGTACTCCGAGGAAGCCAGTCAACAACTTCGGACCAGTGCGGTCCGCACGATTGCGGATTTTCTTACCGGGAAACCGGCGGTTAATGTGGTGAATTGAGTTTGAAATTCAGCGTTCGAGGGATAGTGGGAAAGTAAGCAGTAAGCAGTAAGCAGTAAGCAGTAAGCGGTAATCAGTCCGAATCCGTAGTGCCTGGGAATAGATCCGCTAGGGTCCGCCTCAATCTGATTACTGACACACTACTTACCGCTTACTGCTTACGGCTTACTTTGGTGCCACCCCCAATGAAGTACCTCGCGTTCACCTGCGTTTGCCTATCCGTGGCCATGGCTGCCTCCAGTCAAGAGACTAAGCTTCAGATTGCTGGCTCGGAGATCGATGTCGTCTTCGGTTCGCCGGTATCTGACGGTTTGCGGGAGCTGGTTCTGGATAGGATTAAACTCTCCGCCAAAGCGATCGTTAATTACTATCGGCGGTATCCAGTGCAAAGGGTGCAAATCGATGTCTCTCCGTATTTCGGGAGAGGAGTAAGCGGTGGGCACGCTTCCGGCTGGGACGGACCTCGTATTAGAATTAGTGTCGGTAAGGAGAGCACCGCGGCTGATTTCGCAGAGGATTGGGTAACGACCCATGAGATGGTGCATTTGGCATTTCCTTCACAAGAAGATCGGCATCATTGGATCGAGGAAGGGCAGGCGGTCTATATCGAACCAGTCGCGCGAGCTCGGATCGGCGAGCTTACTCCTGAGAAAGTATGGGGCGATATGGTGCGAGATATGCCTCAAGGGCAACCAGCTCCGGGAGACCGAGGTTTGGATTACACCCATACCTGGGGACGTACTTATTGGGGGGGAGCCATCTTCTGTCTATTGGCGGATGTGCAGATCCGGGAGCGGACCCATAATCAGAAAGGGTTAGAAGATGCTCTGCGGGTGGTGTTATCCGAAGGTAACATCGAGTCTGAATGGCCTCTGGACCGCGCCATTGCCGTCGGTGACAAGGCCACTGGTGTTCCGGTCTTGCACGACCTTTACGAGCAAATGAAAGCGACGCCGATTACCGTCGACCTGGACGGTCTCTGGAAAAGGCTCGGGGTGAAAAAGTTGAATGGACAGGTTGTTTTTGATGATAGTGCGCCGCTGGCGGCAGTACGACGCGCTATCACGGCGCGTTAGTGGCCTGAAGCTACCGAGTAGAATTTCCAGAATGAATAGGGAAGCTAACTACCAAGCTCCAAGTTAGGAGCTTTCCGATCCACTTCGAGCGGTCCCTACGACTTACTGCAAGGGCAAAGCAACGCGCGTCCCCCAAAATCGCTGCAGTCTATACGTTAAAATGCGTATAGACGCATTCTTCTAGATTCGTAAGGTGAGATCCCGTTGCAACTTTCTGCTTCCGATTTCCTGTTCCTGTCGCAGGCCCCCGAGTCTGCTAAGACCACTGGGTCTGGCGTACCGCTCATAGTTATATGCGGTACGATCTACAGACGCTCAGGTTGGTAGTGTGAAGGGACTGATGAGAAGTGAATGGTTATTGATTAGTATCGGTTGTGCGACGAACCATAATGGATAGTTCACGGTAGCCCTCGATCAACAGCAACTAACACCGAACCGGGCCCCTTTCGCCGGTCGATTCAGTGCAAATTGAGTATTTTGGAAGTCTTATGAACAACCTTAACACCGACAGAAGCACCGAGCTTGACCACATTGGCGGTCAAGAGAACAGAGTGTCATCCAACCCGTCAGGAGACGATAGGATCCGTCCTTATTCGGACGAAGATGTCAAACAATTGCGCGGTTCGTTCAGAATTGAATATACTTTGGCCAGGCTAGGCGCAGAACGCCTCAGACGACTGCTCTCCGAAGAGAAATTTGTAGCCGCTCTCGGAGCGTTAACTGGCAATCAAGCCGTGCAGCAGGTCAAAGCAGGACTAAAGGCAATTTATCTCAGCGGATGGCAAGTCGCTGCGGACGCTAATCTGGCGGGTCAGATGTATCCAGACCAAAGCCTCTATCCGGTGAACAGCGTCCCGGCGGTCGTAAAACGAATTAACCAGGCTCTGCTCCGTGCAGACCAGATCCGGTATCAGGAGGGTAAATCCGATATCTATTGGCTAGCTCCGATCATCGCGGATGCGGAGGCTGGATTTGGAGGACCACTAAACGTTTTCGAGTTGGTGAAGGCACTGATTGAGGCCGGTGCGGCCGGTGTTCATCTTGAGGATCAGCTTTCCTCGGAAAAAAAATGCGGGCACTTGGGCGGTAAAGTTCTCATCCCAACTCAGCATGCCGTCCTGCATCTAATCGCCGCCCGGCTGGCTGCCGACATCTGTGATGTCCCGACGGTTCTCATTGCCAGGACGGACGCTCACGCGGCTGACTTACTGACTAGCGACGCCGACGAGCGGGATAAGCCCTTTCTTACGGGCGAACGAACAACGGAAGGGTTTTTCCGGGTCAGGTCAGGCCTCGATCAGGCCATTGCTAGAGCTGTCGCCTACGCACCGTACGTTGATTTGGTCTGGTGCGAAACCAGTGAGCCGAACCTGAGTGAAGCGAGACAGTTTGCCGACGGGGTTCACCAGCATTATCCAAGCAAGCTTCTCGCATATAACTGTTCACCTTCATTCAACTGGAAGAGGAAACTGGACGACGCAACCATCGCGCGTTTCCAACGTGAGCTCGCAGCCATGGGCTACAAATTCCAGTTTATCACTCTAGCCGGGTTCCACGCTTTAAACTACGGCATGTTCCGGTTGGCCAAAGACTTTGCGGCTCGTGGTATGTCCGCATACGCAGATCTCCAACAAGCGGAGTTCGCGGCGGAAAGTGAGGGTTACACCGCGACGCGGCACCAGCGAGAGGTTGGCACCGGCTATTTTGATGCTATCAGCATGGCGATTTCTGGAGGAGAAAGCTCCACGACTGCTCTGCAAGGTTCCACGGAAACCCATCAATTTCACGGATAGGATGGACGTCTATGCTCCTATTTCCCTGGGGCTTTAGCATCGATAGCAGCCCACCAGCAGAGAGTAGCGCGTGTGTGAGCATCCACAATGTGTATAAACTGCCCGGTTCAACCGAAGTGAGGAAGCGGATCGTTCCGGCCTTTTATGACATTAAACCTGTTACGGGCCGGTATTCACCCGACCCGTTTTCACCGGTCCACCAAGGGTCTCTGAGAGCGGCTGCAAAAGCCCGCGCTACATCAAACGCAAAACCCAGGGCAAGATGACGCCGGCCAGGATGGCCGTTAAGCTCATGCCGACCGAGGCGAAGGCGCCTGCGGTTGAGTCGATTTCAAAAGCGCGGGCTGTACCCACGCCATGACTGGCACAGCCTAACGCTAAGCCGACAGCCCGGCGATCACGGACGCCGGTTAAATGCAGGACTACTGGACCGAGCACCGCCCCAGATAGAGCCGATATCATAATCCCAACGGCGAGCAGCGATTCAAGCAATTGATCGTTAGGCGCTCTGCCTAACGAGACTTCTTTGACAATCCCTAATGCAACTGGTGCGGTGACGGATTTTGGCACCAGGCTCTTTGCCTCTTGCCAGCCTAACAATGGAGCGAGCACGAGGACACTCACGGCGGAGAAAACGATTCCTACTACAACGATTAGCAACAGGCTCTTCCAATTAGCGATGATCAACGCTCTCCGTTGCCAGATAGGTACTGCCATAGCCACAACCGCCGGTCCTAGTAGCCAGACAAGCGGGCTGGTTTCTTGTCGGTAACCTGCCACCGGATGCTGAGTCAGCGTCAACAAAAGCACGATTGCCACGGTAGACCAAAGGATTGGATGCAAAAGCGGATGCTTGAGCGCGACAAATATCCGGCGCCAACCGAAAAATACGGCCACCGTTATACCAGACCACAAAACCGTCGAGAGCAACTCATTCATCTTTGACAGCCCGTTTCAAAAGCTTTTGAGAGAGATGACCGACAAAGATCCAAAGACCAGCGGTAGCCAGGAACAGCATGGGGAAGAGGACCCAGCTCATCTGTGACCAGAGTTGTCTCTGACTGATGCCCAAAACATAGATTGGAATGAAAAGGGCGGGCAAGATATAGAGCACCCGGTTAGCCGCCTCCTCTATAAACTGCGCCGGGATCAGCCGCAGCCTAAAGGAGAGTAAAAGAAAAAAGAGGCCTAGCACATTCCCGGGGACAGGCAGGTGCAACGACGTCTTGACCTGCTCACCGGCCAGTGAGGCGAGGCCTAACACGGAAAAACCAACTGAAAATTCAATCAAAAAGCGCCACGGCGCGCGGCGATGGACCGCAGGAACTGCGGGAGCTGTCGCTGCGCTGTTGAGGGGCAAAATCACTGCGGCCGTCTGCGGGCCAGATCCACATTGTGCCTGCATATATTCCTCCGGCGGTCAAAGAAGGTCGCCTTTCTCTGCCCACATAGGGTGGAGAACAAACAGACTGTGTTCTTCCAGCTGGCTAAACTCTGAAGGTTCAGGCCGGATAAAATCGACTCGGCAATCGTTGTCGTAGCTAAACTGCGTTAGATTTAATAGGCTGATGAATTTCATGGAGTTAGTGTCGTTTTGTGAAGTGAACGAGCAGCCCCATAGGCATAAATGGTGCCAGCTTCGGAACTTATCCTTCAGCGCCGTCCAAAACGCGTTCCTTGCCTCGGGAAAATCCCTTCAGGACACATCAGCCTCAGCCGCGGTCGCGCTATAAAATAGCGTATCGTTTCCCGCAATCGGGATGGGCTCGTCTCGATTCTGCAACCTGCATAACTTCACTGCTAGCAATCACATAGGATGAGCCTACCCAATTTAGTAACAAATAAGTTTAGTGTATGGATTTCGATGGCAATGTCGAAACCAGCCGAGCCGAAGCTCCGTCCCTGTCACGGATGAGCGGGAGCTCATCCCTACCGAATCCCGACCCGGATGCGGTAACACCAAAACCAGCGGATCGTTCGTTCGCCAAGTCTTTGCTGGACGGATTCCCGGAGCTGCTCCAGACCGATCTCAGCCTCGGTAAAACCATGCTTTAGCAGCGTCGCGATGCTTCCCTGGCTTCTGATCAGGCCGACCAACCTGTCACCGTTACCCGAATCCGTGTGGAGACAGGCCAGGTCTCGAGTGTAACGAAAATGGCCGCTTTTTTTGATCTGGTCTAAGTGCTGATCTTTCGGCCACGCTTTAGCCCTGCTTATCCCGGACCGGGCCAAGAGTTCATCGGCGTGACGATGACAACTCGCGAAGGCGTCATCGGCAATCGGGTCGGTTACTGGGGGCCAATCGCAGTCATAGGCGGCAAAGACACCGCCCGGACGTAAGATCCTGGCGATTTCGGGTAACGTCGGTACAGGATCCATCCAATGGAATGATTGTGATGCCGTGACAATGTCTATGCTCTGGTCTGTCAGGCCGGTCTGATGCGCCTCTTTGCCAAGGAACTGAGGGCGAATAGCAGAGAATGCCCATTCCGGTCGTTGACTGGCAATGGCCCGCATGTCCGCGGAAGGTTCGATCCCGGTAAATGAGTTCGTTCGATTGATCCAGATCAACGTCGAGAGGCCTGTTCCACAGCCCAGATCGACGACATGATCGGCGCGTTCTGTCCCGGCCAGCTGCAGTAAAAGATCTGCGATGATCTCCGGCGGTTTCGGCCGATATTGGTCGTAGATATCAGCGAATCCGGTGAAGCGAAGAACGTTCGGGTTTTCCATGTAGTCACTTCAGCCCGCCCCATGCTGCGTGCGAGCGTAATGCTTCAGTAAAAATGAGATGACTCTGGTGGGCTTCTTCTGGGGTGACGCAATGGAAAGGCTGCTGCATTCCGGTCCTGCCGTGCACCAGTTCATCGCAAAACGCTGCCCACATCTGAAGGATACTATCCGTGAAACCAAACTCAAAAATCGCACCGGTGATGGTCGGATAAGCGCTTTGATAGCCGAGGTCGATCTGCTGCCATGCCTGTACTCCGCCTGATCTATACTCCATGACTTGAAGTGTACGCGGATATTTGGTGGAGAAAGCCATCGATCTCTTCGTCCCGATAACTTTTAGGAACCAGGTATTGGTTTCCCCTGGAGCAATGCGTTTCGTGTGCAAAGTGATCGGGAAACAGTGTCCGCCCGCCGTTTCGACTTCGCCGAAAATCGTCGCGTTGTCCCAGGTACGACAGGGCGCCCTGCCTCCTTTCCCGTCTGGTCTTTCCTTTACAATCTTGGTAAGTTGAGCCTGAACGCGACGAGGGAACCAGCCGAACCTTAGCGGCACGTGCAACGCGTGCATCCCGAGATCTCCCATGCATCCGTATTCGCCGTTGAATTCGATCATCCGTTTCCAATTGATCGCTTTCTCCGGATTCAAATCTGAGGAGTGCAGTAAACCGCTTTCGACTTCGACAAACTCGCCGAAATCGTCTTCCAGCAAGGACCGGATAATGGCGATCCCGCCGGGATAAAATGGCAGCTCTGAGGAACAACGGACAAAGATTTTTGGGTGTGCAGCGATGGTGTCGTTGATTTTGTCGTTTGCGGCGAGATCGATGCCGAATGGTTTTTCGCCGAGCAAATGTTTGCCGGCCTGGATGATATCGCAATAAACCTGGGCGTGAAGATTGTGCGGGACGGCGCAATAGATGGCGTCTACCTCAGGCCGAGCGAGCAATTCATGATAGTTAGTCGTGGTAAACTGGAGGGTGGGGACGCTCGCTCGAAACCAGTCAAAAGCTTTTTCGTTGGTGTCACAAGCCGCCACCAACACTGGCCGCACATCCACATCGCTGAGATGAATCCAACGGGCTGCCGCGCTGGCAAACTCTCGTCCCATCAACCCCAGGCCGATAACACCGAAACGGATTTCCTTGCTCATCGGCTTCAGTTCTGGCTGAGGACTCCTAGCGCCTTTTTAGTGTCGGCTCCGTCGTGAACGATACTCATCAATGCCCGGGTCATGGCTGCAGGCTTCTCATGCTGGATGACGTTGCGGCCGTAAACGATTCCCTTGGCCCCTTGCCGCATCAGCTCAACTGTTCGCTCGATGATTTCTGTGTCGGTCGCCTTGCCGCCGCCACGAACCAAGATGGGGACAGCTCCGGCGACCTCGACCACCCGATGATACTCCGTGATATCTGTGCACGGGTCAGCCTTAATGATGTCGGCGCCCAGCTCAACCGCTTGCCGCACCAGCGCCATGATCTTCTCGATGTCACCGTCGACCATATAACCGCCCGCTTTCTGGTTGTCCTGCATGACCAGCGGTTCAATCATCAGCGGCATCCCATATTCGTCGGCGATCGGTTTTAGCAAACAGATGTTCTCGATACATTCCGCATGCACCTCCGGTTGCTCGGGCAGAAGAAACAAGTTTACGCACAGACAGGCCGCATCCAGACGAATGGCTTGCTTGACCGGATCATCAATCATTCTGCTGAAGAGATAAGATGGCAACGTCTTGCCGTAGACATTGGCCACGTCGGTCCGGAGTACGAGCGCTGGCTTCTGCTTGCCCGGCACGGATTGCAACAGAGGTGCTTGGCCGACCGTGAGCTGAACTGCATCCGGGCCCGCGGATATGACCGTCTGGATCGCGGAGTGCATGTTCTCGATCCCGGCTAGGAAAGCCGCTTCGTTAAAGAATCCGTGATCGATGGCGACATCGAAACATTTACCATCAGCGGCGAAGAGACGATTTATTCGTGGTTTGGCGAGCATAATAGATAGGTAAGCGGAGGTAACAAAAAGGGGGTGCTGCGGGTCTCTACACCAATCGGGTTTGGGTTGCTAGCGCGGATGCTCGGTGGTTCTGGCAGTCGTCCTCGTCCTCGATCGGTGTTTATTGTCCCAGCGTATGGACCGACCCACAGCCTGGAGGGGAGCCGCTTTGGCCCGTGACCCGGCGACCCCGCGCGTTCGTTCTGTCGTCCGGCCCGGGCCACAAAACGTTGCAGCAGGCGGCTCCCGCGAACAACCCGGCCCGAATGCAGCTCTATGCGCCGCGTGTTAACGAATCGAAGGCCATGGGTGAATACATCGCGCTGGGACGTTTCCGGTAGCCGCTTGTTTTCATACGTTTTCGCCGGGATCAGCGTTGAGGCGAATATTGCGAGGGCGTCGGGTCACGCGCCAAAGCGGCTCCCCTCCAGGCGTTGGGAACAAACGCACCCACCTTATCGATACGCCAATCAAAGCGTCTCCCGACCCTTACCCCTCAGCCAACACCCCTAATTTCTCACATAGAGAAACCAACTCTTCATGCCCTTGAAGTCCTTGGATGAAGCGTTTTGGGATCCCCGATAATCCGACCTGGGCGCCTACGAGGGCGCCGGTCAGGCAGGCGCGCGCCATATTTTGGCCGCCGCCGTTGATGGCGTGAAGAACAGCGAGTTCAAAATTATCGCTGAACCTGGCGGCAAGGTAATAGGCTGCCGGCAATTGATGATAAATCGCGCATGGCATGCCGTAGACGATGGAGACCTTCCAGGCCGGCTCGATCCGAATCCCCGGATCCCGGGCCGCCTCGGCCATGTAGGATGCGGTCAACAATGCATCGGGCGACGAAAATTTGCCCGCTCTGGGCGGGTCAGGATCTCCGGGGCGAGGGACGCCCAAATCGTTGCTGGTGACAGCGTGAAAAGGAAGCTGTCCCTGTTTTACCAACACCATTAACTTGTCAGAAAGATTCTCGTCGAGCGGTTCGCCGCGGACTAACGCAGCTAAGACGCAGTTGTATGCGGTCGACATCGCCACGATGGCTTCATCGGCCTGGGTTAAAGCACAGTGGGCCGCTACCAAACGGGCCACAGCGGCCGGATCTTTCGCATAGAGCGCAGCCAGAGGGATCGCGCGTTCCGCGGCTTCAGTCGTGTCTGCGTGTCCTCCGGTTTCTTTCCAGGTCCTGTTCTGGTGAACTCGGCGTCTGAAAGCTTCCCGGATTGATTGGCTGGTGTAGCCGCCCGGTCCATGCATAGGCGTCCCATCCAGTTGAGGGAACAGTTCTTGGTCGACCCGGCGAGTAAAATCTTCTTCAACGTACTCCCGATGTGCTATTAATGAGCGAAGTAACATCACCAGCAACAGACCAGTCTGGTCTAGTTGGCCCGGCTGCATCCCGGCGTGATAGCGTCCCGGTTTAGGATCGACATAGTCGTCGACCCAATCTCCATATTCCTTACGCAGCTTAGCGATATCATAGTACCAATGAGGACCAAGTCCTAGGGCATCCCCAATTAAGGCGCCGAGAACGGACCCAGCAGCGCGATCAGCGACAGTCGTCATAGGGTTTCAACGTTTTACTAGGCTGGATGGAACTGGGGCAAACGACGGGCGTGACTGGCCAAGCCCGCTCAAAAAGAGCCTTTTCTGCCATGATTACAATAATTACTCTATTAGCTATTCTGACTAAATAAACACTTTCTACTTTAGGATCGCGTAACTGGCATGCTCCGCTATGTTAGATCGGTTTTTTATATGGACAAGAAAGCCCGTTTGCTCCGGTTCGCTTGTGTCCTCGTGTCCCTGGAACTAGCGATCATGGTAGCCTCTTTGGTTACCGGTGCAATGGCTTCTGCGTACGCCGACGTGGCCGTTAACACTACTCCGTCGCCGTTAGACTGCGCGTCTAACTGGCTGATGGTCTGCCACAACATTCTTGAGATCGGCTTCTACGCTGTCTTCGCCTGGCTATTGATCGACGACAATGGTCCTTACGCAGTCACTGGTTTTCTTTTCGGGCTGGTTGGATTGATTGCCTTGAGTCTCAGCATCATCATAGAATTGGAGTTTTTGCACAAGCAACCCCAGCCGGCAGAACCGTTCGGTTTCGGGTACGCCGCGATGGACGCGGAGCTTGGCTTGATCGGGCAGTTCTCGATATTGCCGGCTAACGGTTTTTTCGCTTTGGCCGCTCTCCGTCATCCCCAGAGTCGCCCAGCAGTGCCGGCGATCTTGTTCATGGGAATTCCCATTGGTTTCATTAACCTGTTTATCCCGGACGATGCCAGCGGATGGCTCCAATTCCTTGGCGATTGGATGGTGCCGCTGTTCGTGGTTTGCAAGCAATTTATCCTCCTTTGGTGGTTTGTGACACTGTTGAATCCGAGGGTCGCTCCGTTGCAATCAACGTCGAGGAGCGATGCCTTAGTGGAGGCTCAACTTGGCAATGGTTTCCTCGAACCGATGGCGCCCAGGGTTGATTTACGTTCGTCGGCTTCGCATCGTTCGTCCTGATTGGGTCACGAACCGAAAATCAGGACGCCGATCAGATAGGAACAGGTGTTCATGGTGAGCGACAGAATAAACAGTGATTTTCTGCTTCCGCGCAAAGCGAATACGAGCAGGGCCCACTCGACCAAAACGACGCCTGATTCTAAGAACAGCATCAACGGAAAGCGATGCCGAACGATTCCGAACTGATCGTTTAAGAACAGCAGATAGTTCAGGCTGGGATTCGTAACCAGATTCACGAGGAATACGGCGATAATTTCTCGTGGACGCCGGTACCCGAGCAATAGCGCGACCGTAATTTCTACGATTTCGGTTAGAAGTAGCGCTAATAAGGCGTCGCGAATGCTCACCCTCTACGCGCGGCCAAGCTTTTTGAGCTCAATGACAGCACGATTGTATTCGTTGTAGGTCCTAGCTTCCGTCCTCTTACCAGTTCAGATCTAAGTTAGCAACCCATAACTCGCGAGCAGCATTGCACTGGTGGCTCGCGGTTGCTGATATCTCGGCTAATCGTTCCTCTTTCTGATCAAGACAATCCCGAATAGCGATGTTGTGGCGACGGCGGCCACCGTCAGGCCCGAGTTAAGCAGCCCCGGCGAAGCTTCAGAAGCCGATGCAGAAGGGCTAGCGGCTGCCGGACTTGGCGGGATGGAGGGACTGGTTTTTGGATGCGACGGCCGCGCGTGCGGCGAGGTCGGGCGCGGAAATGGAGCGGCAATATCGGCTTTTGAGACCGACACCATAGCGCTCGGTGTCAGGATTAGGACTAGGGCGACCACCAGTCGTTTCATAAGGGATATCTTTCAAACTATACCGATGTGCGTTCGACCGATTTGTACTGCTGAAAGTTCATCCTCTTTTGTCCGGCACTTGATGTTTCCGGAATATTTGGCATCATCCAGACAACATCCCCCCAAACTATGATCGTAGCGCTCGCAGTAGCTCCGCTGGGCCGGCCAGCTTGTCGCTTTCTTTCCCTGGTTTTTTTACTGTCCGTGGAGACCAGTCGATTGCTGAAAGATCATGCGAATTTTTGTTCCTAAGGAAGTCTATCCGGGCGAAACCCGAGTCGCGCTCGCGCCTGCTGGTGTTTCAAAACTCGCCAAGCTGGGAGCGGAGGTCGAAGTGGAAAAGGGGATTGGCGCTCGCATCAACTGGACAGACGAGGACTACGAAAAGGCGGGTGCTCACGTGAGCGGCGATCGAACCCAAGCACTCAAGGAGGCCGAACTGATTCTCCGAGTCCGGAAACCGCCAATTGAAGAGGCCGAGTATTTAAAGCCGGCGGCAATTCATGTCAGTCTATTGGATCCGTTTAATGAGGAGAAACTGGTCTGGCGTCTGGCGGAGGCCCAGGTCACTGCAATCAGTATGGAGATGGTTCCGAGGGTGACGATCTCTCAGCCAATGGATGTGTTGAGCTCGCAGGCCAACTTGGTTGGTTACGTGGCCGTGATCTTGGCCGCGGCAGGTATCAACCGCATTCTGCCGATGATGACGACCGCTGCCGGCACAATAAAACCGTTACGGATGTTCGTGATCGGCGTTGGCGTTGCCGGACTCCAAGCAATCGCGACTGGGCGCCGGCTCGGAGCGTGGGTCGAAGCCTTTGATACCAGGCCGGTGGTCGAGGACCAAGTGAAGTCGCTGGGAGCCAAATTTGTAAAACTCGATTTGGGTGAGACCGGAGAAACCGCCGGTGGGTATGCGAAGCCGTTAACGCCGGAACAGCTGCAAAAACAGCGGGAGCTGATGGCTGAGCACGTGGCCCTAGCGGATATCGTTATCACGGCAGCGCAAGTCTTCGGGAGAAAAGCGCCTGTGATCATCACCTCCGAGATGGTGCGCAGAATGCGTCCCGGGAGCGTCGTAGTGGATACGGCGATTGAGACGGGTGGCAATGTCGAAGGGGCGGTGCGCGATCAGGAGGTGACCTTGGATGGAGTCAAGATTATCGGGTTTTCCAATCTTGCGGGCCGGGTCGCCGGTCACGCGAGCGAGATGTATTCGAATAACCTCTGCGCTTTTGTGCAGCATTTTTGGAACAAAGAAACAAAGAAATTCGGCTTGGACCTCAATCACGAAATCCTCAAGGCCTGCGTGGTAACCAATGGAGGTCAGATCGTGAATGAAACGATCAAAGCAGCCTATGGCGCAGCGCAGGACTAGCTGCGCATGACAGATAGCCGATAGCCAATAGCTGATGATGGCGGCCTACGGCATTACTGATTACTGACACACTGATTACTGATTACTTTGACCAACCACTCCGCGTGCTCCGGACCGTCGAAGCACGCCATCCCAATCACCTTCCCCCCAGCGACAATGCAACCTGAAATTCTCCTGGCGACATTCTATGTCCTGATTCTGGCCGCATTTCTCGGCTACCAAGTTATATCCAGGGTTCCATCCCTGTTACACACGCCCTTGATGTCGGCTACTAACGCGATCTCCGGTATTTCATTGGTAGGTTCGTTAGTGACGGCTGGAGCCCATCAGACGATGGTGAGCTCGATTCTGGGATTATGCGCGGTGATCTGTTCTACCACCAATGTGGTGAGCGGATTCATCCTCACGGATCGCATGCTGAAGATGTTTAAGCGCCGGGTGGCGCCGCCCTCGAAGGAGGAAAAATAATCAGTGGAACCGCGTACTCTTTTCACTGAGCTCAGCTATATCGTCGCGTCCGTCCTCTTCATTCTTGGACTGCGCGGTCTTAGCCATCCGGAATCAGCCCGGCGAGGTATGCACCTGGCCGAGATCGGGATGTTGTTGGCGATCATTGGGACGCTGGTGAATCGTGAAATCGTCAGTTACGAATGGATCCTGGCCGGCTTGGTGATTGGCTGCGCAATTGGGCTTCCCATGGGCTTGATGGTTCCCATGACCGCCATGCCGCAACGGACCGCGTTGTCGCATGCGTTTGGTGCTTTGGCTGCCTCTCTCGTAGGGATTTCTGAGTATTACCTGCACGGCGCCGCTTTAGGACCTATCAAGATGCCGGCTCTTAGTTTTGAGGTCCTGCTCGGTTCATTAACTACGACTGGCAGCCTGATTGCCTGCGCCAAATTGCAGGGTGTATTGCCCGGCGCTCCGCTGACGTACAAAGGTCAGAACGTCTTTAACCTATCGCTACTAGGGATAACCGTTATTTGCTTCGTTTTGTTATTAATTTTTCCGGGTCACGCTGAGGTCTTCTATCTGATGTTGTTCCTCTCATTTGTCTTTGGCGTGTTGCTGGTACTACCGATCGGAGCCGCTGATATGCCGGTGGTGATTGCGCTGCTTAATTCTTATGCCGGCCTGGCTGCCGCGGCCACCGGCATGGTTATCGGCAACAACGTTTTGATCATCGCCGGCATGTTGGACGGTGGGTCCGGATTTATTCTTTCGATTGTGATGTGCAAAGCGATGAACCGCTCGATCACAAACGTATTATTTGGAGCATTCGGCAGCGTTTCCGAAACTGCGGCGGCCGGGACAGGCGAGATGCACGAGACCAATATCGAGGACGTTGCGATATTGCTCGCTTACGCCCGGCAGGCGGTCTTTGTCCCCGGCTACGGCATGGCCACTGCTCAAGCACAACATGTGCTGCGTCAACTTGCGGACGCCCTCGAAGCGCGCGGAGTGACGGTAAAATATGCGATTCATCCGGTAGCGGGACGTATGCCCGGGCATATGAACGTGCTGCTGGCGGAGGCGAATGTTCCTTACTCGCAGTTGCAGGAGCTGGATATCATCAATCCGGAGTTTCCCGCCACGGATGTGGCGGTCGTGATCGGCGCCAATGATGTGGTTAACCCGGATGCGCGCGATAATCCCAAGAGTATCATTGCTGGGATGCCGATTTTGGAAGTCGACCGAGCAAAAACGGTCGTGGTTTTAAAGCGAGGCCAGGGGAAAGGTTTCTCCGGGCTAGTTAATCCGCTCTTCTTTAAGCCAAATTGCGAAATGCTTTACGGCGACGCCAAGGAGTCGTTGACCAATCTGGTGCAAGCGGTGCATGGAGCTTAGTAACGCTGACAACGCCGACACCGCCGGGATCGCCGACAGCGCCGGGAACGGAGGAATAGCCGCAAAAAGGCGCAAAAAACGCAAGATGGTAGGGCGAAAATCTCGGCGCGCTATGGACGCGCCATGCAAATTGCGCGTGTCCGCGCCGGATTT
>JAFAIO010000097.1 GCA_019236675.1 Verrucomicrobiota bacterium
TGCCCCGGAGCGGATCAGCCCTGTCGATTATGTCCTTCTGCAGCAAATGCAAAAAAAAATCCTGGGTCAGATCCTGAGCCTCGTAACGGTTGTATCCTCGTCGGCGTAGAAAGGCGTAAACAGGGTGCGAATAGCTGCGATACAAGCTCTCGAAAACGGAGCGGTTCTCTTCGCCGTCCGCTCCGGCCCGAGACACTAAGCTCCATTGTGTTGTTTCGAAGTGAACCCCAGAGGCGGCACTAGAGCTTAACCAGTGCTCCATACTCACAGCATTTTAATGAAAGGCCTGACAAAGTTCAAGGTGACGCCTCCAGCGCCTCGGAAGGCGTCGGCGCGACAAGTTTTCACACCTATTCCGTAGCCTTGTTACGTTTATTTCACACGAGCTCATTTGTCCTCCGCCCATCGCCTCGCGAGCTTACGGCCCTGCTCAGACGCGGTTAAGGAGGTCCGCCTTTGAGCCTTGGCGGAGTAACCCTCCTACGAAAACTTCAGCACAGATTATTTATGTTACTTTCTTCACCAGGATGGTTTGCGAAGAGATACAGGCAGCTTCTGTTAGCGCACCAAGAAATTCACAGATAGGTGTCACAGAAGATCACAAAGGACACGAAGGTCACCAATCCGTTTGCTCCGTTGTGACCTTCGTGTCCTGTCTTTTTTTGATTTCCTCTTCGCCGCCGGAAGAGGGTTTGTTGCGATCCGCCTTCTGCTCCTTATCGGCTTTCGCTTTCCTTGTCAGCCTTCTGCTCGAGATCGTCTTTCTGGTCACGGTCAGCGAGCTTTTCCAGAGCAGCTTTCTCGCGTTGGTCAGCCTTTTGCTCCCGGTCAGTGATTTTATCCTTAGCTAGCTGCTGACGTTGATCCGCTTTCTGGTCACGGTCAGCGAGCTTTTCCAGAGCGGCTTTCTCGCGTTGGTCAGCCTTCTGCTCGCGGTCAGTGATTCTATCCTTAGCTAGCTGGTCACGTTGATCCTGTTTCTGGTCACGGTCAGCGAGCTTTTCCAGAGCGGCCTTTTCGCGTTGGTCAGCCTTCTGCTCCCGGTCAGTGATTCTACCCTTAGCTAGCTGGTCACGTTGATCGTCTTTCTGGTCACGGTCAGCGAGCTTTTCCAGAGCGGCTTTTTCGCGTTGGTCAGCCCTCTGTTCCTGGTCAGTGATCTTATCTCTAGTTAATACACGCTGATCTGCTTTCTGGTCGCGGTCAGCGAGCTTTTCTAGAGCGGCTTTCTCGCGTTGGTCAGCCTTCTGTTCCTGGTCGGTGATTTTATCCTTAGCTAATTCACGTTGGTCAGCCTTCTGCTCTAGGTCAGCTCTCTGCTCCTTGTCGGCTTTTGCTTCTTTATCTGCTTTTGCCTCGCGATCGGCGACCGCGAGCGACCGGCTCGAGTGATGCGTGGACCTCGAGGCGGTCACATGGGAAGCAGCATGGCTCATGCTTCGGCTAAGCCCGACATGCGAATGCGAGCTTAAACTGGCGTACGCCCCGTGATGGCCAACGCTCAAACCGGCATGGCTCGAGCTGTGGCCGTGACTACTGGCACTACCATGGCCGCTCGTCGGGCCGTGACCGCCCAAACCGCCGTGGCTACCGGAACTGCCAGCACTGCTACCTCCGTTCCCTCCACTTCCACCTCCGTGGGCCCATCCCCAATTCGCAATGGCGACGCACATTGCGAGACTAAACGGGAATATCCATAGGGTTTTCATGATCGCTTTTTCGAACGCTTCGTATCTCATCGTCCAATCGGATGTCGGATCAACCGCTGATTACCTGCAAAACCATGCAAAGAGAAAAGCGAGCGGCGGTATAGCTGCGCAGTAAGACACGGTAGATCAAACGCTTGTGACACCGAGCACACCTGAACAGTCAACATGAGAATAGCGCAAAAAAAAACCGCGAATGGACACGAATAGACGCGAATAACAAAAAGGTGCGAAGCCTAGTAGAAGTACGAGGCAGTTACCCCGAGGGATTTCGGGGGCTCCTAGATTCTAGCAGCCTGACGAAAAACGGCTCCGTAGGAGCCAAATCTTTATAGCTTCAGCCAGAAACACCGGGACCAGCTCCGGAGGAGCGACATCCAATCGGGAACCACCTTCTATGTCGCTCCTAGCGGAGCTAATCCCCTTCTACGCCGGCACTACTATAAAGATTTGGCTCCTACGGAGCCAGCCATGCTATTTGCTGCACCAGCCCCGGAAGCAAAATCGCGTTTTTCAACAGCGATTCTGGTTTTTCCCCTCCACGGCGCCGGAACAGGAATCAGGTCGATTTTTTAGCGCCATCTCGTTTTTGAAGCCGGAATCCCGCACGATTTGCGAACGACCAGGGTTGTCTCTAAGCGATGGATTCGCGGTTCTTTGCGTTCTCCATTCACTCGCGACAATACTAACTCAGTGGCCAATTTTCCGATTTCACGAATTGGTTGCGCCATAGTCGTTAGTGGCGGCTGGGTATATCTTCCCAGCGCAATCCCGTCGAAACCCACGACAGCGATGTCTTCGGGCACGCGCAGATCGCGGGCGGCAATTCCTCGCAAGACACCCATCGCCATCAAGTCATTTGCTGCAAAGACAGCGGTGATTCGATTGGGTTGGTCGAGCAGCGTTTGTACGGCTGTATAGCCTCCTTCGATGTGAAAGTCTCCAGGCTGAATCCATTTTGGATCCACTCGCAGCCGCGCCCCGCTGAAAGCGTCTTGGTAGCCCTGAAGCCGTTCCCTAGCTGACACAAGATTTTTCGGCCCGCAGACACACCCAATCCGCTGGTGATTTCCGAGTAGCAAATGCTGAGTCGCCCGACAGGCACCGACACGATTGTCGACGAGGATGGAATCACATTTCGTACCTTTGAGTTCCCGGTCCAAAATTACCATCGGAATTTTCTGTTGCAGAACCGCCTGTACCCCAGACCGATCATTCCCTGAGGCCACAAAAACAATTCCATCGACGCGCTTCTCTGCTAACAGGGATAGATAAGCGCTTTCTTTAGTGGGGTCTTCGTCGGAATTGCAAAGGATGACGTTATAATCGCACTCGAAACAAGCATCTTCGATGCTCCGAGCCAGCTCAGCAAAGTACGGATTGGAATTGTCCGGCACCACCATCCCAAGCATCCGGGTCTCGTTTCGGCGTAACCCACGCGCCAAGGCATTCGGCTGATACCCCAGACTTTTAACCGCGGTCTCAACCCGCCGAACCAGACTCCGGTCCACATACCGGGTTTTGTTCAGAACATGAGAAACGGTGGTTATCGACACGTCGGCCAACTCCGCGACATCTTTCATGGTTGGCGTTCGTGAAGACTTGGTACGGTTAGGTGGCACTTAGGCGATAATCAGCGAAGCTGGAGCAAACGATTGCGCAAGCGTTCTCTTGCATAACTCCGGCCGCTGAAAACGTCAACTGCGTTCTTGTAGCCGATCGACTAACCAGCCTAACCGGCACGAGACTTAGCTTCAGCACGCCGCGTCCGATAAAAATCCACGATAACAGCGATGATAATCACCGCTCCTGTCACCATCCGTTTAACGGATTCCTGGGCTCCGACTTGAGCTAGACCGGTTTCCAAAACCGCAACTACCAGGACCCCGAACCGGCGAAAGAGCTCCCGCCCATGTTTCTTTGTCTGGAATGGCGCCGGCTAAACCGGCGCCGTGGTTAATTACTCCCAACACCAAACAAGCCCAGGGAATCGCTTGGTGGGCCTGCGCAAAGTGCGGTGTTGATCCATTGTCATACTTTCGATATCTGAAAGCCTAAGGTGAACTGGTTAAGTGTGATTGGCCCACCGGCGGCGACGGTTACTGCCATACTGGGAGTACTTCAGTGGCTAAAGATTCTACCGCGCATGAAATACGCCTCTCTCCTAATCGTCACGCTCGTGGCGGGCGAAAGACCCATGACGGAACACGATGCGGCATTAAATCAGCCTGGTGTCGAGCTAAGACAATCGATCTTGGATGAATTTGCGAGACTTAAAGCGAACAAAAGCGAGAGGGATGGTTATGATCTTGGCCTGATTATTCGTCAGTACATTCCTCCAGACACTTCGTACCTGGATGCCGTCACGATTCTGAAGGCAGGCAACTTTGATATAAGACCCCCGTCCTCATATCGCTATGGAAAAGAGGAAATCTTTCTGGTCGGTGCCAACATCGTCCTTGAATCCTCCTTCCCGTCTTGGACGACCTACGCGTATGTCAAGCTCCTTGTCGACAAAATAGAGCCTACCCCGACACGAGTGGTAGATCCACAAGGAAACATTTCGACTACGCATCTCTAAGCAGTGCCACAGAACTGGATATAAACGTTCCAAATAAACATGACATTCCTAGGGAAAGATGTGCAGAAACGGGTACTTTTGGACTTATATCGGTAACCCAGAACTTTAGCCCTGGGTTAGGTGTCTAGCAAGAGGTGCCCCTGCCTGTTCGCCGTAGTTGTGGGAATACAGGGACGAATGAGGAAAAGTGGCGGCCAATCTTGGCGCGGCCGCTGCTATTGACACGCGGCGTCGTGAAAGCACACCCGTTCGGCCGCCACTTTCAGGGCGCGCTGATTGCTTGTCTGACCCAGGGCTAAAGCCTGGCTTTAGCCCTGGGCTATTTTCTAAAGCCGCTTCGCGGCAAATCCGGCGAACTCCCAGGGCCGAACGCTTTCAGCCCCGGGCTATCTGATCAGAAAGCGTCATACTCCAACACTCCACCACTCCGTTCGCCAGGATTCGAGGACAGCTTGTCCGCCGTAGCTTTCGCTCTATGCTCAAGTCGGCCTCGCAAGCGAGGCAGCGCTCCACAACAGAGGTGGCGAAGGCGGAAGGACGAGAACGAAGCAACAGGAAAACCCTATCACTGCGCCGTATAGCCGCCGTCGACTCTCAGCACCTGGCCTGTGATGTACGAAGATTGATCCGACGCGAGAAACAACGCTGCCTGAGCCGTCTCAATCGGTTGGGCGGCCCGTCCCAGCGGGACGATATTGGCTGCCAAATTCTGGATTGATTGTTCATCGCCCAGCCCCCGTGTCGCCATATCCGTTATCGTAATACCGGGACTTAAAACGTTGACTCGGATCCCTGCCTTCGCCAATTCCAGCGCCGCGCTAAAGACCAGCGCGTTGACACCACCTTTGCTGGCGGAATAAACCGTTGTTCCGGCGAAGCCAATTTCAGCGACAATACTCGAATTAAAGATGATCGAGCTACCCTTCGGCATCACCGCGGCTTCATATTTCAAACTCAGGAAAGCTCCCTTGAGATTGATGCCAATCACTTCATCAAAGGCAGCTTCTGTTTGTTCAACCAGTGGCACGCCGAAATTGCCTTCTATGCCCGCGTTGTTAAACGCGACATTGAGCGTTCCGAACGTGGAAACAGTTTCGTTGACCAGCCGCTCCACTTGATCTGCTTTTGAAACATCGGCCTGGATAAACTTAGCGGTTCCACCGGCCTTACGAATCAAGGCAGCTACTTCTTCGCCCTCATCCTTTCGCCGGCCGGCCACCACCACTTTCGCACCTTCGTTCGCGAACAAAATTGCGGCCTCTCGACCGATTCCAGACGTGGCTCCGGTCACCAAAGCGACTTTGTCTTTCAAAATATTCATTTTAGCAAAGTTTTGAATTATACTGAGATCGAGTTGTATTTGTTTACCCGCCAGTATAAAATACGGAAGACCGCTTCCGTCAACTAATTATTTACTAATGAGTACAGAAATTAAAGCATCCCAGGCTCGGGGCCGTCCCAGATGTTTTAATCTGGAAGAGGCGCTGGATCGCTCGCTGCTGCTTTTCTGGCAAAAGGGGTTCCAAAACACTTCTCTCGACGAAATCGCTGAAGCTGTCGGCGTCAAAAAACCCAGTCTCTACGCCGCTTTCGGGGACAAAGAGATGCTCTTCCGCAAGGTGCTCCTGAGATACTCCGGCAAGCTGAGTGAACCGGTCCAGGCTTTGGACCGCTACGACGATATTCGCGAAGCCATCAATGCATTCATAGAGCTCGGAATTACTTCCGGTTGCAGTCACGGGCATCCGCGTGGTTGTTTATTGGCAAGTGCTTTCGCTGATAGCACCTTACTCCCACCGAACCTGGCTAAGGAAATCAAAGCGCTCATCAACCAGGCCGACCAAGCGGTTGCCCAACGCCTGAAGAAAGCCGTCCGTGACGGACAACTCCCTGCTGATTTTGATGTGAAAGGCGCCGCCAAATTCCTTATTACCCTGATGCACGGCGTCGCCCTACGCATCCGAGCCGGTGAAAGCCGCACCGATTTGCAAAGAATAAAAAAGGCCGCCCTCCGCTGCCTCGGCTGATAAAACACAGAAAATCTCACGCAAAGGCGCAAAGACGCAGGTAGATTCGCCTTTCGCGGGTCGCACAAAAAAGATGCTTCCCCACGTTCCCGCGTCTGGAGCAAGGTCAAGCCCACGGCCCGGCTCAAAACCGGCGCGGATAGATTACAGAACAAATTGACGCCGTG
>JAFAIO010000237.1 GCA_019236675.1 Verrucomicrobiota bacterium
ACGATCGTATTGCCCTTGTAAAGTTTCACCCGGACAACCCCGGTTACGTTCTTTTGCGATTCGGTGACCAAGGCTTGGATCGCTTCGCGCTCCGGTGCGAACCAGAACCCGTTGTAGACCAATTCGGCATACTTCGGACCAAGAGAATCCCGGATATGCATCACCTCCCGATCCAGGGTGATCGATTCCAAGTGACGATGAGCAAAATGTAAGATGGCGCCGCCCGGGGTTTCATAGACGCCGCGGCTTTTCATCCCCACGAAGCGGTTTTCAACCATGTCGACCCGGCCGATTCCATTCCGGCCACCCAACAGGTTCAGAACCTTCATGACCCAGAGCGGAGAAAGCTTAGCCCGATTTTCCTTGGTCTTGGTCGTGGTTCCTTTGAACCCTAAACTGCTTAGGATCGTATCGATTTTCTCGTGACCAACCGCCTGGCAGACACCGGCTTCAAACTCTAACTCAACAAATTCTGGCGTCCCCGGCGCGTCCTCCGGATCCACACTCAGCTTGTACATATCCTTCAGCTCCGGTGCACTGGCATCAGTCCACGGGTCTTCGAGGATGCCGCTCTCGAAACTGATATGGAGAAGGTTCCGATCCATCGAGTACGGCTTTTTCGCCGTAGCCGCCACCGGGATTCCTTGGTCTTCAGCCCACTGAATCATTTCTGAGCGACCGGGGAATTTTTCCCGAAATTCAGCCAGGCGCCAAGGGGCGATCACCTGAATATCAGGCGCCAGTGCTGCAGCCGTCAGTTCGAACCGGACCTGGTCGTTTCCTTTACCGGTAGCACCATGAGCAATCGCGTTTGCGCCTTCTGCCCGGGCAATCTCAACCATCCGCTTCGCAATCAATGGCCGAGCAATACTGGTTCCAAGATAGTATTGGTTCTCGTACAGAGCCGACGCCTGGAACATCGGAAAAATGAAATCACGCGCGAACTCCTCCTGCAGATCATCGATATAACATTTCGATGCGCCAGTCTTGAGCGCCTTTTCTTCCAGTCCCTCCAGTTCTTCCTCCTGCCCGATATCAGCGCAAAAGGCGATAACCTCAGCCGAATAAGTCTCCTTGATCCACTTGAGAATCACCGAGGTATCAAGCCCTCCCGAGTAGGCAACGACGATTTTCATGACGGCTCATGAATAGCCGTAAAGAACAAAAAATCAATTCACCACAGAGACACAGAGGATAATCACCACAAAGGCACAAAGAACACGAAGGTTTGAAGCCAAAGGTTGTATTGTAGTTTGCCTCTCTGAACTTGTGTGGCTGTTAGCTACAAACACTCCGCAAGCTCGGCGTCAGTTCAGTAATGATTGTGCTCCGAACGAGCTTACCTTAGCCTCGACGCGTAGACCTCTCGACAAAAAATCTGAACACCTTGGATCGCAAACCTTCGTGTTCTTTGTGTCTTTGTGGTGATTATCCTCTGTGTCCTCTGTGTTTCTGTGGTGAATTTTACTTCGGCTGCGTGATATGCGGTTCTTTCAGATAGATCGGCTCACGCAGATCTTGGAAGCTTTCATCCCGACCCAACAAATGCCGAGCCTGCGGCAACATCACTTCGACATCAGGCAGTTCTTCTGCCGGTGAGGTCGCGAAAATCCGCTTTAGACTTGCTCTCGAGATCTCCGCCCCAAGATCTGCTCTGGGAATTAACCGGGGCAGCTCCGGGAGCTTTCCGGCTCGGATTTCAGCCAGGAAAAAGGCTCCCCGCCTGGCGTCGCCTATCACCAGATAATTCTCCTCGGGATAACCCAGCACTGACGCACAGCCAAAGGTCCGGCAACCAAGTGCTAATTTCATTCCCAGGGCGGTTGCAACGGCGACACGTAGCCCCGTATAGGAACCCGGGCCGATCCCCACCACGATCTCATCCAATCGATCGATCTCCTTGATGGTTGTGTCAGCCATCCTCGCGAGCTCAGCTGAACCCTGGAACGTTTTCTCCAGCACAATCGCATGGTCCCGGGCCAAAACGATGCTGCCCGTCGGGCCGGAATTCTCTATTACTAATCGGTTCACCACGATATCAATCGTTCATCGTTTTCTGTGATCGATAGCGTCACCCAAATCGCTGTGCCCGGAATTCGCTCAGGGAACCGGTTGGCCCATTCAACGGCACAGATGCCGGGCAGGCTCAAATAATCGTCGAACCCGATTTCATCGAGCTCATCTTCGGAACTGAGTCGATAGAAATCCATGTGATACAGCGGTAACCGGCCGCCCCGATATTCGTGAATCAACGTAAAGGTTGGACTGGTCACCGCCGCCGGTGAATCGAGACCAACAGCCAGCCCTTTGACGAACTCGGTCTTACCGGCTCCTAGATCGCCAACCAGCGCCACCACGTTTCCCGGCTTGAGATCGGAAACGAATTCCGCTGCCACCTGGCGCGTCACTTCTGCATTAGCGGCAATCCGTTTCATCTGGCCCGGAATTCTAGCCGCAATAGAGCTACACGCATCCAGAATCGTGGAACGCTGCCTTGCTAGCGGCCGCAGCCCGTGGAGCGCTGCCTCGCTTCCGCCTTCGCAAAGCCTGCGGCGCGACAGGTTGCGAGGCCGATGCGGTCGGAACCCAAAGGCCTCCAGACATTCGCGTGGCTGCATGCCCGCGATGTTGCAGAACCCGGACCGCGAACTTCCCAGCAAGCGTCGCTTCGGTTCAAAACATTGGCTGAACCATTATACATAACATTGGCTTAAGATGTATTGCTTTACTTAAAATAACGTTTACTATATCAGTTGTGAGCCTTGAGTCACGTAAACATCCGTCCCGGCAGGTGACTGTCTCGGTCGGTAACCTGAGCGTTATTCTGCACATCACCGTATGCACTTTTCAGCGTCGTCGTATTCTCGCTAGCAATGAAATCCACAATTTGATCGTCGATGCTTGGATTCATGCTCCTGAATGGACTGTCGGACGCTATGTAGTTATGCCGGATCACGTCCATCTTTTCGCGGCTGAAAATGAACTTGAGGGGTACCCTTTGGGTCAGTGGGTCGGAAAATGGAAAGCGCACGTGTCACGCCTATGGCCATTTGAGAAAGATCAACCGATTTGGCAAAGAAGCTTCTGGGACCACCAACTAAGAAACGGCGGTAGCTACGATGTTAAATGGTTGTACGTCCGAAACAATCCG
>JAFAIO010000349.1 GCA_019236675.1 Verrucomicrobiota bacterium
ACGCATCGAGCACGAGCACGAGCACGAGCACGAGCACGAGCACGAGCACGAGCACGAGCACGAGCACGAGCACGAACCGCGAACCACGAACAGTTAGATTGATTTGTTAGCGATGCAGGCTAAGGAAGAGAATGCCAGAAATTGGACTGATTCAGATGCGCTGCTCGCAGGATCCGAGTGAGAACTTGGACAACGCGATTGCTCTGATCCGGGAAGCCGCGGCGCAAGGGGCACAAATCATTTGCCTGCAAGAACTCTTTAAAACGGTCTACTTCTGCCAAGAGGAGAACCATAAGTATTTCCAGTACGCGGAGCCGATACCTGGCCCGACCACTGAACGGTTGTCAGCCTTAGCCAAAGAGCTGCAAGTCGTGATAGTGGCTTCACTGTTCGAACGACGGGCAGCCGGCCTATATCATAATACGGCGGCGGTGATAGACGCGGACGGAAGCTTACTCGGAATATATCGGAAAATGCATATCCCCGATGACCCGCTGTTTTACGAGAAATTCTATTTTACTCCGGGAGATCTGGGATTCCGTTCGTGGCAAACAAAGTACGCCCGGGTCGGTGTATTGATTTGTTGGGACCAGTGGTATCCGGAGGCAGCGCGTCTGACTGCGTTGCGTGGAGCTGAAGTCATCTTTTACCCTACGGCCATTGGTTGGCATCCATCTGAGAAAGCCGAGTTCGGTGAACGCCAACATTCGTCTTGGGAAACGGTCCAACGGGGCCACGCCATTGCGAACGGGTGTTACGTAGCCGTCCCGAACCGAGTTGGCCACGAAGCTCCAGCCGGTGGTGACGGTCTGGAGTTTTGGGGGCGCAGTTTTATAGCGGATCCAGCCGGCCAGATATTATCCAGGGCTGGGGGCGAAAAGCCGGAAATAGTATTGGCAAGTATTGATTTAAAAGCGCTAGACACGCAGCGCACGCACTGGCCTTTCTTGCGCGACCGCCGGATCGAGGCTTACGCGGAACTAACCAAACGATTCATCGACTAAGCCTGCCTTTATAAGCAATGCAGGCTATGGCAGAATCATTCCGACTACGCGGAATGTTTCTGCTGGTCGTCTGCCGGTAGAACCGAGGGGAACAATTACAAAATGTCTGATTTTACTGCCAATTCACCTGCTTCGCTGGGATACAAAATGCCGCCGGAATGGGCGCCACACGAAGCGACTTGGCTCTCCTGGCCGCGGCGTGACGGGATCAGTTTTCCTCATGCCTACGAAGAAGTGATTCCTGCTTTTGCGCACATGATCGATGCATTGCGCGGCTCGGAAAAGGTCAGGATCAACGTGATGGATGTAGATCATGAGAACGAGGTTCGGTTCTTTTTGAAAGAGATCGATATTTCTCATGTCGAATTTTTCATTATTCCCACCAATGAACCTTGGTGTCGGGATCATGGCCCGATCTTTGTTAAACGCGAGGCAGAGCCCCGCTTGGCGGTTATCGACTGGAATTACAATGCCTGGGGCGGCAAGTATCCGCCGTTCGACCTTGATGAGGTGGTTCCAACCAGAGTTGCAGAACAATTCAAGCTGCCGGTTTATTACCCTGGGCTCGTGTTGGAGGGTGGATCCATTGACATCAATGGAGCAGGAGCAGCTTTGTCCACTAAGTCCTGTTTATTAAACCCAAACCGAAATCCGCAACACTCCCAAGAACAGATCGAACAAGCGCTGCGAGACTATCTCGGTATCTCGCAGATCCTGTGGCTGTCCGGCGGTATTGAAGGCGACGATACCGATGGCCACATCGATAATCTCACCCGTTTCGTCGCACCAGATACGGTGGTCACGGTGGTCGAGACAAATGAGAGAGATCCCAACTATGAACCGTTGCAGACCAACCTCTCGCTGCTAAAAAAGATGCGTCTGTCCGATGGTTCCAAACTAAACATCGTGCGCTTGCCGATGCCGCCAAGGATCGAGCGAGAAGACCGGCGCTTACCTGCCAGCTATGCCAATTTCTACATTGGTAACCGCGTGGTGTTAGTACCGGCTTTCAACACTCCAACTGACAAGAAAGCTGTCTCGGTACTGAAGAAATGTCTCCCGGACCGAGATATAATACCAATCGATTGCCGGAACTTGGTCTGGGGATTAGGCGCGTTCCATTGTCTGACCCAGCAACAGCCCCTATAAATTGCCTGGCTACCATCATCGAGTCCCTCCGGGACAAAGCTCGACGGACCCGAAAAAAATTCCGGCCTGACACTCAGTCCGGAAGATCGATCCAAACCAGGCACGAGCATGCAAGAGGACACGAGAGCTGGTCCTACCGGGCAAAGATCTCGTCGGAAATCGTCCCGTTCCCGACTTTGGTGACCGGTCCTGAAAGGACGATAGAGAAATCCTCCCCGATCGTAATTCTTAGTTCACCACCCGGCATTTGCACCTGCACATTTGGGCCACACAAGCCAAGCCGACGAGCGACCGCTGCAGCCGCGGAGGCGCTACTACCAGAAGCCAGCGTATAACCCGCTCCGCGCTCCCAAATCTCAATCTGAATTTTGCTGTGATCTACGACCTTCAGGAACTGCACATTAGTCCTGTTTGGAAAAAGTGAGCGCCGCTCAATCTTCGGTCCTAGACGTTTGGCTAGGTCGGCGTCGACCTCGTCCCGCAAAATCACACAGTGCGGGTTCCCAATCGTCGCGGCCGAAAAGGTCACGTTCTCCCCATCGATCTCCAACTTCTCATTGAGCACTTCGCGACGGGCTCCCATCACCGGAATCACGTCGCTCCAGAAATTCACGGTTCCCATCTCCACTTCGATTTCGTGATGAGGATCCCGCACCCGGCACCGCACGATTCCACCCGCGGTCTCTAACAAGAAGGGCTCCCCTCCAACCGAGCCACGCTCCCAAAGGTGCCGGCAAAAGATCCGGATCCCATTGCCGCTTTTCTCTGCTTCGGATCCGTCTGGATTAAAGATTCGTAGCCCGGCCAATGCCGACTTCGACGGTAAAGGACCAAACAAAATGCCATCAGAGCCAATCCCAAAATTCCGGTCACAAATGACGCGGATCCGTTCCGGGTTTTCCATCAAGCTCATCTCGTCGATGACGAGATAGTCGTTACCTAACCCGTGGTATTTGCTAAATCTCATGGGGTTTTAATCTTGTCGTCCTCGTGCTCGTGCTCGTGTTCGTCCTCGTGCTCGAAGTCTTGGTTGGATGCAGCACTCGCCTTAAGTCGGGAGTCTCCCTTCTCGATGTCGCTCCGAAAACTTTGAACCTATCGTCATCTGCTGCGCGGGGGTGAAAACTTTCGAGCACGAGGACGAGCACGAGGACGATTAAATCAGCGGCGCGCTAACCGGTAGAACAGCGTTCCACCCAGAGTAAGGTAGACGACGTTCGGCAACCAAATCAGAATCTCGGGATGAAGACTGGCGTTACTCTTAACGTTATCGGTCAGCACGATGAAAATGAAATAGGTGAAAGCAACACAAATGCTTATGCCGATGCCGATTGAGGTCTCGCGTCGATGCGCGGTGATGGCGAGCGGGATTCCGACCAAGACAAACGTGATTACTGCCATCGAATTTGAAAACCGTTTGCTTAACTCCGTGCGCAGGATCGTAAGCTGTTTCCCTTGCTTTTGTTCCATCGCTTCCCGCAGATGGCTCAGCGTTAGCTCGGTCGGACGCTGGTTGCTATGGGCTTTGGCAATCAACTCTTGCAGCGAAATCGGGAAAACGCCTTCCTCGACACTAATCCCGTAATGCATCCTTTTTAGGTCATTAACATCGGATTCATCCCGGTCCTCGTAACGCGCATCGAAAATCCTGAGCAAAATTCGTTGGTTCTCTTTGTCTACTTCCAAGGTCCCGCGTTTGGCATAGATGACGCGGACTGGGACCTGCTGCGCGTTCATCTCGTAGATATGAAGATCCTCCAGCGTATTCCCATTTTTACGGCCGACATAAATCTTCCGGTTGGGAAACGCATCGATCACTTCGTCTGAGCCGAACAACGCTAACGGCTGAGTTGACGCCAAGTTAAATGCCAGCTCTTTGAACCTTTTTTCGCATTCAGGCGCGACATACAGGTTGATCCAAAGACACAGCGCGAGGCAACCTAACGTGATCAAAAATACAGGCGCACAGATGCGAAGAATGCCGATTCCATTGGCGCGCAAGGCTACGAGCTCGTTCTCAGAAGAGAGTTTACCGAATACGAGCAATACCGCCAGCAGCACGCCCCAGGGAATCGAGTAAATCATCGAAAAAGGGAGCAGGTCGCCGATAAAAGAGAAGATATAACTCAAAGGCAAACCATGGGTCATCAATAGCTCGAGCAGCTGACGCATGGCGTTAGCGACCACCAACATCAGGCTAAGCATGCAGATCGTCCAGGTCAGCGTCGTGATGATCTGACTACTGATATATCGATCGATTATCTTAACCACACGTGCAGAACAAGTTGCGATCGCCGTACACGTTGTCGATCCTGCCTACCGGCGGCCAATACTTGTAGTTTTTGGTCCACGGAGCAGGAAATGCGGCCGACTCCCGGCTGTAGCTGCGGCCCCAAGGCTCAGCCGCCAAATCCTGGGCCGTGTGGGGCGCCCTTTTTAAAGCATTATCCTCCCGGTCTGCTTCGCCGGTCTCAATCGCCCGAATCTCGCCGAAGATTGAAATCATGGCGTCACAGAACCGATCGAGCTCCGCTTTCGACTCGCTCTCCGTGGGTTCAATCATGAGAGTGCCTGGCACCGGCCATGACATGGTCGGAGCGTGAAACCCGTAATCCATCAGGCGTTTGGCGACATCCTCTACTTCGATACCTGCAGATTTCTTGAATTGTCGCAGGTCAACGATGCACTCGTGAGCGACCCGGCCAGATTTTCCCTTGTACAAGACCGGATAATATCCCTGAAGGCGCGTGGCAATGTAGTTTGCGCTGGCGATCGCAACTTTGGTGGCTTGGGTAAGCCCGGCGGCGCCCATGAGCGCGATATAAGCCCACGAAATGCATAAAATACCTGCGCTTCCAAATGGGGCGGCCGAGACCGGCCCGATCGCGTCCGGACGCTGGTCCTCGGCAAACGGATGGGTAGCTAGATACGGAGCTAAATGCGCTTTGACTCCGATTGGACCAACACCCGGGCCGCCTCCTCCATGAGGAATACAGAACGTCTTGTGGAGATTGAGGTGGCAAACGTCCGCACCTAGGTCTGCAGGCCGGCACAAACCAACCAGAGCGTTCAGATTCGCCCCGTCCATATAGACCTGACCACCGTACCGATGCACAATCTCGCACAGGTCGATAATGCCCTCTTCAAAGACGCCGTGAGTCGAGGGATACGTCACCATCAATGCA
This sequence comes from Verrucomicrobiota bacterium, assembly GCA_019236675.1. Classification (GTDB taxonomy): domain Bacteria; phylum Verrucomicrobiota; class Verrucomicrobiia; order Chthoniobacterales; family JAFAMB01; genus JAFAVN01. The sequence continues at coordinate 5,339 of JAFAIO010000349.1, forward strand.
CCGAGCGTCGCTTGATGAAGCGCTGCCTTCTTTTCCAGGTCTGCCAAGTCGATATTCCCGTCAGAGTCGCACAGGACCGGCACCACCTGAAATCCGGCCATCGCGGCCGAGGCAGGATTAGTGCCGTGAGCTGAGGTGGGGATCAGACACACATTTCGGCTCTTCTCTCCACGCTTCTCGTGATAACGGCGAATCGCCAGCAACCCAGCATATTCCCCTTGCGAGCCGGCGTTGGGCTGGACCGTGACCGCAGCAAAGCCGGTGATCTTGGCCAACCAATCCTCAAGACCGCTGATCAACTGGCGATAACCCGCGGTTTGTTCCCGCGGCGCGAAGGGGTGAATCTGGCCAAAGCCAGGCCACGTGACCGGCAACATCTCGACCGCTGCGTTTAGCTTCATGGTGCAGGAGCCGAGTGGAATCATCGATGTCGTCAATGATAAATCCCGATTCTCCAGCCGCTTCAAATAGCGCATCAGCTCGGTCTCAGTATGGAACGAGTTGAATGCAGGATGTTGCAGAAATGCCGATTGCCGTTGGAAAACATCCGGAACCGGCTCGACCTCCGTCTCGCGAAACTTGTCCCACGAGAGCTGTTGCTGGGGATCGAATAGCTTGGCTAACGCCTCCAGATCCGCTGCGGACACGGTTTCGTCGAGCGAGATCCCGATCCAACCATCAGAATAGACCCGGAAATTGATTTTTTGCCTGGCTGCATCGGCTAAGATTTTTTCGGCTGCGCCTCCTAGATGGACTTTGACCGTGTCAAAGCGGACTCCATCGAGCACCTGGAAGTTGAGCGCGCTTAACCAAGCGGCCAGCACTTCGGTCTTTCGCCGAATCTCGGCAGCGATCGCTTTTAACCCGTTCGGGCCGTGATAAACGGCGTAGGTGGCGGCAATCACGGCCAGCAAAACCTGGGCGGTGCAAATATTACTGGTCGCTTTATCTCGCCGGATATGCTGTTCACGAGTTTGCAGTGCCAGACGATAAGCGGGGCGTCCGGCCGAATCCTTGGAAACGCCGACGAGGCGTCCGGGCATGTGTCTCTTAAACTCGTCTCGCGTAGCGAAGAAAGCTGCGTGCGGCCCCCCGAAGCCAACGGGTACGCCGAATCGCTGAGAAGAACCGACGCAGACGTCGGCATTGAACTCGCCAGGAGGGACCAAGAGAGTCAGGCTCAGAAGATCCGCGGCCACAACGACGAGGCTGCCCGCGGCGTGAGCTGCTTCCACAAATGCCCGGTAATCATCTACTTTCCCGTCCGTATTCGGGTACTGGACGAGTGCGCCACAAAAACCTTGTGTCCAATCGATGGCATCGGGCGACCCAACCACGACTTCGATCCCAAGCGTTTCTGCTCTGGTACGAACAACGGCGGTTGTTTGCGGATGACAATCACTGGCAACGAAAAATCTGTGGCGGTCATCCTGTTTCGTGACGGCGAAACAGAGCGCCATCGCTTCGGCAGCAGCAGTGGCTTCATCCAGCAGGGACGCATTTGCGATCTCCATCCCAGTGAGATCGACAACCATCGTTTGGAAGTTCAGTAGTGCTTCCAACCTTCCTTGGGCAATCTCGGCTTGGTAGGGTGTATAGGCAGTGTACCATCCGGGATTCTCGAGGATATTTCTCTGGATGGCGGGCGGCGTCACCGTCGGATAATAACCGAGACCGATGTACGACTTGTTGATCGAATTCAAGTCGGCCAGCGAGCGAAGATATCGCAGTGCTTCTGCTTCGCTTAGCGGCTCGGGCAACCCGAGGTTACCTTTGAACCGAATCTTCTCCGGCACCACGGCATCGATGAGGGCATCCAGACTTTCGTACCCTGTGGTGCTTATCAAACTTTCCAATTCGCTGCCGCTCAAACCGATGTGGCGATGACTGAATGAAGGCAACGCGGCGACCTGTATCTCTTGAAGGGTTCCCTGTGTTCGCATTCGGCGGAAAAGAAGATACTGCATTCACTTTGGACGTTTCGCAAACCCATCTATGTTTGCGGCCATGGCTTCAACTCCATCAGAACTACAACGCACGCCGCTGTACGGGGAACATCTAAGGTTACGCGCTAAGTTGATCGGCTTCGGGGGATGGGAAATGCCAGTCTATTACACGAGTATTTTGGAAGAGCACCAGGCTGTACGCCAGCGTGCCGGCATTTTCGATATCTCTCATATGGGGGAACTGGAAATCTCGGGCCCAAAAGCGCCGGAGTGGCTGAACTCGATGCTCACAAACAACCTGGGCCGGCTCTCTATCGGCGAGGGCCAATACACCCTGATGTTGAACGATCACGGAGGTGTAATCGATGACTTACTCGTCTATCGTCGTTCAGAGAACGGCTATTTTCTGGTGGTGAACGCCGCCAAGATCCCCGAGGACGTTTCGTGGCTCCAGGATCATCAGGTAGAAGGTGTCTCGGTCTCAGACCAAAGCCAGTTATTCGCCGCGGTCGCGGTACAAGGGCCAAATGCCGCCAAGGTTTTCCAGACCATCGGCGAACTGCCCACCCGGAATCATATTGGAAAGTTCAAGCTCGGCCGCGCTCCCATGTTGGTCGCGCGCACCGGTTATACTGGGGAAGACGGGTTTGAAGCCTTTTTTCCGGCTGAGACCGCGGCTGAGGTCTGGAGTGCTTTTCTGGAACTGGGAAAGGCTGAGGGCCTGACTCCATGCGGGTTGGGAGCTCGCGACACGCTGAGGCTGGAAGCTTGTTATCCCTTAAATGGTTCCGATTTGTCCCCAGACACCACGCCTTTGGAGGCCGGTCTGAGCATTTTTGTCGATTTGAAAAAGACCGGGTTTATTGGGCAAGAGCCGCTACTGCGCCAAGCAGAAGTGGGTCTTAGCCGGCGTTTAGTGGCCGTAAAATTGGCTCCAAAATCCCCTCCTCCCCGCCCCCACTATCCGGTGTCGGTCGAATCCGAGGTTGTCGGCGAGCTCACCAGCGGCACTCAATCGCCAACCCTCGGAGTCGGTATCGGCTTGGGCTACGTGAAGATTCCCTTCACAAAACCCGGACAGGTCATCGAGGTCGATGTGCGAGGGCGCAAATTTCCCGCGACTGTAGAGAAAAAACCGCTATACAAGAGAAATGTCAGTTCCTGAGGATTTAAAATATGCCGAGACCCACGAATGGGTTCGGATCGACAAAACAATTGGTACCGTTGGGATTACAGATCATGCTCAAGCTGAGCTGACAGACATTGTTTATGTCGAATTACCTAAAGTAGGCGCCAAACTGACTGCCAAGCAGCCGGCCGCCGTGGTTGAATCGGTCAAAGCCGCGAGCGATATTTATTCTCCCGTTTCCGGTGAGGTTACGGAAGTTAACAGCCAACTGGAAAGTACTCCGGCACTCGTCAACACGGCGCCTTACGCGGAAGGCTGGCTGTTCAAGGTCCAATTGGAAGAAGGATCGGACCTTTCTGAGTTAAAAGATGCAGCGGCTTATCGAGCTCAGATCGGAGCCGAATAAAGAAATGACAAATGACAGATGACAAATCACAGATTATTGCTCCGCAATCTTTTTAGATCCTCACCGAACATATTTGTCATACTGCCTGCCAGACGTAGCCTCCGGGAATTTCAAACGACCGGGCGAAGTCTGGCCATTTGTCGTCTGTCATTGTAATTCCTTATGTCTTGGCTGAATTGGTTGGAGAACCGGATTGGATTCCTCGCGATCCCACGTCTGATCCCCGCGATCGCGCTGCTGAATCTTTTTGTTTACATCCTGTTTCAACTCAGTCCGGCATACATCCAATACCTTACCCTGGAACCTGACCTGGTTCTCCGCGGACAGGTATGGCGGCTGGTTTCGTATATTTTCATTCCAGAAGTTTTTCTGGATTATCGAGGCGTCTCGTTTTTGCAGTCTATTTTCTTTCTGCTTTACGTCTGGTTCATGATCTGGGTGGGAAACTCGCTCGAACACGCCTGGGGAGCGTTTCGGTTAACCTTGTACTATGTCCTGGGAATGGCTGGCGTCACCCTCGCCGCGTTCCTCCTCGGATCTGGTCAAAGCGAAGGGAACAATCTTCCGCTTTTCATCAATGCTTCCTTATTTTTCGCCTTCGCGACCCTGTTTCCGAACGTTCAGGTCTACCTGTTGCTCTTCATTCCCGTTAAGGTGAAGTGGCTTGCTTTGATTTTCCTGGTGCCGATCCTTTTGACGTTCCTGGGCGCATCACTTTTGATTAAGGCAGCCATTATCATTTCGCTGTTGAACTACGTTCTTTTCTTTGCGCCAATCGCAGTCTCCAATGCGCGTCACAATCGGGACGTTCAAAAACGTCGACTAAAGTTCGCGGCTGGTTCGGTACCGGCTGACGAACCGCTCCACCGCTGCGTTGTTTGTAAACGAAGCGAACGAGACGATCCCGAATTAGAGTTTCGCGTGGCCCGAGACGGCGAAGAATATTGCGTCGAGCATTTGCCGAAGCCGGTAGGGAAGGCTTAGGACGGTTGGCGGTTGGCGGTTGGCGTGGGCGTTTGGCGTTCGGCGTTCGGCGCCGGTAGGGCGAAAATCTCGGCGCGCTGACCGTAAGGCGATCTCCTAGGACGGGTTCGCGCCGGATTTGAGCCGTGCGTGACGCCGCTATTGATGACTTTTCGGAACCCAGGATGCGCACACGTCATAGCCGCGGCCTCGCCCCACCCAAAACGGCTCAAAACCGGCGCCACACATCAAGATTGCAAACAGCGCTATGTGCGCGCCGAGTTCTTCGCCCTACCGCTCAAAAAATGCTTGGAATTCGCGGAGCTTGGCCAGTGCTTGGCCGGAGTCGACCAATTGGGCGGCGAGCTGTAAACCTTTTTCCATCCGAGGAGCCAGACCTGCGATCACCAAACCGGCGGCACCATTGATCAAAACAACATCCCGCTTTGCCCCTCGCTCTGCCCCCGAAAGAATCGCGGTCAGGCTGTCAGCGTTTTGTTCAGCATCGCCGCCTCTCAGTTCATGCAAGCTTGGAGTTCGTAAGCCGAGTTGATCTGGAAACAGGTGAAAATAGTTGAAGGACGAGTCCTTGACCTCGTGAACCGCCGTCTCGCCAAGCGTCGAAATCTCGTCCATACCGGAGCCATTTGGTACTTGTCCATGCACTACCCAGGCCCGCTTCCGCCCTAACCTGGACAAGGCATGAGCGTATTTCTCAAGAATTGTGGGGGAGAAAACTCCGATTAGCTGGTATTCCGGCCGCAACGGGTTCAAAAGCGGGCCGAGCAGATTAAACACCGTGGCGATGCCCTGTTCAGCCAGCTTTTTCCGAGCATTGGCTACCGCTCCGAACGCCGGATGAAACAAGGGTGCAAAAAGGAATCCAATCCCGGTGTGCTCCAACGCGGCAATCATTTTGTCCGGCGAACTTTTTATCGGGATCCCAAGCTTCTCCAAAACGTCTGCTGCGCCGGATCGTGACGTAATCGCCCGGTTTCCATGTTTCACTACGGCCGCTCCACCTGCCGCCACGATGAACATGGAGGTAGTCGACACATTAATCAGTTCCAGGCGATCACCGCCGGTGCCGCAAAGATCGATACTTGGTTTTCCAGCAAGATCCGCTCGCGGCGTTACCGCTAAATTCAGGAAGGCCTCCGCGAAATAGCCCACCTCTTCACCGCTTTCACCTTTGTCTCTGAGCGCAGCCAGAAACTCCGTCTTCGCTTCATCCGGCGATTCGCTATCAGCAAGAAAATTGGCCGCAAACCAAACCTCACTCGGCGTAAGATCAATGCCTGCCCGCAGTTGTTCGATCAACTCCTTCAAAGCAGCTCAAGGCAAACCGATTTCACAACAAGGTCGCAAAGGCCACGAAGATAAATCCTTGTTGGATTTCAGATAGGCAGTTCTTTTGTCTTCGTGACTCATCCGCGAGCATACTAAGAGAAAGCATTGATTTGTCTAGAAGCATGACCGACTCAACGCCGTCAGCACCGGGATCGCCGGGAACGCCGGGATCGCCGGCTGGTCCGAGCAAGCTCCTGGAGTCTGAGACGACGGAGCGAAGTCGGAGAACGAGCGGGAACGCCGGGAACAGCGTCTTGGTGATTGGGTGCGGCTATGTTGGAGCGCAGCTTCTGAGAGAACTCAATCGCGCCGGATGCAAGGCGACCGGAATAACTCTGTCGGAGCCCTCTGCCGATGCACTCAGGCGTGAAGGATTAGACGTCGTAGCTGCAGATCTACGCACTTCGGATTTGCGCGTTCTCACGGTGGACAATCCATCCACAATCATTCATTGCGCCAGTTCAGGCAAAGGCGGGCTGGCTGCGTATCGCGAGATCTTTCTGAAAACGATCAGGCGACTGATTGAGGAGACGAGTTTTGAGCATTTGATCTTCACCAGCTCTACCTCGGTTTATACCCAAACAGACGGCTCGATGGTTACAGAGACTGCCCCGGCGAAACCGGAACGGGAGACTGGAAAAATCCTCAGAGAAACTGAAGAACTCGTGCTTGCGCATGATGGAGCTGTCTTGCGGCTGGCTGGGATCTACGGCCCAGGACGTTGTGTCCCATTGGAAAAATTACTTTCCGGGGAGGCCGTTATCGAAGGGGATGGTGAACGTATCATTAACTCGATCCATCGAGATGATGCCGTTTCCGCTTTATACCTGGCCACACGTCAGCGTTGGCAAGGCATTTTCAACGTTGCTGACACCACACCGATGACTCAGCTCGAATGGTTCCAATGGGTTTGCCCTCAAGTCGGGCGCCCGCTTCCGCGCTTTGCCCCCCGCGATCTGGACCGAAAACGAGCTTGGACCAGCAAAAGAGTGAGTAGTGCTAAATTGCGTTCGCTAGGTTGGACCCCGCGGTATCCAAGTTTCAGGGAAGGAGTGGCGGAGCTGATCAGCGAGCGGGAGCGAGGTTGAGTGTCGAAAGGGCGATACGGAGATACGGGTGCGAAGCTTGTCCTTAAGTCCCTTCAGGACAAGTTTCGCCCCTTCGGCCCTGCGCCCCATCGCCCTGTCGCCCTATCGCCCTATCGCCGTTTCGCCCCTTCGCCGACCCGCCGTTACGCCGACACGCCAACACGCCCCTTCCCTCGCGGCACCACAGCCAGCACCAGCAGGCCTCCAAGCAAAACTGCTCCAGCGATCCCATAGAACGCGTAGTCAGACTTTTTAGTCACGTCGCTAACTGCGCCAACGATCGTTGGGCCGAAAAAGCCAGCCAGTCCGCCCAGAGAATTGATCCAGGCAATCCCTGCTGCAGCGCTAGTGCCTGCTAACATATCGGCTGGGATTGGCCAAAAAATAGGGAATAAGGACAAGACACCAATCGAAGACAGAGTCACGCCTGCCATGGTGACCCAAGTGTTCTGGCTAAACGCGCCGACGATCATCAAACCGGCACAACCGACGATCGATCCAAAGAAATAGTGCAACCGCCGTTCGTTGGCGCGGTCCGAACTGCGCCCGACGAACACCATCGCTACCGCGGCGAACCCGTAAGGAATCGCCGACAGAAGCCCGACGTCGAGTGGATCATTGATTCCGGTGTTCTTGATGATTTGCGGCAACCAAAATCCGATGCCGTAAAGGCCGAGCGAATTGCAGAAGTAAATGAATGACAACACCAACAATTTCGGCTCCACCAGGACCCGATAAAGCGGCAACCGATCTTTAACCGCGTTCTCGGCATCGATATTAGCCTCCAGAGCTTTCTTCTCCACCTCCGTTAACCAACGTGCTGATCGAATACCGTTAGGTAGCATCAGCGGCACGCAAACGCCGATGATAACCGCGGGCAAAGCTTCCACCAAAAAAAGCATCTGCCAGCCTCTCAAACCTGCGAACCCGGAGCACTGATGCAGGATCCATCCCGAGAGCGGGTTACCGATAGCCCCGGTCACAGCAACCGCCGTCATGAACCAGGCCACGATCTGTGCACGCCGGACCGATGGAAACCAGTAAGTCAGATAAAGAATGATGCCCGGGAAAAAACCGGCCTCGGCAAACCCAAGCAAGAACCGCACCGCGTAAAAGGAAGCGGCGGAATTTACGAAAAGCGTTGCTCCAGAGATAATTCCCCAGGTGATCATGATGCGGGCAATCCAGAGACGGGCTCCGATCTTTTCCAGCAGCAAGTTGCTGGGCACTTCGAAGAGCAAGTAACCAAAGAAGAAAATGCCGGAGGCAAAGCCGTAAACAGAGTCGCTGAGATTCAGATCGCTTTGCATCTGCAGCTTGGCAAAGCCCACATTGATACGGTCGAGATAGGCCGTGATGTAACAAACAAAGAGCAGTGGTAACAAACGCAGCGCGACCTTTGTATAGACCCGGTTGATCGAAACGGGAGCAATTTGGGGGGAAACTGCCATCTATCTGGGTTGGAGTTGGAGGTTCTAGGTTGGAAGTTAGAAGGTTACGGCTCGCGGCCACTCTTGGCGACAATTCACAAAACGCGTGCACCATGAAGGAAGCGAAGAATCTCCACGTGACGATCCTGCTCCCTGACCTCATAAACGATCAAGTAGTTCCCGTGAACAAGACGCCGGACGTTCGGTCTCCGTTGGAAGACCTTTCCTCGGTGCGGGAAAGCGGCAAGTCTTTTGGCTTCTTCAATCAGGGAATCGGCAAACCGTTCGGCTGGACGGGAATCTTGCTCCCTAGCCGTGATGAAGAATACTATCTCTTCTAGATCTTGCCCTGCTTGAGCGCTGATGCTGACCGTAAAGCGCATTTGCGCACGAGTTCCTTCGCTTCGTCGATCGAAAGGCTACGTCCAGTTTGGGCCGACCGAATCCCCTCGTCGACGGCTGCGATTAACGCGTCCGTTTCCGGAAATTCGTCTGCTGCAAGCCAGTCCCGAAGTTCTTGACGTTCTTCCGGGCTCAGCCTGGGTAATGCTTCGATGATTTCCTTTATGCTCATGCAATAAACAACACGCCGGAATGTCTAGTATATAGCGCTCTCCAGGTTTACCGCAACGTGACGTCGAAGCGATAGAGATTTTTGCTCTATGGACACTATTTTCCGCTTTGCCGAATCTGGGCCGAAGTTCGACTGGCATTCTTCCACAGCCTGGTAAAAGCCACTAAACTCAAAGGAAGCATACAAAAATGGAAATCAGACGAGAGGTCCAGAGGATCTGGGACAACGCCCAAGATGTACCGGAGGCATCGACAAAAATTCCTTTTAGGGATCCCGGAACTACGACCAAGAGGTTGCCGATAGCAGATAAACCGAAAAAGGGAATCGCCAATCGAAAGTTGTTTGCCGGTCGTGATACTACCTCTCGCCGCCTCAGGTATAGGGCAAAGAGCTGATAGAAAACATAAGCAGTCAAGAGCCAGCCAAAGAAATTGGTGATCGGTACTCCGTAGAAAGCACCTCCATCGCGCCATACCCAGGCCCGATCAATGTCTGCCCACACTGGTTCCATAGAAAGATCCCAAGTCGTCATAATGAGACTCGCCACAGCCGGTAATAGAATCAGCTTCGCCCCCGATAACGGAACGTTTTCATACCGAAGGATAAGCAAGCCGATCACCCAAGATAGGTAACCCATTCCAAGGTAGGCCAAGGCCAACAGAACCGGCAGATCGAACAGTCTGGGCCCCATCAGGTCCGTAAACTCATATTGGCCAAACGGAAAACCGGTTCGCAGGCTCAAGCTCTCGAAAATGATTCCGACGCTGAGGCAGAGCCCGGCAAAGACCAGGGCGCCACGGGAGCCATAGACTCGGGCTCCATGGATTAGCGCGAATAGTGCCGGCGGGACGACATGTAAACCAACAATCAACAGGTTGGGCACGGTCCCCGGAAACAGCTGCAGAACCCGCGCCAGCAAATAAAGTAGCAGCAAAATCCAGAGCAAAAATCGCCACTCTCTCATGAACGAGCGTTGCGCTCACCGCAACCCCGAAAGCCCTCGGGGCTGTGCCATAGCCTGAAGCGTTGGGAAAATCGTTAGCGATTTTTCGACGCTTCAGGCTTGGTGTTGTCCCACATAAAAGCCATCACATCAGCAGATTCGTCGACCGCTTTCGCCAACGGCTTACCGCCTCCGTGCCCCGCTTTGGTGTCGATCCTGATCAGAATCGGGTTATCGCACCCTTGAGCTGCTTGTAATGCCGCCGCGAATTTGAACGAATGCCCGGGTACCACTCGATCATCATGATCCGCCGTCGTGATTAAGGTCGGAGGATAGCAGGTCCCCGCATGGATGTTGTGCAACGGGGAATATTTGATCAAATATTTGAAATCGTCGGGATTATCGGAACTGCCGAAATCCGAAATCCAAGCATAGCCGACGGTGAACTTCTGAAACCGCAGCATATCAAGTACACCAACCCCTGGGACAACCGCACCAAAAAGGTCGGGTCTCTGGGTCATGCACGCACCAATCAGTAGACCTCCGTTTGATTTCCCGGTAATGCTCAGGCGCTTGGACGTGGTGTACCTGAGATCAATAAGCGTTTCCGCAGCAGCGATGAAATCGTCAAAAACGTTTTGCTTGTGTTCTCGCGTCCCGCCTTCGTGCCATTCCCGTCCATACTCACCTCCACCCCGCAGATTCGGTTGCGCAAAGATGCCTCCCTTTTGTACCCAAGCGAGGTACCCCGCCGAGAAGAACGGTTTCATCGACACGTCGAACCCGCCGTAGCCAGTCAAGAAAACCTGGTTACTGCCATCCAGCTTGCTGTCTTTACGCCGGACGATAAACATCGGGACGCGAGTTCCATCTTTGGAATGATAAAAGATCTGCTCGGTTACGTACTCGTCCGCATTAATCTCGATCGACGGCTTTCTAAATACCGCTCCTTTGCCGGTCTCAACATCGTAACGAAAGATCGCGGCCGGGTAGAGAAACGAGGTAAACGAGTAGAAAAGCTCCGGCCGGTCTTGGTCGCCGCTGATACTGTTGATGGAACCGAGCGCCGGCAACGGAACTTCAGTCGATGAATGACCGTCGAGTGACACCACCTTCAACTGGTTCTTGGCATCTACGAGATAATTCAAGACCAGCTTGCCTCCAACGACCGCAGCGTCTTCCAAGAGATCCTTCGCGGCAGGGACCACCTCGTCCGCCTGGTTGGCTGCACGTTTGGTTAAATCGATCGAAACGATTTTGCAGGTCGGCGCATCCTTGTCTGTCCGCAGAAATAAGCGACCCCCAACCACTGCAATCGGCCAATATTTGCCGTCGAATCGATCAAAAACAGGTTGGGCCTCTCCGTCCAGTTTCGGCTGGGCGGCATCCCCAAGATCTTTCACGTAGATCGCATTCTTGTTCTCCTGGTTCTGGGCCACATCGATTATCAGGTAGCGCGAATCCTTGGAGGTAGTTGCGCTAAGGAACCATCGAGGAGCATCCGTTCTTTGATAAACCAGCACATCTTCGCTCTGCGGATGGCCTAGTCGGTGATAGTAAACGGAGGGTATACCCAGTTGGGCCAACTTCTGATCGGTCTCATTTTCTGGCTGCGGATAACGCGTGTAAAAGAACCCCGAGCTATCCTTGGACCAACCCAGGTCGGAAAACTTGACCCAATTGATCACATCCGGAAGCTCTTGTCCTGAGTCGAGATCCTTTACGTGGATCTCCGTCCAGTCTGAACCGCTGGCCTCCAAGCCGTAGGCAAAAAACCTTCCATCATTACTGAGGTCTTCGATCCCAACAGAGACCGTTCCGTCTTTTGAGAGTTGATTCGGGTCAAGAACTACTTGAGGCGTATCGCCGAGGGTTTTGACCGTATAAATCACGCTTTGATTCTGTAGCCCGTCGTTCTTTTGGTAAATATACCGGCCGCCAATCCAGTACGGGGTGCTGTAGCGCTCGTAGTTCAAAAGCTTCGTCATGCGTTCGTGAAAATCTTCACGGTCCGGGAGCTTGTCGAGATAAGGCTGACTAAGGTCGTTCTCCTCCTTAACCCATGCCGCCGTCTCAGGCGAATCAGTATTCTCGAGCCATCGATAGGGATCTGCGACTTTCGTCCCCGAGTAGTCATCGACGACATCCTGTTTCTTTGCGATCGGATACTTCAAGACCCCGCCCATCGCGATTCCCGATATAAAAACCAGAAGCCAAAGCGCTCGTAGCATGCGCGACACGGAAGCATTAAAAGTGAGAGGTGCCAAGGAGCGTGTGGGCGTGTGGGCGTATCGGCGTGTGGGCGACACGGCGATGGGGCGAATGTGGAAGCGCTTGTCCCGAAGGGACTTGAGGACTCAGCCTGGGGTTTTAACCCAGGTTTTAACCCCAGGGAGGTCGGTAAAAAAGAACCCGCCCTGAAGGAGCGGCAGAACGGTGCAACTTTGCCGACGGTGAATGAGTAATTGATTTGAGTGCGCAACGATTATCTTCCGCCCCTTCAGGGCGGGACGTTTTTTGGGCGATACCTGGGGTTGAAACCGGGTTGAAACCCCTGGCTGAGTCCTTTCGTCCCTTCGGGACAAGCGCTTCGTGCCTCACCCCATCGCCCTCTCGCCCATTCGCCCAAACGCCCATACGCTTCTCGGTCACACTCCTCCCTTTACAACTCGCCCAGACCACCCCATATTCCCCGCCCTTATGTGGCTGTCGATTTTAATCCCGATCCTGCTCACCATACTGGTGATTGTCTGCGTACTGCTGACCTTGGTGGTCCTCATGCAGCGGCCGCGCAGCGAAGGATTAGGAGCAGCTTTTGGCTCGGGGATGACGGAGAATATATTCGGAGCACAGACCACGACAGTCCTCACCAAGGCGACCGTTTACCTGGGTGGAATATTTTTCGGGGTTACCCTTATCCTTACGATTTTGATCGCTAGACAGAGCTCAGAGAGACGAGTTGGTCTCCTCGAAAATGAGCTAAAGAATACGAAACCGGCTCCGACCGCGACGGTGGCGCCAAAAACGAGCGTGGTCCCGAGCGCAACGACCGGTCTGACCAGTCCAACGGTTAACCCTTCCAGCACTCCTGCAGCCTCCGTGACACCGCAGTCGTCCGCGAGTCCACAGGCATCAGCAAGCCCGGAAGTCTCGGCAACTCCGATTTCGTCAGCGACACCTGAAGTGACCCCTACCCCGGCGCCATCCGCGAGTACCTCGGGGAAAGAAGAAGCTAAACCCACCGCGACGCCGTAAGAGCGAAACGGCGAATGTGCGAAACGGCGACGCGGCGATAAGCGCGTGCCAAGGAGACGGGCACACACTGAGCCTCAGAACGAATGCGACTTATGTGACTTATGCGCCTCAGGCGTTATAGGTTCAATGTGCCTCAGGACAACACCGGGAGTGCCGTATTACCTGCGAGACTCGCAGATTCGCCGCATCGCCCTTCCGCCGTTTCGCCCACTCGCCTCTTGCTCGCCGCTGCGGCACTCGTCCTCTGCTCGCTCGCCGGCTGTGATTCGCCCGATTCACGGGCTGACCTCGTGGTTCTGAACGGAGCAGAACCCGAATCGATCGATCCGGCCGAGATTACCGGCCAGCTGGATGGTCGCATCGCTTACGCCCTCTTTGAAGGTCTACTGCATTTCGACCGTTTTGGCCGCCCTCAACCCGGGATTGCTCAGTCCTGGGATCTCTCGTCAGACCGGCGGACTTATACCTTTCATCTCCGGCCGGAAGCAAAATGGAGCAACGGTGACCCGGTTACAGCCGACGACTTTGTCGCGTCCTGGAAGCGAGCGATACTACCTGCGACCGCTTCAGAGTATGCCTACATTTTTTTCCCGATTCGGAACGCCGAAGCTTTTAACGATGGCTCGCTAAAAGACTTTTCCACAGTTGGCGTTAGGGCACTTGATAGCCGGACGTTGCAAGTAGAACTGGAGAATCCGACCCCCTACTTCTTGGATCTCTGTTGTTTCATGACCTATTTGCCCGTCCATTTGCCGTCCATCGAGAAGTACGGTGACGACTGGATTAAGCCAGGCAAACTGGTCAACAATGGACCGTTTCTTCTGAAGGACTGGAAACTGAACTACCGAATGCGGCTCAAAAAGAATCCGACTTTCTGGGACGCTAAGAATGTCCAGTTGGAGACAATCGATATTCTGCCGATCGATAACGCGATCACCGCTTACAATTTTTACGCTTCCAAAGTTGCGGATCTAATCCTCGACAAAGGATTAACTCCGCCTTCGCTTATACCGGAACTGAAGGCGCGCCAGGATTTCCATGCTGCTCCGTTCCTGGGCGATTACTTTATCCGTTTCAACGTGACGCGTAAGGCGTTTTCCGATCCCAGAGTGCGGCAAGCTTTTGCCATGGTTATCGACCGGGACCGCATTGTCCGAAAAATCACACAAGCGGGCGAACACCCGGCCTACTCGTTTACCCCGCCGGGAACCGCGGGCGACTATCAGCCGCCACGGATGTTCGGTTTGGATCCGAACCGAGCCAGAGAATTGTTAGCGCAGGCCGGGTATCCCGGGGGAAAAGGATTTCCAACCGTTTCTTACCTCTACGACAATAAAAAACTGAACGAGGACATCGCAGTCGAAATTCAGAGCATGCTCTCACAAGAGCTAGGGGTCCATGTCGAACTCGTGAAACAAGAATGGAAGGTCTATCTCAACTCGATGAATCGCCTCGACTACGACTTTTGCCGATCGAGTTGGATCAGCGACTACAACGATCCCAATTCATTCCTCGATTGCTTCGTGACCGGCAGCGGCAACAATCGCACCGGGTGGAGCAACCGAAGTTATGACGAGCTGCTCGCCAGCGCCGCCAAAGAAGCCGATCCCCAGACAAGGTTAAACATCCTGGCCCGCGCCGAAGACATGTTGCTTAACCACGGGACCCCTATTTGCCCGCTTTATTTTTATATGGGAATCCAGATTTACGATGGAACCAAATTCGGCGGGATCGAGCC
>JAFAIO010000507.1 GCA_019236675.1 Verrucomicrobiota bacterium
GCGATCGAACTACGGTATCCGGCCCCGCATAGGACCGCGAGATGCACCTCTTTGGAAAGTTCCCCAATGCGCCGGAGCAGCTGTGGCAAAGGAATATTGATCGAATCTTCCAGATGGTCCTGCCTCCATTCCGAGGCGGATCGCACATCCACGATAACCGGGCGTTGCGGCGTCTCCAGCGAGGCGAGGAAATCGTGAGCTTTCGTTTGGGAAATCGCTTCGGTCTCGTCAAGATCATCAGCGGTGACAAAACCCGCGACCTGATCAAACCCGATGCGCGCCAGCTCGAGCCGAGCCTGCCGGGCATCGGTCTCGTACCCCACCACCAGTGCGATCGGCAAATCGGGGTTAACAAAAAAACCGGACCAGACCGCGAACCACGGGTTAGCGATTCCAATATTCAAGCTACCCACGGCATGCCGACTGCCGAAAAGCGCCCCTGGACGCACATCCAAAATGGTAGCGCCTTGTTGCTTTACTGCATTGAACTCGGAAAGCCGCAGATGAGGTATCGCCGGCAAATCCGAGAAAGAGGGCGCGCCGCGCAAATTAATCGCGACCGATCGTGCGAAGTAGAGGGGGCGTTCCGGCAAATTCGCGACCATCGCCTCGACGAAGCGGGCTCGGTCGGTCAGCTGCAGCGCCCAATTGGTTTCTGCCTCTTGTCCAATCGTGGTGAATGGCGCCGAAGAAATCTGTCTTCCGCACAACGATCCAGCGCCATGGCCGGGGTAAACCTTGAGCTCCTGAGGAAGCCGGAGCAGCTTATTAAAGAGCGAGTCGTACAGCATAGCAGCGGTTTCGCGTGCACCAACTTCCCGATCGCGCAAATCCGGTCTACCGACGTCACCCGCAAAAAGGGTATCGCCGGAAAATAAAGCTACGGGAACATCAGACTCGAACAGACACAGGCAAATGCTGTCTGGTGAATGACCTGGCGTCGCCATCACTTCGACCTGCACGCTTCCTACCGTGATTCGATCACCGTCCTTGAGGTCGCCGTGGGGAAAGGTAGCAGGCGCAGTCTCGGAAACGAGGATCGGTGCACCAGATCGGTTGGAGAGCTCGGCATGTCCAGCTACGAAATCCGCGTGAAGATGCGTCAGAAAAATGTACCGCAATTGGAGCCCATTACCGGCAAGATAAGCCAGATAGCCGTCAACATTCCGTTCCGGATCCACCACGGCTGCTTCATTTCCCGATACCACGATGTAAGAGGTGTGTGCTAACCCCGGAACAAAGCAGCGTTCAATATGCATTAGATCTCCTTTCGAATCGTCTGTATTTGGTGCAATTCCCGAAAAATTGCCAGATGGCGTAAGACCAAAAAAATAACCGGCTCGGACCAGGAATGACAAATCGACGTTTGAGGTGTTAAGCCCTGCCTCTTTCGAGGGATCCGGTCATGGGAACGCCGGGAATGAGGGACGGCAAAAAATTATTTGAACAGTTGGGACAAACGCTAATGGGTCCTCGGACTTCAAGATTTCGATTATTAGCATAGGACCTTGGTGACAGATTGGGCATTGCCACAAGGAAGAGCCGGTGAGTTCTTCATAGCGGTCAAGATAGTCCTTGTTAACTTTTGAAGCCGCCGGTTCGGGCTGCGAAGTGTCTAACAGGTCTCGGCAGCGTGTAAATTTCTGTTGTCGGTACCGGTTGGCAGATCGATCTCGGTTGCAATTCGATCAAGTTCGCTTGTGCCGTCTTTGCGATCTTTGTGGCCCTTGCTGTGAATGAATTTCAACGGGTTCAACGTGACCACTGGACGATGCAATAAAGAGATATGACCGAAGCGTCCCTTACGAAGCGTTTTTCGGAGAAAGCGGAGTGCGAGCTTAAGCAGAGCTGATCAAGGGCCAGCCTTATGGATTCCGGTCGATCAGGTCGCGGGATGGATGATCGATGTTCAAGGCTCCCAGCGCGTACTCGGCTCGGGTTAAGCACCCAGCGCAATCATCGCAGACTGATTCATTTAGGTCGCTGTCGCCCCAGCACAAGACGGCCATCTCGCCACAGATCGGGCAAAAATCGGCGTACTCTGAAACAATAGGGTCAAGTGCCATAACCACAATTCAGTCGCTGCTGCGGCCGAGAACCAGTACCCCATTTTGGAAGTGAAATCCCTGACGAACGAAGATAAAGACCGTGCAGGCGAAAGCCACTGGGACCGGCCAAACCATCAACCAAAACAAAGGTTTATTGCTGTGCGCAGCAGCGAGTACGCCCAAAAATGCAACTAGACAGCCAAAAATCCAGGCACAGGATTCGAGACCGCCAATACCCCACTGAGCCACCAGCCTGATTCTGCGGGTGCCATAACCATTGTTCTTCAGGTTACAAAGGGACGTCTTCTCTTTAACAGGTTTCGCCAATCGGGCTACCAGTGTTCTATCAGCGTGGCTCATTTTAATGTAAGTCGTTTTAAGTACGCGGAGAGAATCGCCTGTTAATTTCACGGCTGCCACAGGGCATAAGATAGGAAAAAAACAGCCGCTGCAGAGAGGGTCAAAACGAGAGGCATGAGATATCCCATCCTATTGCTTTGGAGGGAGCGAATTACTCGTTCGGCGCTCGATGTTCGGCTTCGGCGTGCTGACGCGCGCTTTTTTATTGAGGCTTCGAAGCGCTGGCTTTCGGGCGCACTTCATTTGACACAGTCTGCTACCATTCGAGAGCTTCGGTGTTCACTATGTCTTGGGCTAAACACTGAGCGCCGAGCGCGTAACGCCAAGCGGATACCTCTCGAAAGAGGGATGTTACAAGCCTGTAGTACATCCGATATTGTGGATGACTAGAACTTGGTAGCCCCGGATCGGCACCGTGGCTCTTAGGCAGCTTTATCAGGACGGAGAATCGATGCCTGAAAATGGCTTCCCATGCCGAAAAAGCCAAAACAAGACCGGGGACAACTGAAAGAGCGAAGATGAAACAGACCGATAAACAAGAAAAAAAGATCCGTATCATGTTGGCAGACGACCATTTGGTCATTCGCGAGGGCCTGGTGACGGTGCTGGGCGGGGAATCGGACTTTGAGTTTGTTGGTTTCGCCGAAGATTGGGGAACAGGCGTGTGAAGAATATGCGAGACTAATGCCGGACGTTTTGTTACTGGACCTGCGTATGCCGAAGCGGGACGGGCTCCACGTCGCACGCGAGCTGATCAGTAAATTCCAGGCGAAAGTGATCATCCTCACCACGTTTGATAACGAGGAAGACCTCAAACAGAGCCTGAAGGCTGGCGCGAAGGGTTATCTCCTTAAGGAAGCCGAGAAAGAGGAGATTGCCGACGCGATCCGTACCGTATCGCAAGGCGGCAACTATTTGCCGGCGAAACTAGGCGGAAAATTAGCGACTTTCGCTTTCCAGGCCGAGTTAACTGAGCGGGAATTGGCAGTGCTACGCCTGATGTGCGACGGGAAATCGAACAAAGAGATCGGCTCAAAACTCTTCATTACCGAGGGAAC
Source organism: Verrucomicrobiota bacterium (assembly GCA_019236675.1). Classification (GTDB taxonomy): domain Bacteria; phylum Verrucomicrobiota; class Verrucomicrobiia; order Chthoniobacterales; family JAFAMB01; genus JAFAVN01. The sequence goes on from JAFAIO010000507.1 coordinate 3,467, forward strand.
GGTTAAGACCCATGTGAAGAGCATCTTTTATAAGTTAGACGTAATCAGCCGTTCGGAGGCGGTCTCGGCGGCGATACGAAAGGGTTTGGTGCGGGGTCATGGTTGATCAAGACGAGGCGGCCGAGCTTGTCGCGGCTAACCATGCTTTGAGACGCTCGCTGGCTAGGGTGACAAATGCCGAGGAGTTATGGCCATTCGTTGCCGACACCCTGACGGAATCGGCTCAAGCTATCGCCGCTACATCTGCCGCAATTTTTCTGTTCGACGACCAGTCGAACCAAATGCGGACAGCGATCGTGCTGGAGGACGGCCGGACGGTTGATTTTTTCAAGGAAGACCGATTTGTGGAATTACGTGAACCATTCGAAGTGGGGCATTCATCGATCTGGCAGGAGCTGGTGACTACGAAGACTTATCAATGGCGTGATTTGACTGATGAAACCAAGCTGTCTTTTAAATGGCTCATTCCTTGGTATCGGCGCCTCGGTTTGAAGGGAGGACTGGCGTTGCCATTGATTTTTAATGCGCGGCCGATCGGCCTTGCCGTATACGGTTGTCGCAGGTCCGAGCCGCCTCCTTATAGCCGGTTGGAATTCCTCGAGAATCTGATTCATGAGGCCGCCGTGGCCATTCAACTATTGAAGATCAGTCACCGGGCTGAGGATGTTGAAAGGGTACGCGGGGAGATGAGAGCGGCAGGTGAAGTGCATGAAAGTGTTGCGCAATCCTTGGCTGCTATCTCCATGCATTTGGCGGGAGCGCAGTCTTGCTTGAAGTCAGATCCGGAAAAGGCCGCGACGGCAATTGAGAAGGCCCGGGAATTAGCGAGGCTTGGGATTCAACTGGTTCGGCGCACGACACTGGTATTGCGGCCCAGCCAATCACAAGAGATGCCTCCATCGCAAACGCTGGTGGACTTCATGCGCGATGCTGTCAGGGAGCGCGGGTTGATCTGCGATTTCCGAGAAATAGGTCAAATCCCTCGAACCATAGAACCAGAGACGGAAAAGGGACTATTGCAAATATCGAGAGAGGCGGTCGGCAACGCCTTGCAGCACGGCCAGCCTCGGAGGTTGGAAGCGGTTCTAACCTGGTATGCAGACCGAGTGAAACTTGAGATTACAGATGACGGGCCTGGCTTCGACCTCAGCAGGTCTGAACAGAATGGCGAAGGGTACGGCATTAAAGGAATGCGGGAATGCGCTAAGGAGCGGGGCGGGGCACTGGACATTGTGAGTCACACCGGGCAAGGAACTCGCGTCTGCGCGACTCTACCGATTCTGAACGTTTAGCCCAAAGAGGTCGCGAGAAATACAGGCTACTGAATGCCTATGACTAGATGCAAGAAGAGTGCTAAGAGTCTCGAAAGATTCTCACTCCGTGACCAAAAGAAAACCCCTGCTTTTTCGAAGGTTTTCTCAGAATCAGCGGCGGATTTTTTATCTCTGGTTTTTTTCTCATTCCCTCCTAGCGCTGAATCCCGCTAGACCGCTGGCGCAGTACCGGATCGCGATGTGGAATCAACAGAATGGTCTGC
>JAFAIO010000008.1 GCA_019236675.1 Verrucomicrobiota bacterium
TTGGCAACGAGCTCACGCAACGGCCGCGTGAACCGTTCCATCGTATCGGGCCCAGCTTCGGGCTGATCACGTTCGCGGACGATCGCCCCGTGATGCCGTTTTAGTTCTAACCAGCCTTCGTTCGCTAGCTGACGATACGCTTCGGCGACAGTGTTATGATGAACGCCCAGCGTGATGGCCAGGGTACGAACAGTAGGGAGTTTCTCCCCAGGATTGAATCGTCCAGATACGAGTTCGGCCCGCAGACCGTTAGCGATCTGCTCATAGACCGGGACGCGCGAAGCTAAATCGATCCGCAACATGGCTCACTCACAACTACTTTAAGTTTGTACATTCGTAGTGTACAAATGTCAAGACAGCCGTGGAACGCTGCCTCGCTTGCGAGGCCGACAGGGACGAGGCCGAATTGGGAATAGCCGCAAATACGCGCAAAAGGCACGAAAGAATGCCCTCGCGATCCACATAAGGCATTAAAATTTCACAGCAAGATCACAAAGATCACAAAGCGGCCTAGCCGCAACCAAATTATCGTCCTCGTCCTCGTCCTCGTCGTCGTCCTCGAAAAGCGATTCTTCCCAGCGTTGATAAGCTACCGGGAATTCGCTTCTTGCCGACGACTACATTACTAGTCCAAACGACAAAATCGAGGACGAGGACGACGACGAGAACGAAAAATCATCGCGGAACTCGTCGATTCTTGAAGGTAGTAGTACAAAGAGAGAAGGCGTAACACGGGACCCTCTACCTTTGTGGTCTTCCGCGGGATTTTTTGCGCTTCTTGTTGCTTTCCGCCTCCGGCAAGCGACTCGACTGAGCTCGCCGAAGTCCTATGGCGCGACAAGTTTTTGCGGCTATTCCGTTCGCGCCCGTATCGCCGTATCGCCGTATCGCCGTTTCGCCGTTTCGCCCCTTCGCCCCTTCGCCGACACGCCTCTTAATAGCGTTCGATTCCGGCGGCGATAGCTTCGGCAAGGTTTTCGCGGCCGCCAGGCGTCAGGATGCGGGCTGCTTCGACTGGGTTGGTTAGAAACCCGCATTCGACCAGTACGGCCGGCAATCGGTTCCTACGCAAGACGAAATAGCCACGGTGCCGAATACCGCGATCGATACTGCCAAGCGCCTGGATCACCCTGGGATGAATCAATGCAGCCAACCTGTAGGCTCGTGAGTTGTTGTAATAGGTCTCGATCCCATAAGCGCCCAAACGCCGGCCGGCATTGAAATGAATCGAAACGAAAACGGAATTGTAGCCAGCATACGCGTTCGCAGTGCTGGTTCGCGCGGGCAACGAAACATAATAGTCATCGGTCCGGGTAAGAACCACTTTGATCCCATCGCCTTTGAGTATCCGCGCCAATCGTCTGGCGGTATCAAGAGTGTAGGGCTTTTCCGGGATAATCTGACCCGGCATTCCGCCTCGGTCGTATCCGCCGTGTCCCGGATCAATCACCACGATGGCCGGACGCGCTTCGATGTGCGCCGCGACCAACAACATTAATAACAACAGGCAAACTCTCACTAGCCAACGAATCGCCAGCGGTAACCTTCAAAATGCTCAAAGTCAATTGAAAGGATATAGGAGCTAGAATCTAGGAGTTGGTAGGGTGATTGGTGAAAAGTGATTGGTGATTTGTGATTGGGTGAGCACTGCCTTCCCGCGGCCGCGAGACGAGGCCGACAGGGTCGCGGAGGCCGGGCTATGGCCGCGTGCCGGCGAATGGGGAAAGAGACACCGTAGTCCTCTAGGAATGGCTAATTACAGTCTGGTATCGTCGTTCTTACGCGCCTTCAGCGCTAAACACCTTAATTTACAGATACCTAGGGCTCGCAGACTCACCCTAGGCTATCTATAATCTTTGCACCGCTTCGCGGCTCCCCTAGGCCTCGCTAGGCTCAGCACCACCAATCACCTTTCACTTTTCACTTTTCACCTCACCCCCCTCCTCCCAAGTATGTCAGATTCTTCCGCAGAAATTAGTGCCGGCAAACTGGCTCCTTACGGAGCGTTACCCGTTCCACGGCTAACCCCCGACCTGGTAAGCCTCATCAAGACCGGGACGGTGTACAGCCTAGCTGTGATTTATCGGGAAGGAATCCTGGTGCCCGGCCCGATGGCGCCCTATACGTTGAATACTCGCTTTCGTCACGGCGACATAAGAGAGCTAGCGCCGGCCTCGGCGGCAGCCGAAGCCATTACCATGTCTTGCCACACGGGCACTCACATCGACGCTCTTTGCCATATTGGCGAAGCTCAGGACAAGAATGGAAACGCCGATCCCGCGGGTGAAGTGAAACTGTACGCCAGCCCGGGCAAGACGGTGGCCGCCGCCGACCAGGTCGATTTACATGGTCAAAAACATCTCAGCATTGCGGAGATGCCACCGATCGTTCAGCGAGGGGTTTTACTCGATATCGCCGGCAACCTCGGCAAATCCATTTTGCCCGATTGTTATCAAATCACCGTTAACGACGTTGAGTCCACCCTCAAGAAACAGAATACCGAAATTCGCCCACAGACTGCGGTCTTGATCAGAACCGGATTTTATCAACATTTGGCTGCAGGTAACCCGGCCTGTCGAGACGCTATAGCCGGCTTGAGTTTAGAAGCCGCTAAAAGCTTGCACCGCTATGGAATGAACTTAGTGGGCGCGGATAACATGAGCGTCGAAGCCGTTCCGCCGCTGGATCATTCTGTGCATCGCTACTTCCTGGTGCACAACGGAATTACCCATGTCGAAAATTTGTACCTTGAAGATTTGGCCAAGGAACAGGTGTACGAATTTCTGTTGATCATCACGCCATTGCGCCTGGCCGGCGCAACTGGTTCGTGGGTTCATCCGATCGCTATTACTTGAGTGAAACCGTGGAGCGCTGCCTCGCTTGCGAGGCCGACAGGGGTCGCCACCGTGGGAACGTCTCTTCCCGCAACCGCGCGACGAGGCCGAAAATCCTGCACATCTGGAATCGCTGGCGAATCAAACTTCGGGCAGACATTCGCGGTTGCCGACCGCGTCGGCCTCGCAACCTGTCGCGCCGTAGGCTTGGCGAAAGCGGAAGCGAGGCAGCGCTCCACAGGTGTTGAGAACCCTTCACTTTTCATTGCTCAACTGGCCCTTCTAGCGCGAACACCAGGAGAGCATGATCGGTGACAAAATAATGTTCGCCCGCCGAGAACAAACCAGAAGCGGATCCTTCGGCAATATTGGTATCGATGAGTAGTGACCACTTCGCCGCGTCGCCGAACTCCGGCAATTGAAAATTCACCGCGTCGTAGTGAGCATTAAAAACGAGAAGCAAGGTGGCTTCCTGGCCACGTTTACGGATGCCCGTCTGCTGGGATAGCCCGTTCAGCATCATACCAAAACAACGCATGTTATCGTCGGCCCATTGCGCTTCTTCCATTTCGGAGCCGTTCGCATTCAGCCAGGCAACATCTTTGACTTTCAGTTCCTCGCTATAAATGCCTTTAAGAAAGCGGTTGTGTCGTAGCATCGGATATTTGAGTCGGAGAGCGGTTAACCGGCGAGTAAATTCGATCAGCCGTTTACCTTTGTCTTCGACCTGCCAATCGATCCAACTAATTTCGTTGTCCTGACAGTAAGCGTTATTATTACCGCCCTGGGTCCTGGCAAATTCATCGCCAGCCAGCAACATCGGGGTCCCTTGGGACAAAAGCAGGCTTGCTAGGAAATTACGGATTTGCCTTTCTCGTAGTTGCAGGACCGCTGGGTCATCGGTTGGACCTTCAGCGCCGCTATTCCAGGAGCGATTGTCCGAATGGCCGTCTTTGTTGTCTTCGCCATTCGCTTCATTGTGTTTGTCGTTATAGCTAACCAGGTCGTTTAAGGTGAACCCGTCATGGGCGGTAACAAAATTTACACACGCCCACGGTCGCCGGCCTTCGTGATCAAACTGTTCCGGCGAAGCGCACAATCGAGGCGCGAGATCTCTAACGGGCAAATGACCTCTCCAGAAATCGCGAACCGCGTCGCGGAACCGATCATTCCACTCGGCCCAACCAGGGGGGAAAGCGCCGACTTGATAACCGCCCGGTCCGCAATCCCAAGGTTCAGCGATTAGTTTCACCGTACCCAAGACCGGATCTTGGCTACAGGCTTTAAGAAAACCACTCTGATTATCAAAACCGTTTGGCTCCCGAGCAAGAATGGTTCCGAGATCAAAGCGGAAACCGTCCACATAAGTGTTTTCGGCCCAATAACGCAGACTATCGGTCACCATCTGGATCACGCGAGGATGGCTAATATTTAAGGTGTTGCCGGTACCAGTGTCATTGATGTAATACCTGCGCCGGTCGGGCATCAATCGATAATAGTTGGCGTTGTCCAAACCTCGAAAGGAAAGGGTAGGTCCGCGCTCATTGCCTTCGGCGGTGTGGTTGTACACCACATCCAGAATCACCTCGAGTCCAGCCTCGTGGAATCTGGCTACCATCTCTTTGAATTCTCGCAAGGTCTGACCGCTGTCTGAGCCGTATCTCGGATCGGGTGCGAAAAAACCAATTGAATTGTAGCCCCAAAAATTGACCAGCCCTTTATCGAGCAGATAACTGTCGTTCACGAAGGTGTGAACCGGCAACAATTCCAGGGAGGTTACTCCCAAAGACTTGATGTAATCGACCACTTCCGGATGAGTGAGGCCGGCAAAACTGCCGCGTAACGGTTCAGGCAGAGCCGGGTGTCGTTTGGTGTAACCACGGACGTGGGTCTCGTAGATGATTGTCCGATCCCAAGCCACGGGGTGCCTGCGAGGTCGGCCTTTCCAATCGAAATCGTGGTTCACGACGATGCATTTCGGAACAAAGGGTGCGCTGTCTCGCTCATCAAATGTGAGGTCATCCTCGGTCTCAAGTTGGTATCCAAAGATCGCCGGGTCCCATTTCACGCTGCCGATGTGTGCATGAGCGTAAGGGTCTAA
>JAFAIO010000087.1 GCA_019236675.1 Verrucomicrobiota bacterium
GTTAAAACCGGACTTCAGCTCCACCGAAGACCGCAGTTCCCAGAGCCGGGAATCCAATCGTCGTATAGTAATGTTGGTCGGATAAATTCTCCACTCGGAAAGTGAAAGCGATGTGGTCGTTCAATTCCCATCGAGCGTAAGTGCGCAACACCCAATAGTCGTTAAGCCTCACATACTTGGCCGGGGAAAATGAGAAATCTGCAGCCACCTGTTGGCCTGAGTACAAAGCACCGAACCCGACGGTGAGCACATGAAAGAACTTGTAATTTGTATCCAGGCTAAGCAGGTAGCGGGGTATATCTGGATTTCTCTGGGTGACTCCTGCCACGGTGAAATTAGACTCAGTCCAGGTAAACGCTGCCCGGGTCTGCCAATCCTTCGTCAGGTTGGCTCGGATTTCAGATTCGAGCCCGTAGGTTTCACCAGAGTTTTGATTCGCGTAAGTGCCCGTGACCGGACTGGTGGGGACAAAGGCGATAACGTCATGAATATAATTCTGAAAAAAGCTGACACTGAGCGTGACTCCGCTGCTCCAGAGATACTGGTCTATCCCGACATCGTAACCCTGAGAGGTCTCTGGCTTTAGATTGCGATTCCCAAGCGCGAATGGTGACGTTGAAAACGTGTCAAAAAGATTGGGCGCCTTGAAGGCGGTGCCGTAGCTTGCCCGTAGCTTGGTTTTTGTTGCATCGAAAAGATAGGCGCCGGAAAAACGATAAGTAAAAGCGTCGCCGGCCAGTTGATAGTGATCGTATCGGCCACCGGCAATCAAAGTCAGGTTCGGAAGGATCTCCCACTGATCCTGCAAGTAAGCGGCGAAGTTATTTTCTTGCTGCAAAGGGAAAGAATTATCATGCCCGGCTTCTAAGTAATAGGTGGCGCCGGCCACCGCCACATTCTTAGACGTAATCTGAAAAGTGTTTTGCCAGTCGGTCTGCAGGTTGAACGCTTTTCCGATATAAACCGTTCCCGTGAAGAATTCGGAGGGAATGGGAGGATCGATAAAAGTATACCGTTCGTTGAAACCGCCGACCAGAAAGTGTTGTTGCCACCAGTCCGTGGTCGTCCAGTTCAGAAAGACGGTAAAAAGATTGGTTTCGCCGGTCGCTTTGCCGTGTGGATCATCAAAGGGAATGTCGACAGGACGGTTACTGCTTGGTTCTCCGTAGCGACCAAACTCGCCTCGCGCCGTCACACCAAAAGTAAGGTCAGGGGTGAACGGGACATCCAAGCGGAATGAATAACCGTCTTCGCGCAGATGGTTGTTAAATCGGGCGTTCGCGGTTTCGTCGTGAACGTAATCGAAAGAATAGTGGATCTTTCCGATGACACCATCGCTGATGATACCTGCGCGGATGGAATCATAAGTTCCGTATTCACCGAACACGGTTGCTTTCGGTGCACCGGATCCTTCGTGAGTTACCGCAGAAATAACTCCACCGATCGCATCCGAACCGTAAAGCGTACTGTAGGGACCTCTGACAATATCGATCGTATCGAGATTGAACGTTTGCGCGTAAGCGAGAAATGGCTCCGCATTATCAAAGATACCGGTGTTCACCCGCATGCCATCCACTAGTATCAGGCTGTAAGACGGATCATTACCCCGGATGCTAACCGTCGTGAGGCCACCTCTGGCGCCGGTTTCCAGCGAAAATACGCCCGGGGTGGTGTTCAACGCATTCTTCAGATCTGCGATTTGCTCGGTTTGCAGCTCTTCTCCTGTGAGCTGGCTAAAGGCGCTTCCAATTTGTGATTCATCCAAAGCGGTACGAGTTGCTGTGACGATAACCCGGTCCATGGGGCTATTGCTACCGGTGTCCGAGTCATCTCCGCAGGCGTCGGTCGCGGTCAGCACTAAAAGGAAAGCCATTGCCAGCCTCGAAGCCGGCATAAATGAGTAATGGTTTGGTGAGTCTATGCGATAGACTCGAACCGGCCGGCCTGGTTTAGTGGGAAGGCACTTTCTTGAATCAGAGAGTTTAACGGTTTCAGTTGGCATTTTTTGGGGCATGAACCCGCCAAGGCTCACGCGGCTACACGATGGCAAGCGTATTTGCATACGCCGAGCATCTCGGGTCGTCGGAAACCGTGACTCCTCGTGGACAGGGTTTGTCCAAACGCCGAACTGTAACGGTTCCCATCCTGTCTTTGGCGAGACAGTGATCCGGAGAATCCCGGAACTGATGAGCTCTGACAGAGGAGGTCTTCTGACTCCGAGGTCAATCTACTAACTTCGCCTTCCCGTCCTAAATCTAGAGACAGTGGCAAAATGAAGCGTTCGTCACTCGTTACAGCGGCGCAACCGCACGGGATTTACACCCGTTTCCCTATTTCTCCCAATGCCTTAGCAAAGGGCCCTCTGCAGATTTCCATTACCCTCGGAAAGGTAATGGCTCTGAGAAAGAACCGAAGAGTCCTCCTTTAGGAGTAATATCTTAAAGAGTCAAGACAGAAGGTGCAGCTGAGTGCTCGCTGCCGGAAGAGTTGTCGGGGACCATCACGGTGCGGCCTACAGATCCTGTGGCTAGGGTTGCATTTTCCGACTCGAAGTTCGGAGTGAATTTGGAGGTGCGAAGCGATGCGGAAACGGTCTCAAGAATGGTAGCCCAGCTCAGTAGGAGCGAGATCTTTATAGCAATCCGACAACCAAATCGCGGTTAGCTCCGTAGGAGCGGCATAGCATAGCGATATGGAATGGCGATTGAAGCCCGACCTCCGGCGATCTAGTTTCCTGCTCGGGCGGAAGCTTCATGCCCTTACCTTGCGCACTCGCATCTCGATGTCGCTCCTACGGAGCTAGCCGCAATTTTGTTGGGGGATTGCTATAAAGATTTCGCTCCTAACGGAGTTGTCCTTTGCGTGAGATTTTTCTTCGTTCTCTAGCATCCGGCACCCAACGTCATTCTTTGAATAGAAACTCCGGCCTATGGCGAATAGTCCGCAAGAATGACTCGGGCCAAACCGCGCAGACTGTTCGATAGATAGACCGCGTCTGCGCTGATTAGATCTTCCTGGTGGAGTTTCTTCTCGAATACTTTGTGGGTATTTAAAATTTCTTGGCGCATGACCCCGCTAAGTAAGCCGCTTTCAACAACCGGTGTAGACCAAACGCCGCACTTCACGAGAAAGACGTTGCTGCGCGCTCCTTCCGTTAGTTCGTCTCGTTCATTAAAGAATAAGGCGTCGAAAATCGTAGGGTTCGCCTCTAGCTTCCCCAAAGTGTCGTCGTATAGCTTACGGGCGGTGGTTTTGTGGCGGAGGAGGGGATCAGCGGAGTTCGTGCGTTTCGAGGCTATCACACATTCCAACTGCATGGGAAGCGGGGCTAACGGCTGAATCTGGGTCTCGATCTGACTATGCTGGTCAACGGTTAGCCGTAGACGGCGCCGGTCTTTGGGAGTTGCAGCAGCGTGACAGAGAATGGCTTCACGAATGGCTGCTTCGTTGTACTTAAAGCCAAAGAATTGAGCTGACTGCTTTAGTCTTTGTAAATGTGCTTCCAAGCGAGGGACCTTGCCACTATCGATCAGCAACGTTTCCAGAAGCATAAAATCGGAGGCTAATTCAGTGAGAAAACGAGCTTTAGACCAGCATTCTGCATACTCCGTTTCGGGCTTCGAGTCAGCGACGATCCCGCTACCGACATGCATCCGTCCGCGATTGCCCGTGGTTAACTCGATGGTTCGAATGGCAACATTCAGGGAAAAGTCACCCCCTGGTCGAATATATCCGATTGTGCCTGTATAGATCCCGCGGGGAGATGGCTCAAGCTCGCGGATCGTCGTCATGGCCCGAAGCTTAGGCGCACCCGTCACTGAGCCAGAAGGGAACAGTGCTTCCAACGTTCGATATAGAGATCGATTCTGAATCCGGGCACTGACTTCGGAAACCATTTGATAAACGGTGGGATACTCCTCGATGCGAAAAAGATCATCCACTCGAACCGATCCCGTTAGTGCGATCTTACCCAGATCGTTGCGGATCAAATCGACAATCATAAGATTTTCTGCCCGATCCTTTTCCGATCGTCCCAGTGCCTCCGCTTGAGCCCGATCGTTATCGAATCTGGGCGCTGTTCCTTTCATGGGCCTGGCAATAACTCGATCTCCCTGACGCTGGAGGAACAGTTCTGGTGACCGCGAGAGAATAGTCCGGCCGGGAACTTGTAGATAGACCCCATGGTTGACCGGCTGAGAACGCCGCAATTTCTGATACAAAGCCAATGGTGAGCCGAAAAAGATGAAATCGGTTCTAAAAGTCAGGTTGACCTGATAAGTCTCTCCAGCCGCGATATATTCTAAAGCCGATCGTACGGCGGCGGAGTACTCAAGTTCATTTATCTCTGCCTGCAGAGCAGCCACACCGGTGGGCTGCCTGTTCGCTCCGTTCTCTGCCATTATTTCCGCCAATCGGTACTCGAATGCATCCTGAGGCAGCCACTCTGCCTCTTGGTAGATCCATCCTTGTAAAGGAGCCCAAGTATGTCCTTCGGCTGGAATCTTGAGTTTTGGCTCAAACCACGAGCCGACTTCGTAATCGACCAGCAGAATGACGTGATGCTTGTCGCTCGCCTGGTCGATAGCGTTGCAGGCGCTTTCTAGTTCGTCATCAGTGTGAGCTTCGATTAAGCCGATTGGTCGTCCGAAAATCCATGCTCCTTCGCCGCAAGCGTTTGGTCCTTGTCCGTCGACGAAAGCCTTCGCCGCAAGCGCATCGGAACCGTCAGTGAAGAATATCTCTGCCATCCTACTGTACTCCCTCTTGGCCGCTTACGATGTGTTGATCCGGTTATGATTGCTGAAGGTGAAACAGCGCCCATTCTTTGCTGGCGCCGCTTTTGGGTGAGCTATTTGGCGACCGCTTCTTGTCGCGGCACGGACTCCTGTCGAAGCTGGCGGGTCGCCGCAATCATATTATTGAGGGAGGCGCGGACCTCTTCCCAGCCACGCGTTTTGAGGCCACAGTCAGGATTCACCCAAAACTGCTTCCGAGGAATGACCTGGAGACCCTTTTTCAAGAGATTAGCGATTTCCTCAACCGAGGGCACCCGCGGTGAGTGAATGTCCCAGACGCCAGGCCCGACATCGTTGGGGTACTTGAAGGTCCGGAACGCTTCCAGTAACTCCATTTCAGATCTCGAGCTTTCCATC
>JAFAIO010000151.1 GCA_019236675.1 Verrucomicrobiota bacterium
GCTTCGTCCTCGTACTCGTCGTCGTCCTCGTCCTCGATAGGGAAAGACCGGAGCTGCGAGTATGGAGTGTTGGAGTAGCGGAGTAATGGGATTGGTTGTTTTCGTCTCGCCAACGTCAGCAGTCATGTCGCGCCTCGCCCCTTTCGAGGACGAGGACGACGACGAGTACGAGGACGAAAGTGTCGCCTCACGCAACGGGCGCAACCTTACGAACAGGTTCGGGTGCCTCGGACCTCTTTGCATCAGACGCTCCGTCCGAGATGGGAATATTATAGAGACGGGCAGCGTTCTCGCCTAGAATCTTCTTCTTCATTTCCGTCGTTATCTGTCCGGTTTCGGCAGCCAGATCTTCGGGCAACTGCAGGTCCATGAATTTCTCAATTATCCACTTCGGTTGCCACAACGCGTAATCGCTTCCGAAGAGAATCCGATCCGGCCCCAACCAAAAGAGCAATTCGCTAATTATTTCGCTGAAATAACGAGGCCGGGTATGAATCAAGGCAATCGCCACTGCCAAACCCGCATAGACATTGGGTTCCTGGGCTGCGATAAACGTGAAATCGTTTAGACGCGGCAAACCGCAATGCTCGACAATGAAATTCAAATCAGGGAACAAGGAAGCCACTTCGTCGACGTCGCCCACATCGAATGCATCCTTATTCAGCGGCCGGATGGTGGGCCCTTTGTGCGCGTGGATGTTCTTGATGCCTAATTCTTGTGACTTCTCCAGATACCGGTATGACCAGGGATCGGTCAGCTTCCAGCCTTTCGAGTCTCCTTTCCATTCGGCAGTGTAGAGTTTGACGCCTTTCCAGCCGTATTTCTCTACGTCTTTCTCCAGCTGTTTGAGGCCGGCCTCTTCGTTGCGCGGATCCCAAAACCCGTTGGCGATCACCCGGTCCGGATGCTTTTTCCGGAAGTTCTCGTTCCGCTCCAGACTCGAGAACCCATTATAGTAAAAATCGCCCAGGTATTGAGGATTGAAAATCGCGAAATCGACATATCCGTTTTGGAAAATGTCCTGCTCGAAATCTTCGTCCGTGTACTTCTGATATTTTTTATACGGCCAGACGAACTCTTTTGGACTTAGTTTGTGATAGTCGTAAAAGCACTTAATGACTTGTTGGCCGTAGCGGTGCTTAATGTTCTCGTCGCTGCCATCCCACAAATGAACATGCCCATCGACAACGAATATCTTTTCGCCGGACTTGGTAGTGAACATGATGAATTAAGTAGAGGTTGTTAGTTCTGGGGTTATTACTTTTCGCAGATTGCCTACTAAGGCATCAATACTGCCCGCACTCTTACCTTGCCGTGATGCAAATCGTGCAACGCGGTGTTGGCATCGGACAGTTTATAATATTGGGTAGCCAAATTAACTCGCCCGCGGTTAGCCAGCTCCATTAGTTCGACCAACTCAGAGTAAGTGCCGACCAGGTTACCGATAATCCGTCGTTCGGTGGTGATCATATCAATCGCCGAGATGCGGATTTCGCCACCGTAACCGACGATGTAATAGGCGCCGTTGTTCCGGGTCATGGCCAAGCCGTTGTCAATGGAGTTGCCTTCGCCAACAAAATCGATCACGGCCTCGGCTCCTTTACCGTCAGTTAACTCAAGGACGGCTTCGACTTGATGTTCGTCCGCCTTGACCAAATGACGAGCGCCGCATTCCTTGGCCAAGGCGAGAGCGGCCTCAGAACGATCGACCGCGATAATATCGGCTGAACAAAGGGCGGCCAAGACTTGGATCCCAATATGACCGAGGCCGCCGACACCGATGACGGCTACTCGTTCGCCGGGACTTAGGTCTCGGGCCGCCTTTTTGCCTACATGATATGCGGTCAGGCCGGCGTCCGCATGCGGAGCGACATCTTTGGGAGCCAAGGTTTGGGGAAGCTTAATCAGCGAACCAACTCCCGTTCGCAGCAATTCAGCGTAACCGCCATTTGTGCTGATCCCCGGAAACTCACTTCCTTCGGCGTGCATATCGTGGCCTCGGCGGGAAGCAAGCGCGAGACAATTGGTAATTAATGGATGGCAAATGACCGGATCGCCACGCTTATATTCGGTAACTCCCTTTCCTACGTCTTCTATCCAACCAGCGTTTTCGTGTCCCATCACATAAGGCAGTTTGACGTCCACTTTCTCACGCCAGATACCCTCGACGATGTGGAGATCCGTGCGACAAACACCGGCGCCGCCGATTCGGACTATAACGTCGGTCGGATTTTGGATCTTCGGTTCTGGCACATCCTCTAAAGTGACGTACTCGGGACTGGAGAGCTTAGTATCATACTGATGAAGAACAGCGGCTTTCATAGGATAGATGGGGGGTTACGAAAGTAGCTGGTGCAGAAAGCAGTGGGTATGCCACGGCGATCTGCTGGCGCGGGCCATGGGTATTGCCTGGGAAGAGGGAACGCAGATGCACCGGCCGCGAACGGTGCTGTTCAAGAACGGAACATGTTCGCGGAACAGAGAGCACAAAGGTGGAACATGGTTTGTCCCGAAAGAAGCGAAGCTTTGTGGCGAAAGGATTAAAGGACTCAGCCCGGGGTTTTCCCCGGGTTATATCCAAATAACGACTCCGCCTGAAAGGGCGGCAGGATAATCGGCTATGGAGTTGTTAATCTCGCCTCTGCAAACGCCCCCCGATCTACCGCCCCTTCAGCAACCCCAACCCGCTGCGCGGGTGCAATTCTGACAAGGCAATCATGAATGACCGCCTTGTGAGGGCGGGTTCCTTTTTTCGGTGCCCGCCCCGGGGTTAGGACCGGGTTAGGACCCCGGGCTGAGTCCTGTTGTTCCTTCGGGACAAAAATCATGGGACCACACCAGCCTTGCCCAAAAAATCGGCTTCGCCCCCACCATTGATTTTCCCTTGTCGACGCCTACGCTGTGGGAGCCGTCCATGTCCCCCCACGAACAGGAGCAGCGCCGTTTGGTCCCTGTCAGCGAACATCAGGTCCGAGAATATCTGCTTTCAAAACAGGTTAGGGAGATTCCAGAGGGATGGATTCGGTCTGAAGTTCGCGACTCGTGGCAGCGGTGTCTTGACGGCGGACTGGACCCAGAGGCACCACCGGACGTCCCGCCGATTCCGGCCTCCGATCTTAGGGAGCTGCGGGAACAACAGGCCGATCTCTACGCTATCGCGAAAATGGAGGTTCGGAATCTTTATTCGCAGATTGCCGGCTCCAATTTTATGGTCGCATTTGCTACGCCAAGCGCAATCATATTAGAAACGGTAGCCGACTCATCATTTCTCCGTTTGGCGCGCCGGACCCGCATCATTCCAGGATCGCTTTGGCAAGAAACGGCTCGAGGAACGAACGCACTCGGTTGCGTCTCCTTCACCCAAGGGGCGTCGGTAGTTCATGCATCTGAACACTTCTTCGGAGATAACTGCACGTTGACCTGCGTTGCCAGCCCGGTGTTCGATCATAACGACCGATTGATTGGTGTCGTTGACGCCTCCTCTGATTGTCATGCCCGGCAAGTTCACACCGTGGCGCTGATTCGTATGGCAGCCCTACATATCGAGGCGGAGATTTTCCGTCACAAGCTGAGCCGGCACTTGATCATACAATTTCATAATCGTCAGGAATTCGTTCACACTTTGGAAGCGGGCCTGATTGCGCTGGATTGGGAGGGCAATGTTGTGGCCGCTAACCGCCAAGCTCGGTTCTTCCTTCAAGATCTGCCGGTATCTCGAGGACAGCCTTTAGAAGCGGTCTTCCGTAAATCGTTTGATCGCTTTCTAGCGGAGACGGCTGCAGCCGGATCGGGACAATTAACCGACCACAAAGGCAGCACTTATAACGTGCTCCTCTCGAATCTGCCCTATTCGCCGGTCACGATTCGCGGTGCTTACCTGGAAAAGAAACGGCACGAAGTCAGCCTTCCACCAGCCTTCGTCTGTGAAGATCCTCGGGTATTGGATGCAATCCGGATCGGGGAGGAAGCGATCCCTTGGAAAATACCAATCTTCATTCGCGGGGAGACGGGATGCGGCAAAGAGCTTCTCGCCCGGCACGTGCATGCGGTTAGCGGCCGAAAAGGCAAATTTGTTGCCGTGAATTGCACTGCGCTCCCAGAGACGTTAATCGAATCTGAATTCTTTGGCTATCGGGACGGCGCTTTTACCGGCAGCCGTCGCGGTGGAGCCCGCGGCCTCATTCGGGATGCCGATCAAGGCACTCTGTTTCTTGATGAGATCGGCGATATGCCGGTTACTTTACAAGCCAGACTGTTGCGCTTTCTGGATCAAGGAACCGTTCGAGCACTGGGGTGTTCAACGGAAGAGAAGGTCGATGTCCAGATTCTGGCCGCAACCAACTGCGCAATCGAAGAAGCCGTCGAAGTAAAACGGTTTCGCTCCGATTTACTTTACCGGATCCGAGGCGTCGAAGTTACCTTGCCGCCGCTGCGGGAACGAACCGACTTTGTTCTGGTCGTCAAAACCGTTTTGCAGGCCTTAGCGCCGGATTGCTCTATTTCGGACGAAGCAATCGCCGTATTGAAACAACATCGTTGGCCGGGCAATTTCCGAGAGCTTAAGTATTCGTTGGTGAGAATGTTGATCGCAGCAAAGTCCTCCTTGTTACTACCTTCTCACGCGCTTTCGGTGCTCGGCACATTCCCGGCTCCGCGCGAGACGTGGAATCCGGCGAAATCGAACCTGAAAGAGAGCCAAGGGAAACTGATCATCGAGACGTATCAACGTTGTCACGGCAATGTGGTCCATACGGCCCGAGAGCTATCTGTCTCTCGAAATACAGTCTATCGGGAGTTGCGGCGGTCGGGATTGAGGTAGCGCTGCGCGCATAGCCGATAGCCCATAGCCAATTGGAACGCCGGGAGCGCGCGGGAACGCCGGGAGCGCACGGGAACGGGTCCCGGAGGGACTGCATGATAGTAGCTTGGCAATCTATTGCCTGGAATACGACAGCGACATAGATCGGTCCCCTAGGGTAACGGTATGATGTCCTAACGACCGTGGAGAATCACACCGTCCCTCCGGGACAAAACCGGGATGCCAGCCGCTCTCCCAAACTGCAAAAGCACAAGTCTTGTTTTCTACTACAAGTTTGTGATCAATTAGCCAGCCAGTAATGCCCAGACCAGTCTCGATTCAAGATGATGTCATTCTTCGCGCGGCCAGGGAAATCTTCCTAGAAAAGGGCTGGGATGCCACGACCAGCGAAATTGCAGCTAAGGCCGGGGTTTCCCATGGCATCATTTTCAAACGGTTCAAGACCAAGCATGCGCTTTTCCAAAGCGCGATGCAGGAGCAGAGTGATTGGGGTCAAACCATCCCGGCATTGTTGAACGCTAGTCTCGGCCGGAAGAATGTGGAAGCCACGCTGGTTGAGTTAGGAACCCTTTTCGTGGAGAAATTCTTTCTTATCATTCCAACGCTGATGATGGCTTGGAGCAACAAGCAGGAGACTCTGCGCCAGCCTGAACCGGCGGCTATGAGCGGGAGAGATCGAGCGGAACGCGCATTGCAAGCAGTCAAAACCATCGCCGCTTATTTGAAAGCGGAACATCGCCTCGGCCGGATTCGGGATACGGATTTCGAGGTCGTTGCCCAGGCGTTTGTTGGCGCTCTCTGGCACCATGCTTTCCTGCAGGTGATGCTAACGGACGGGAAATCAGGGCCCGCCAAAGAGCGGCGGTACGTAAGACGCTTGGTAAAAGCGATCTGGTCCGGGATTGCGCCCAGTTAACCCTTATTAACGCCGTCAGCGCCGGGATCGCCGTCAACGCCGGGAACGGTGAATTCCTCGCGCAGAGGACGCGACGGACGCAGAGGATTAAAAATGATAATTAGTTGGCCAGGAAAATCGCAGGTGTCTCCCGCGAGCGTCTGTGTACGTGATCGAAACCAAACCCGAAAAGAATCTAACCGTTGCGTCCTCTGCGTCCTTTGCGCGAGGCCGTTCCCGGCGCTGACGGCGTTAATTATTGATTGACTGGTCACTTATATTGAGTTCACTTCCCTGAAATCAACCATAAGGAGTAACCGTATGATTCTTGTTACCGGTGCTACCGGCAATATCGGCTCGGAGCTAGTCAAATTACTTGTTGCGAAGGGGTTGCCCGTGCGCGTTATCAGCCGGGACGAAAAAAAAGTTTC
Source organism: Verrucomicrobiota bacterium (assembly GCA_019236675.1). Taxonomy (GTDB): domain Bacteria; phylum Verrucomicrobiota; class Verrucomicrobiia; order Chthoniobacterales; family JAFAMB01; genus JAFAVN01. Next base: position 6,146 of record JAFAIO010000151.1, read on the forward strand.
TCAGCTCGACCCCGGCGTTGAACGGGTGATCGGCGATCGCCACGATCCGTCTATTGTCCGCAAGGCGGCGCAAGGGGCTGACAAAGTGTTCATGCTTGCGATGGTCTTTGATGCCACTCATCAAGGGGATCGAGTACTGGTAGAAGCAGCGAAAGAAGCTGGAGCCGGACAGATTGTTATGATCTCCAGCGCCTCGATCCAGCGGGAGGGCAACGCGATCGGCCGATTACATCGAGAGAAAGAACAACTAGTCGAAAGTTCTGGTATTCCCTGGACACTGCTCCGGCCAGGTGGATTTATGTCCAACTCCATCCTCTGGTGGGCTGAGAGCATCAAGTCGCAGTCTAAAGTTTTCAACCCAGCGGGAAACGGGAAGACTGCACCGATATCACCATATGACATCGCGGCCGTGGCGGCCGTTGCGCTAACTTCTTCGGGGCACGAAGGGAAGGCTTATGACCTGACAGGCGGCGAACTACTGAGCACCCCCGAGCAGGTAGAAATCATCAGCAAAGTTATCGGGAAGCCGATCGAGTGTGTCGATATCCCGGTTGACGTCGCCGCGGAAAGAATGATTGCGTCCGGGGTTCCCGAGGCCTTGGTAAAAAGTTTGGCCGACCTTTGGGCGGAGATCCGGAAGGAAGGCAGCACATTTCAAACGAACGAGGTGGAGAGGCTGACCGGGCAGCCGGCTCAAACATTCGAGACCTGGTGCCGCGAACACCGGTCCGCGTTTGTGTAGGCGTTTGGCGTTTGGCGGTCGGCGTTTGGCGTTTGGCGGTCGGCGGTCGGCGGTCGGCGCGTCTGCGACAATTTTGATGGGGCGAAGCTATCGAACCGGCTCATGATTGGACCGGAGCCACTGAAGACCCCTAGCCGAATGGTGTCGATAGGCAATAGAGACGCGCCGGGCCGTGGCCAAGCGCTGGGTCACGGCTCGGCGGTCTTTCTCGACCTATCAACGCTTTCCATCGGAGACCATCAGCGGCTCTGGTCCTGTGGTGAGGTCGTTCGGGAGTCTCGCCCCACCAAGTTACTTCGCCTACTAGCCCTCACGCCTCCTCGCGGCGTATGAGCCGGTCAACAGAGTAGCGGTTATGCTCGAGAAAGAATAAGGCGATGAAAAACGCGATCACGTAGATCATCTGCGGCCCGACTATGTTCCAGTCGGAACGTAGGCTGGTGCCGAACATCAGTACCGACATCAGGAGCGAAACTGCAGCCAGGGCCCAGCGGGTAAACGCCCCTAGAACCAAGGCTAGTCCCATCGTTCCTTCGAGGAACGGTAGCACCAAACCGAGACCATAGACGGACCAAGCGGGCAAGATGGTTCCTTCGAATTGCTTGACCATGCCGGCTGCAAAACCGGCGAGTACCGGGAGCCGGACCAACCCATGCATCAATTCAACGACTCCGAGAGCCAACCGGAACGTAGCGTAAGCTAAGGCTTTGTGATTTTGCGGGTTCACGGAAGATAAATAGCCGCGAAAAGGCACAAAAAGCGCAAAAAAGACGAAGAAAAAATCTCACGCAAAGTCGCAAAGACGCAAAGATGAAAACGGGGAAAAAAGCAATCGCCCACTCCCTATCTGCGTAAATCCGCGTTCATTTTACCCCAGAGAATTTCGGGGCTGCGGTTCGTCTCTCTTACCCTTGCGGCCTTGCGCCCTTGGCCGACGTAGTCCGGCAGCTGCAGGAGGGGTGATAGGGCGACTTGTCCTCCATAGTCGCGGGACTCTGCGGGACGACGGAGGAAGTCTGCTTTTCGCGGCTATTCGGCCGCTTGCGCGGAGACCCGACAAGGCCTTGAATATGGATGTGGTATGAGGACCCCGATTCTCTGCGGTGTCATCAAGCGCCGATTCGCGCTGAACTATCGAGCCGATCCAGAGGTCGTCAAACGGCTGCTACCCGCTCCGTTTCATCCCAAACTATACCACGGGTACGCAATCGTGGGGGTTTGCCTGGTCCGTTTAGAGTCGCTTCGTCCACGTGGCTTGCCCCCGTGGCTAGGGGTTAGCAGCGAAAATGCGGTGCATCGCATCGCCTCCGAATGGATTGATTCGAAGGCACTTCCTCGTGAAAGCATTTTCGTGGCCCGGCGGGATACGGATCTTTGGTTGAGCACAATCATGAGAGGGAAGCTTTTTATCAGCGGATATCACCGAGCACGATTCGCGGTCGAGGAATCGATAGGCCACGTCGAGTTCGCATGTCGATCCTTGGACAAGGGTATGGAGATCAGTTTCTCCGGCGATGATGCCCTGCAACTGCCGGCCTCGTCTTGTTTTAAGAGTCTGCAAGAAGACTTCTTTTGCAGCGCCGATTGCGGGGACTTGCTGATCGGGAACTCGGGTCTCGGAGGGATCGCTCTCGAGGCGAAAGAATGGAAAGTCCGGCCGTTCCGTATCAGGAGGCTTTCCTGCAGTTTTTTTGATGACCGAGATCGTTTCCCGACGGGCAGTATCGAATTCGATCACGCTCTGGTGATGCGAGATATTGCTCACGCCTGGCATTTGGAACCGGTAACAGCAAGGCTCCCAAGTCATACTTGGTTAAGACCGATCGAACCCAGTTCATCGGTCGCAGCGCACCGCGGTATTTTCGATGGCCAACCCACCCGAAACGCGGAGACAAAATAATTCACAACAAGGCCACAAGGTCACCAAGTTAAACTATCTAAATCGCCGGGAACGCGCGGGAACGCCGGGAACGATGAATTCCACGCGCAGAGGACGCAACGGACGCAGAGGATTAAAAATGACAATTAGTTGGCCAGGAAAATCACGGGTTCTGCTGCGAGCGTCTGTGTACGCGATCGAAACAAAACCCGAAAGAATCCAACCGTTGCGTCCTCTGCGTCCTTTGCGCGAGGCCGTTCCCCGCGATGACGGCGTTCCCGCGCGTTCCCGGCGATTTAAATGTTTGCCTTTGTGACCTTTGTGGCCTTGTTGTGCAAAAAGGTTTTTCGTCTAGATGAGAACTCCAGTCTTCCTGTTTGCTCATGGAGCGGGCGCGCCTTCCGCGCATCCGTGGATGCAGCATTGGGCCAAGAGGTTGGAAGCGGCTGGTGCGGTTTTCCCGTTCGATTACCCTTACATGCAAGAACGTCGAAAACGCCCGGATCCATTGCCAGCCTTAATCGCAGCTCATCGGGAAGCGCTGATGCAGGCCAAAAAAGACCATGATGGACCAGCCGTGCTGATCGGTAAGAGTATGGGTGGTCGCGTTGGATGCCATCTTGCTCTCGAAGAAGACGTAGCAGCGGTCATTTGCCTCGGTTATCCGCTTTGCGGCGGAGGCAACCCGGAAAGGATGCGGGCGGAAGTGCTTCTCAAATTAGCAACCCCGATTCTGTTCGTGCAAGGAACCCGAGATTCGCTTTGTCCGTTGAATTTATTAGAAAGTGTGCGCGAACAAATGAAGGCGCCGAACCAACTTTACGTGGTCGAAGGCGGAGATCATTCGTTGATGGTTACAAAGGGTCAACTCAAAACGGCGGGTGAGACCCAGGACAAGGTGGACGAAAGGATTCTTGGGAAGATTCGGGCGTTTGTGGCAAACCAAGACGCGTAACTGGGTGTGGAGGTATCGGCGAGCTGGAGACGCGACGTCACACAGGGACTGAATGATAGTAGCTAGGCAATTCATTGCCTAGGACGTATGCAAAATGAGCCCCGCCCCGTTAGGGACGGTATGACTCCATTGGTCGACAGGATTTCTTGACCTGTGGACACACGAATAATCCTGCGCGTGCGTACCGATCACACCGTACCATAACGGGACGGATCTTTTTGTGGAATATCCCAGGCAATAAATTGCCTGGCTACCATCATCGAGTCCCTACGGGACGCCGGCCCTCCAAGCTCCTAGATTCTACCTCCTAGGTCCTGTATCTGTATCTCCTCATGAATACCAGCGTTCTCTCCCGCAGCGATCGTGAATCGGTGGCCATTCTCACCTTTGAACGTCCGGCCAAGCTCAATGCTCTCAATTATGAGTTGGTCGACTCAATCGTTCAGGCATTAGATCAGATCGAACAGGAAGAGCAGATTCGGGCCGTCGTTCTTACCGGGGCCGGGCGCGCTTTTAGTGCCGGAGCGGACATCCATGAATTTTCCCAAGATATGAAGCTCGGTACCCAAGTTGCGCACCGTCGGTTTGTCCGCCGAGGACAGAATATGACCAAGCGAATTGAAAACTTCTCGAAGCCCGTAATCGCAGCCGTGAACGGACTTGCCTACGGTGGCGGATGTGAAATCGTGGAGGCGACACATCTTTCAATTGCTGTTCCCGAAGCGAAGCTTTCTAAGGCAGAAATCGCTATTGGAATACCTCCCTGTTTCGGAGGAACTCAGCGCTTACCTAGACTAATCGGTAGGAAACGCGCGCTAAGAATGATTCTCACCGCCGAACCAATTACCGCCCTCGAGGCGAAAGATGCAGGATTGATCAACGCAATCTTCGATAAAGAGACGCTTCTTGATGAAGCCGTCGCTCTCGGATTGGAGATTGCCCAGTTTGCACCCGAAGCAGTAGCGGTCTGTCTGCACGCGGTTCACCGGGGCTTAAACGCGACAATCGATGAAGGCTTAGCTATCGAGGCG
>JAFAIO010000173.1 GCA_019236675.1 Verrucomicrobiota bacterium
TTGCAGCAGAGTAACGCGAGGTTGTTGAGGCTGTTGGCAATGTCAGGGTGCTCCGAGCCGAGGGCCTTCTCCCGGATCGCTAACGCCCGCTGGTAAAGGGGCTCGGCGTGCGCGTATCGGCCTAGGTTGTGGTAGAGCCCCGCTAGGTTGTTAAAGCTAGTGGCCAGGGCAGGGTGATCCGGACCAAGATTTTGCTGCTGCAACTCACACATCTTGCTCCACCAGCCGCAGCGCAAGTTGGCGCGTGCCTTTAAATCAAATGGTTCCTCCAGGTCCGAGAAAAACGCATGCAAATAGGTAAAGTCGATGAATCTGTCGTTGTGCCGATCAAACGCGATCGTCATCCCCTTCTGGTATGCAGTCAGATGCCGTGAGGAACAGTCGGACAATTTCGAAAATCCGGCCTCTTCCTTGAAATAGGCCAGGATCACATCAATGGGCTGGCGAGCCACCGCACGATCCTCTGACTTTGCTAACTGATTTTTGATGAGGGCGCGCTCCATCAATCGGTGGAACCGGAAAGTTCCCGGCATATCGCGAATTTCGTCGACGTAAGAGTAATCCTTGCCGGTGATTACTGAGAAATGGAGACCATTTGCAATACAACCTCGTTCCACCAGGTGTTTGAAAAGGTCTTCGTTATAGGTGCCAGCTAGTGCCAAGCAACGAAATGCTTCGAAGACCTCACGATACCCGATTTGCAAATAACGGAGAAAGCGGACTTCCAAATCGGCCGGTGCTTTGCCTAAGTCATCCGGCTTGAAGTGAAATCCTTGCTCGTAGACAATCCCATAGGCGAGGTCGAGATAATAGGGGTGGAAAGAGAAATGCTCTTCCTGACCATGCTGCTCACAGGTCGCGGCTAGGATCGCATCCCTGTAGTTCCGCAAATTATTGGTCGTGATCGGGTCCTCGTGATTTTGATGATAAGTGGCGGCGGATTCTAAAAGCTCACGCGCGTCTTCTTTTGTGAGCCCGCCAATGCAGTGTTCGCTAATCCGAGTCCGCCATTCGATATCGTAAAGTTCGTCCCAGCGGTTCTTGTTTCGCCCGAGAAATATGCAGCCAAACCGTCCAGCGAATGTCGCGTCGGGGTCCGTCAACATCCCGCACCGGTGGGCGAAATATTTCTGAATATCGTCTGCCTGGGCTGCCGATTGAACTCGTTCAAACCCGTCAACCGCCATGCAAAGCGCGTCGTGCGGATGGTCCCTCAGCCAGTGCTCGATGTCGGTGGCGAGCACGGGGCCAAGTTCCGTTTCCAACTCCTTCACGGTCATGGCCTCAGGATTCAATCCGCGTTTACTCAACAGGCCTTTTCGGGCGCGATTCCGCAAGGCAGACAAGGCTTTGTCGAGCACGAAGATAAGCCCGGTGGCGGCGCTGCCTGCTGCCGCAAGTTTCGCGGACGCTTCTGCAATGATACTGCTGCCATAAGCGGACGTATTGAGCAGATCGTTCAATACGCTGTCACTGGAGTCAAAACGCTCTCCTGGGTGCTGCGCTCGCCAAAGCGCAAAGTAGAGATAATCAAAAAGCGGAGTTGGAATGCCGTGACCACCTGATGCGCCACGAGGTTTTGTGGTCCATAGTCGAGAGCGCATCTGCCAAAAGAACTCCGCGACGGAAGTAGACGGGGTCCAACGGTCATGGTCCAGATCGAGAAAAATTATTCGTAGACCAGCCAGATCCCTGTCGAGTTCCTCCACTGTTTTTTTTAGCAGGCTGGTTTTGCCTATTCCACCTACCCCCCAAATACTCAGAATCGGGTTACTGGGACGCGAGTGGCGATGCGCTAAACGTTGGAAGAAGTTCCGAAGAAGCTCTCCCTCGTCATCTCGGTCCGTAAATAGTTTTAGAGCGGATTGTCGTCCTATGCGCCGGCCCGCACTGGTGCTTGATTTGGGTATTGGCATAGACGCTCTATTTCCCAAGCGAAAATTCCTGAGGGCCGATTAACATTCAAGAGTTGGTTTCATCCGCGATTCGCTTCAACGGAACTCAGGTCCCCGGCAGCTTCTATCGGAACTAACCTTGCTTGGCTGCGGACGAGATCGTCGTGGGAAACTCTCGCTCCTGTGCCGGGAATTTACGACAACACTGTTACTCGTCGTTCACTAACGAGCGACTAGATTAGAAGCATGATTGAATCCGCAGCTGAAGTCCTCCATGAGTATGGACCCTTTCCAGGTATCAATAATGTGGGTGGGGTTACGTTTGACGGTCAGCACGTCTGGTTCGCGTCTGGAGACAGGCTAAACTCCTTCGACCCTGCGAGCGGGGAGATGGTGCGCTCGATCGACGTCGCTGCACATGCAGGAACGGCCTTCGACGCCAGCATTTGTTTCAGCTTGCAGAGGGTCGCATCCAGAAGATCGATCCGAAGACGGGCCAGGTAGTCGCCACGATTCCGGCGCCGGACGGCAGTGGGCACTCAGGCCTCGCCTGGCACGAAGGGACGCTTTGGGTGGCCCAGTATACGGAACGGAAGATCTATCAAATCGATTCTCAAACCGGGGTGATTCTTCGCACCATCCACTCCAACCGCTTTGTCATCGGGGTCACCTGGATCGACGGAGAGCTCTGGCACGGTACCTGGGAAGATGACGAAAGTGACTTGAGGCGCGTCGATCCGCGAACGGGAGAAGTTCTCGAGAGAGTCGCGATGCCGCCTGGAGTGGGTGTGTCGGGCCTCGAGTCCGATGGGGGCGATCAGTTCTTCTGCGGTGGTAGAGGCAGCGGAAAGGTCAGAATCGTTCGCCGACCCAGGAGAGACTTAGCTGCCGGTGACGCCTCCAAGACTCCCGGCGACTAGACCAGCCCCTAATCGAAAAGAAGCAAGAGAGCCCTGACAGGTTATGTCAGCTCAAGCTTTGCAGGCTCGTGTTCTCTTGCCCGGACAATAACTATTATATTGTTGCTTTGAGGGTTTCCGAGCCTTTATGGCACACGGTCGTATCGGACCTATTCTATCCGCCACGGTCCGCAGTCGAGGTTCCCTGAGCTCCCTGCGCGCAGAAATGCAGCGTGCTCTTTTTCGGTTGTTTCATCAGCCGGAAACATCGACTCCATCCGCAGTTCTTGAGCGGCCACGGTCTGTGGTGTCCCGAGGGTAGTCACCATCGAAAAATAGTTCAGTACAGTGTCACCCTTGCGGAAACTGATCGGGATCATCGGAATCAAAGGTGCAGCGCTAATGCCGCGGCTCACGCGATTATCGCTCTTTCGACCGGGGTAGGCTTTTAACGCGGCCAACAAGTCTTTCGTGCTCGCATCGATGAAACGCCCCACCGCTTCTGACTGTACCCGCTGGCACAGGCTGCTCGCCACCTCGTCCCAGTTATCAACAAACGGGCGCATTCCTTTAGGATCAAACATGAGATGCAGCATGTTTCGCGGCCCGGTCCGCTTGGACATGTCGATGAAGCAATTGAAAAACCGCGGAGTCGACTCATTCGTCATTAATACGTTCCAGTACCGGTCCATAACGAGCGCTGGAAACGGCTCGTGCTGGCGGAGCATCCGCTCCACGGCGCGGCTAACTGCATGCATCTGGGCAGAATCCCAGGCCGCTTCGGAATAGGCGGGAGCATAACCAGCTGCCAGCAATAGCGCGTTCCGGTCGCGCAACGGTACTTCGAGCGCTTGTGCGATCCTCAGCAGCGTCTGGCGGCTCGGTATGCTGCGTCCCGATTCAATGAAACTGATGTGTCGCTGTGAGAACCCGCACTCAAGTGAGAGATTAAATTGGTTTTTGCCACGCAAATTTCGCCAATGGCGAAGAAGGTCGCCCAGCTGATTCTGTGGGGCTGTTTGATGCTGCGAGCTAGCCTGCATTTCCTTCAAAGACTAACGACGCCGGCAATCATGGCAAATCACCAGCCGTTCGCGGGAGCCGACTATCTACCCCGAGGTCTTTCGGCGCCGACCAGCCCACAGAACTGCATGTTGTCATCGCCAGATTTTTTTCCATTGAAGCGGCTTGGCAGACGTAGCCTCGCGGAGTTTCAGACGACGGGGGCGAAGCCTGGCTCCCGTACAGGTGTGGTCGGACTGATTACTGACTCACTGATTACCGATTACTTTCCCTGGAGCGGCGGTGGATTGGCGGACGATGAGTTTTGGGGCAAACATTTTCCGTTGGGCGCCGCGGCTGCCGCGAAGCCGCTCCAACATTAGTTGGATGGTGTATTGACCCATCTTCTCCACCGGTTGGGCTACCGCGGTGATAGGTGGATCGATATATCGCATCCAAAAGGCGTCATCGAAGGTTACAACCGACAGGTCGTCGGGTACCCGGATGCCGGTTTCCCGCACAAAAGTAATCAGGCCCGAGCACATCTCCAGATTGGCCACGAACACGGCGGTAGGCGGCTTCGAAAGTTTGAACAGCTTTCGGGCGCACTCATAACCGGATTCGGCCTGGAAATTCCCGGACTGAGCGTATTGGCCGACTATCTCTATCCCGGCTCGAGCCAGTGACCGTCGATAGCCTTCCAGACGAGTCCGGGCATTGGATAAATGTTGGGGCCCGGCGATGGTGGCGATTCGTCGGTGGCCGAGCGAAATTAAATGCTGGATGGCCAAAGCGGTGCCACGCACGTTATCCGCGGTCACAACATCGACATTCTCTAAGCCGGATTCCCGGTCGAAATCGATAATGGCAGCACCACTTTGACGTACCGCGCGGAGGAGAGCCACGTTTCCGCCGGTAGAACAATTGATCAGTCCAGCCACCTTGCGATCGAGAAACATGGAGAGGGCGGCTTCCTCCTTCTCCGAATCCTCGTCGGCGTTACAAACGAGGACGGTATAACCGTTGTCTTTAGCGATATCTTCAATCGATTTAACAAAGGCGGCGAAAAAGGGATTTCTAATATCGGAGATCACAACCCCGATGGTGCGAGTTTGTTGAGCGCGCAGCCAGCGAGCTTTGCCGGGCTGATAATTTCCGTTGCGATGGACGGCAGCCAAGATTCGCTCGCGGGTGCTAGGGGCAACGTCATCTGGCCGGTTAAGGGCTCTGGAAACAGTGGCGATGCTCACGTTCAATTCGCGGGCGAGCTCTGAAAGGGTCATTGAATTAGTTCACAGTGAAAACTTGTTGGAGACAAAAGTGTCGAGAGAGAGAATGGAACAAACAAAATATTATGTAAAGCTTTACATCGGTGGTGCTGACGAGTATCAATCAAAAACCTCCCTGAATCATCCGGTATTCCGTGTCCCCGTTAACTTTCACCCCCAGGTCGTTCTGCCCTCGTCCAGCGCCTCAAATGGGCTCGGCGAAGCTCATCGGTAGTTCTTCCGCCTTCTATCCTCGACCCAAAACTATGGCAGAGAGAACGGCGCGATCAGTGTCTGGCGGTTGGCCATCCCCGGTTCGCTATGTCCTCGGTTGATCCTATGAGCCTGCCAACCGGGCCGCTGGCGCTGGAAATGCGGCGGATTTCGAAGTCCTTTGGTCCAACGCAGGTACTACGCGACGTGGGTTTCCAGTTAAAGCCTGGGGAAATCCATGCTCTGATGGGCGAGAACGGAGCAGGGAAAAGTACGCTAATGAAGATTGCCTCGGGGTTGATCCAGGATTTCGAAGGACAAATCCTGGTGGGGCGTCAGCCCGTTTATTTGACTTCTCCGCGGGATGCTACCCGGACCGGTATTGCGATGATTCACCAGGAACTGAGCCTGGTTCCTGAGCTTGAGGTCGACGAGAATATTTTCCTCGGCCAAGAGAAGCTGCAGTCGCTCTTTTTCGTCGATCGGAAGAGTCAGGTACAGGCAGCGCAAGAGGTTCTCAAAACCCTCGATTTTCATGGTCCGCTGCAACTCCCGGTCTCAAAGCTCCGCGTAGGAGAACAACAGCTCGTGGAGATAGCGAAGGCGCTCGTTTCCAGGGCGCGAATACTGATCATGGACGAGGCAACCTCGGCCCTGTCGATCAACGAGACGGAACGCCTTTTTCAAGTGATTCGCCGGTTGGCCGCGGAAGGGGTGGCGATTGTCTACATCTCTCATCGCATGGAGGAAGTGACCGAGCTCGCCCATACCGTCACCGTGCTCCGAGATGGACGCCATATTGGGACGGTGCCAGCCAAGGAAGCGCATAGAAAAGATCTGATCCGGATGATGGTCGGGCGGGAGATTCAAGAAATGCTGGCCGAAGAGAAGGACGCAGCCGCCGTGGCGAAGCCGATGTTAGAAGTCCGGAATCTGTCGTTAGAACATCCCTCGCCGACTCCCAGCCGCCCAATGCTGGTGCAGGATGTTAATTTTGCAGTTGGAGCCGGGGAAGTGTTTGGGTTAGGCGGGTTGCTGGGGGCGGGTAGGACCGAAATTCTACAGGTGCTGTACGGTCTGCATCCGGGGACAAGTGATGGCCAGATCTTAGTCGAGGGTGAACCGGTGCAGATTCTCAGCCCGCTGCAAGCTAAAGCGCGTGGTCTTGCTTTGGTGACGGAAGACCGTAAGCGGGATGGTCTGGTGCTTGGAGCTGGGATCGATCGAAACATCGGACTGCCAGTGATGAGGACGTTAACTCACTTCGGGATTGTGTTACCCGGGAGGGAAAGGGCGCTAGCCCGTTCGATGGTGCAGAAGCTGAATATTCATGCGCGCGACATCGACCAAACGGCCGGTTCGTTGAGCGGCGGTAACCAACAAAAGGTAGTGGTGGCGAAATGTTTGGTTACGGAACCCAAGGTGTTTCTACTCGATGAACCGACCCGCGGAATCGATGTCGGCGCCAAGGCGGAGATCTATCGTCTGATTCGGGACTTGGCGGACCAAGGTGTGGCGATTGTGTTGGTATCTTCGGAGTTGCCGGAGCTGATGTTGCTGAGCGACCGTATCCTCGTGCTTCGAGAAGGCCGGCCAACCGCATTGCTCGATCGGGCGGGATTTTCTCAAGAAACTATTCTCGAGTACGCGTCGCCCGGCGGTGCTATCCAACCTGACTTCTTAAAGCTGGAGGCCACACGATGAACCGCGGGGGTGCTTCACTCGGACGATTTCTTCTGCAAACCAAGTTGTTTTGGGGACTGGCTGTACTGTATGGAGCCGGGGTCGTTCTCTCGCCCGTGAATCGGAAGGGGGCGAATATCTTTCTCGACCCAGGAAACCAAGCGGATGTACTCCGGCAAGTAGCCAACAACGGTATCATCGCGGTCGGAATGACCCTGGTGATTCTGACCGGGGGGATCGACCTCTCCGTTGGTTCGATGATGTCCCTCGGATGCATGCTTTGCGCGATGCTCTTGACGTTGCCTGGTTGGACGGCGGCCTCGACGGCCTCGATCCCGATCCTGGGCCTGGTCGCGGTTTTGCTTTGTAGCTACTTAGTGCCGCTGGTTGCAACCAATGTACGGCGTGGATCCGCGAAACCGGTTGAGCACGCCAGTTTGAGGATCCGTTTGGCCGGGCTGGTGGTGGGATTGTTGGTTGGGGCCTTATTAGTTTGGTGGACTGCCAGCCAACTCCAATCAAAGTTCGGCGTGTTAGGGGTGTTAATTACCGTGCCGGCGGTTGGGTTAGCATTCGGCGCGTTTACCGGCTTAGTCATAGCCAAAGGCAACCTTCAGCCCTTCATTGTTACCTTAGCCATGATGGTTGCGGTTGTCGGCTTGGCTCGCTTGTTAGGCGGGGAAACGGCTGCGGTTTATCCTGTCTATACCGGGTCGAATGCAACCGAGAATTTCGAGATTCTCCGGACGCTCGTGGTTCAAGTTATCCCGGTTCCCGGAATTTTTTTTCTCGTGGTGGTCTTGATTTTCGGGTTTGTCCTGAAGTACAGCGCGTTTGGCCGTTACATCTACGCGATCGGTGGAAATGAACAGGCGGCACGGTTAGCTGGTATCCAGGTCGACCAAATCAAGGTAGCGGTCTATTCGATTTCCGGAATGTTAGCTTGTTTGTCTGGGGTCCTTTACACCTCCCAGTATCGGCAGGGTAAACCGGACGCAGGCGCCGGAGGCGAACTGGATGCGATCGCCGCGGTGGTGATCGGCGGAACCAATCTCATGGGCGGCAAAGGCACTATGACCGGCACATTTGTGGGTGTGTTAATTTTCGGCTTTTTGACCAACATTCTGCTGCTCAAGAATATTAACAGTAATATTCAGTTCGTATTAAAAGGTGCGATTATCCTGGCCGCTGTTTTGCTGCAGGAAGGCCAGGTCGGGCTTTGGTGGAAACGGCTAAGAGCTCGTACCAAGAAAGTGAGCACCGGCGAATCGCGCCGTGATGAGGTACTGGAAGATCTTCGAAAAAACTAAATTTCACCGCCAAGACACAAAGGACACGAAGAAAAGAACTAACCGCGAATGGACGCGAATTGACACGAATTAAGAGCGAGACATGAATCGGCACTGGCATATTCCTGATAGTGGTCGCTTACCAGGGCTACTCACCTTCGCGTTAATTGGCGTCCATTCGCGGTTAAAATTCTCCTTGTCCGTGTCTCTCCCTTGCGTCCGGCGTCCTTAGGACTTCGGCGCGACAGGCCAAACAGACAAAACTGAAATCCCCCCACCCCCTAAAAAATGAAACGTAGAACGTTCATCCAGACAAGCATAGCTGCAGCCGCAGCGTCGGCGGTATTTAAGCCGTTCTATATTAAAGCCCAGGGTAAGAAGTATGTGTTCGGTTTCTCCCAGTGCACCATCGTTGAGCCTTGGCGCGTCCAGTTCAACAAGGACATGAAGAAAGAGGCCGACAAGTATCCGGATGTGGAGCTGATTATCACCGATGGTCAGGACAAAACGGAAAAACAGGTCGCTGATGTTGAGAGCCTGATTCGGCAGGGCGTAGATGTACTGTTAGTTAGTCCGAAAGAGTCAGCCGGTTTGACCGGGGTCGTCCTGGAAGCGATCGACAAGAAAATCCCGGTTATCGTTTTAGACCGTAATGTTAACACGGATAAGTACAACTGTTTCATCGGCGGCGACAATGTGGTTATCGGCAAGGCGGCCGGACAATACGCTGTCAAGCTCCTGGGCGGTGCAGGCGCCGCCAAAGGTAACATTGTCGAGCTCTGGGGAGGGATGGGGACCCAACCGGCCCACGACCGGCATGACGGGTTCAATGAGTTTGTGAGCAAGGAATCCGGCATCAAATCGTTACTGCAGCCGGTCGACTGCGATTGGAAGCAGGCGAAAGGGTATGACACGATGACCACGGCGCTGAAGCAATTCGATAAGATCGACCTGGTTTACGGACATAATGACCCGATTGCCTACGGCGCTTATCTGGCTGCTAAAGATGCCGGCCGTGACAAAGACATAAAATTCCTCGGTATCGATGCGCTGCCCGATGAAGGGGTAACCTGGGTCAGTAAAGGCCAGCTTACCGCCACTTTCGTGTATGCCACGCCAGGAGTAGAGGGTGTGCGGCAAGCATTGAAGATCGCGAAGGGTGAAACCGTTGAGAAGAAAATCACCTTACCGACCATGGCAGTCGATAAATCCAACTGCGAACAGATTCTTAAGGATAACGGGCTGGCGTAAAACGGTAACTAGCTCCGTAGGAGCAAAATCTTTATAGTTGCGGCCATCTATATCCAATAATCTCCGTTTAGGGGCGATGTTGCAGAGGGTGGGGCGAGGTTAGCCACCATCCCCGATGCAGATGCCACTCCAACGGAGCTGCCCCCGTCTTTTTGACGTAGGCGAACTATAAAGATCTGACTCCTACGGAGCCGTCTTCGAAATCAGGCTAAACTCCGGTTTGGCTGGTTCCGTTGCTGCCGTCGGGGCCGGATGGGGCAAAGGATGTGCCTTCGTTTCGCAGAATCGCGTGAGCAGGTTTTGTTTGCTCACTGATCGGTTCGCTCGGAGGGATCAAGAGGACTTGTCGGGAGACATCCATGCGCCGTTTCAGGTCTTCTAAGACCAGTGGAGCGAGTCCAGCTTGGGTGCGATCGAACCGAAAGCTGTATCGATCACTTTTGCCCGGCGTAAACAGGATAATTTCGTCGTAAAGAAAACGCTGTTTGAGGCTCGGTTCAAAATCATCGATCTCGAAAAGTTTGGCAGAGGCGAACCAGCCTTTCACGATAAAGATCACTTGGGACAGCTGTTCTTCGGTTGCGGTTAGATAGCCGAATTGATCGCGGGGAATCAATTTGCCTTTGCCCGTGATGCATGGCACGGCCCACCTCACGGTTTGGCGCGGCTGAACTAGCTTGTGGAACCAACGTTCGTAAGGACCGGGAAGATTGGCTAAGAGCTCAACCGCGGTGCGACGGGCGGGTTGTTTCATTTTCTGGCGAATAAACCAGATCCGGATCCAAATCGTTCTCCAGATTCTGGGCAGAAAATAGAAAGCCACCGAAAAGAGAACCAAGAGAATACCCAATGCGATGAGCGGACGGCTCCAAAGTAGGGCGAACATGGCTCCGACCAAGACGTTTTCGCCTAAGCTGACCGCTACATTCGAGAAGGGTTCGGGCGACTGGTTAACGACTAAGCGAGTACCGGTCTTAACGCTGTGGGAAGTGAACGTCACGGCTCCCGCAACGAGACCAACGATCACATTGAAGACGGGCCCTGGATGTCCCAGGGCTTGAATGGCCAGCAACGCGCCGCCAATCGGGCGAATCACCGTATGGATGGCGTCCCAGAGCGAATCGAGCCAAGGGATTTTGTCGACGAAAAATTCGATCACAAAAAGTATCCCTGAGACGATGATCACTGCCGGGTCCGCTAAAACGTGCAGAGAAGCGTATTGAGGCGCCAGGTGGATCCAATCGAAATGGACCGCTAGCCCAGTCAAGAAAACGGTCAGATAAAGGCTATAACCCGAGAGCGCAGCTAGGCCCAATGCAACTGCCAGCGTCTGAAGCACGTCCATGGGGAAGGGTAGGGCTTGGTGGCGAATTAGCAAACGTTAGGACGATGTGGGAGGGGGGTGAAAGGTGAAAGGTGATTGGTGATTAGTGATTGGT
>JAFAIO010000271.1 GCA_019236675.1 Verrucomicrobiota bacterium
TGGGCGTCCACGCGAGATTACGTCGATTCATCCGATCGCCGCCGGCGATATGTACGGAATCGGCGGGGTCGATCACCTGGCGCAACCCGGCCTGGTCAGAAGAGTAGTGGCCGGCTCACTTCCCAGTGGTCCCAGTTCCATGCCTTCACCTGAGATTTGGAAACTGATCATCGAAGATCGAATCGAAGCTTACAATCTGCCGAGCGGCATCATCTTTCATATGCATCGCGAGGGCGCGGCCCGCCGGCCTGGGGTACTGAGTAAGGTTGGACTGAACACGTTTGTTGACCCGCGGCTGCAAGGCGGCGCGATGAACAAATCAACACCGAAAGATTATGTTCAGCTCACGGAGTTCCGCGGAGAAGAATGGCTGTTTTATCCTGCCATCTCGCCGAACGTCGCGATCATCCGCGGAACCACTGCCGACGAACGGGGAAATATTTCGATGGAGAATGAAGGGGCCTACCTCGGCTCGCTGGATCAAGCAATCGCCGCGCGGAACGCCGGCGGGATCGTAATTGCTCAAGTGAAACGCCTGTGCGCCAACGGATCCTTGAAGCCCCAAGCCGTACGGATCCCCGGTATTTTGGTTGACTACGTCGTGGTCGATCCGGAACAGAAACAAACCACCCAAACTGTGTATGACCCGGCGATCAGCGGCGAAATTTTCCGTCCGGAGAGCAGCTTCAAAGAGACAGAATGGGGACTAGATAAGGTGATCGCCCGTCGAGCCGCCATGGAGCTCGTGCAAGACGATGCCGTAAACCTTGGTTTCGGCATTTCGGCACTCGTACCCCGCATCTTGTTAGAAGAAGGACTTCATGGCGATGTGACCTGGGTGATCGAACAGGGGGCCGTTGGCGGCATGCCGCTTCTAGGGTTCGCGTTTGGTTGCGCGTCAAACGCCGACGCCATTATGGCGTCGCCAGATCAGTTCACCTACTTCCAAGGCGGCGGTTTTGATCGGAGCTATCTCTCTTTTCTACAGGTCGATGGTGAAGGGAACGTTAACGTCTCGCGCTTAGCCTCCCGGCCACACGTCACGGCCGGAGCCGGCGGGTTTATCGATATCACCGCACATGCCCGAGCCATCGTTTTTTGCGGTTATTTCACAGCTGGCGGACTCGATCAACAGATTGAAGCCGGCCGACTGCAGATTCGAAAGGAAGGCAAGAGCCGAAAATTTGTAGAACAAGTTGAACACGTCACCTTCAGCGGGAAACGAGCCCGGCAACAGAGGCAAGAGGTTCTGTTTGTCACAGAGCGAGCGGTATTGAAGCTCGAATCTGAGGGACTGACCGTGATCGAGATTGCGCCCGGTATCGATCTGGAGAGGGACGTTCTACAACAGGCTGACACCGCGTTAAGAGTTAGCCCGAAGCTGAAGGTCATGGAAGCCAGGCTTTTTGAACCCGAGAAGCTCGGGCTGCAATTGAGGGGGAGGAAATGAGAACGCGTAAGCACACGGCGCTGAAAGCCGGTCGGATGCGGCATGAGCCAACGTCGGTGGGGCGAAAACCTCGGCGCGCCAAAGGCTTGGCCAACTCACTAGGACCTCGCCGCGCCGGGTTTGAGCCGCATCGTTTGAGGACGTGCATGTTCTTGGGCAAGGCTAGACGGACGCTCGATTCTAAACGATTCCCACAAAACCCAACCACACGCAGCGGCTCAAATCCGGCGCGGAGTCGATGCTTCGAGTTAGCGACAATTATGTGCGCGCCGAGACCCGCCGTCGCTACGCTTTGGCGCGGCCCTGCCCTGCAGGTCGTATCCTGTCTTGAGACCTGGCCGCGACGTAGGCTTTGCGAAGTCGGGTTTTCGCCCTATCGCCATTGAACATCTAAGATGACCAAATCTTCCCCAGAACGAATCGCGCTAAATCCGCACGACGCTGAAACCTTGGATGCCGTGTTCGAACGAATGTTCCCAGCGGATCACGATGGTCCTGGAGCCGCTGAAATTGGAGTCACCGACTATGTCGATAAGGCGTTAAGCAGTGCCTATGCTCATCTCCACCCCTTGTACCGAGCAGGGTTAGCCGCGCTCGACCGCGAAACGTTGGCGCGCTCAGGCAAAAGGTTCAAGGCCGTCAGTCCCGCCGAGCAAGACCAGATCATTCAAGCTCTAGAAAAAAATGAGCTTCCGTCTTGCCCTGATTTTCCCGCCAGAGACTTCTTCGAGACATTGAGGGCCCATTTACAAGAAGGGTTGTTTGCGGACCCGGTACACGGAGGTAACAAACAAAAATCCGGATGGAGATTGATCAAGCACCCCGGCGTTTGGCTCGAGAACTCGGCGGAAGAGAACCTGATGGAGGCAGCAGCCGATAAGGGCGGTTGCTATCAATCTTTGTCTGACTTAGGCACAGGCTGGCAAATATCGGTAAAAGATATCCCTGGATTCGACCCGCTAAGAGGGCAGGCACCGCCCGCGAAAGAGGTCGACGTCATTCTCGTCGGGGTTGGCTCGATGAATTCGATTGTGGCGCCGATACTGGCCGAGGCCGGCTTAAAGGTGATCGGTCTTGAGCCGGGACCTTTTCGGGGAGGGGCCGACTATTTCCCAGACGAGTTGGGGTCGGCCTATTATTGCCGCGCGCTGATGGGGCCGAAGTTCAGCAGCGAGATCCCACGCTGGCGGCGAAATGATTTGGAGCCCACTCGTGAAGCCACCTTTTCTTTGGGCCGGATGATGAACAGTGTCGGCGGCTCGATTATCCATTATGGGGCTTGGATGCGCCGATTTCATCCACATCACTTCCGGATGCGGAGCTATGTGGCAGACCGTTGGGGCGCTAGCGCCTTACCGGCCAATTGCTCCCTAACAGATTGGCCGATCTCATACGACGAGCTCGAGCCGTTCTATTGCGATCTGGAGCAGGCCATCGGTATCTCCGGAGATGAAACCAACCCATTCGTCAGACGCTCACGACCACTACCAATGCCGCCGATGCGGCCGTTCCGGCTAGGCGAATTTTTTAGCCGGGCCACACGATCGCTTGGGTTACATCCGCATCCGGTCGAGGCCGGTATGAATACAATTCCGTACCGAGGTCGGCCAGCATCGACCTACACCGCTTGGAACAATGGGTTCGGTTCGTACATCGGTGACAAATGGGACCCCTCTCTTGATTGTGTGCCTCGCGCTTTGGACACCGGAAATTTTGACCTTCGAACCGGCTGCCGCGTGATTAAGATCCTAACCGATGAAACCGGTCACGCTGCCGGCGTAGAATACATCGACGCGTTAGGACGTCACCAAACTCAACGAGGACGCACCGTCATCCTCGGAGCATACACCTTCGAGAATATCCGCCTCATGTTCTGGTCAGGTGGCGCGAAGCATCCAACCGGCATTGGCAACCAGCGCGGCCAACTTGGTCACTATTTCATGACGAAGATGTTCGCCCATGTCGACGGCTTTTTCCCAAACACGATTTTTAACCGCCATACCGGACCCGCCGCCCAAGGAGTCGTGTTGGACGATTTTTTGTCGACGGATTTTGATTCAGTACATGAAGGTTTCGTCGGCGGCGCTACCCTAGGCGCGGAGCAGCAATTCCTGCCTATCCAGATCAGCCGGGAAGCGCTCCCCAGCGATGTTAAGGCCTGGGGCAAGTCTTATCGGAACCACCTCAAACAGTGGCAACATTTCGGAGTGGTGCGCATCCAGCCCGATGCGCTGCCTTACGCCACGAATTACCTCGACCTTGATCCGGTGCATCGCGACAAGAGCGGGCTGGGATTACCGGTCTTGCGGATCACGTATGATCTGCAGGAAAACGAGCGCAAGCTGGCCGATTGGATGGAACGCAAATCGGAGGAGATCTTGCGAACGATGGGCGCAACGAAGACCTGGCGGGGGGCCAACTTTACCGGGGTCGGTAGCAGCCATGATTTTGGGGGGGCTAGAATGGGCGATAACCCTGAAACCAGCGTGGTGAACCGCGACCTGGAAGTGCACGACGCTCCGGGTGTGTACGTTTTCAGCGGCGCAGCTTTTCCGACCTGTGTTGGGATCAACCCGACGCTAACCCTGGCCGCAGTTTGCTGCCGGGCAGCTGACCAACTCGTTAAAAAACTGAGAACAGGCAAATGAACGCATCGCAAAAAATCCTTTTCCAAGTCGAAGGTAACATCGGCCGGATAACATTGAACCGGCCAGAGAAGTTAAACGCACTTGATCTGGAGATGCTGCGACAGCTCGAAGCTGCGGTCGACACACTCGAAGCGAGTTCCAAGGTGCGAGTGGTCATATTA
The DNA here is from genome assembly GCA_019236675.1 of Verrucomicrobiota bacterium. Lineage (GTDB taxonomy): Bacteria > Verrucomicrobiota > Verrucomicrobiia > Chthoniobacterales > JAFAMB01 > JAFAVN01. Next base: position 4,260 of record JAFAIO010000271.1, read on the forward strand.
GATAGTGCTGGTGACCGCGCTTTCTGCGTCGGGGCCGATATTCAAGCTTGGACGGCTCTCTCCCCCCTGGAAATGTGGTCCGTTTGGATTCGGAGAGGCCACCAATTATTCGATCGAATCGTTCAGCTTCGACAACCGGTGATAGCCTTACTTCGCGGCTTTGCGTTTGGTGGCGGCCTCGAGCTCGCACTGACCGCAGACATCAGGATAGCATCCGAACAAGCTACCTTCGCCATGCCTGAGGTGAAACTGGCTACCATCCCCGGATGGGCAGGTACTTCCCGTTTGCCCCAAATTGTTGGGCGAGCGCGGGCCAAACAGCTGATTTTTTCCGGCACACCCATCGATGCACATCGGGCTGAGCGCTGGGGACTCGTCAATGAAGTTGTTCCCACCACCGATCTAAATACCAAAGCAGCTGAGCTCACCGAGATGATCTGCCGTAACGCCCCTATATCCGTCCAGATCGCGAAACAATTGTTAAATGCTGAAACGTCCAACGCACTAGCCCTTGAATCTTTAGCGAGCGCAGTCAGCGCCGCCACGGCCGACGCCGCTGAAGGGTTAAAGAGTTTCCAAGAAAAACGGACTCCGGACTTCAAAGGCAATTAACCGGACACGAAGAATGAATAGCCGCGAAAGAAAAGGAGTTCAGGAGTTCAAGGAGTTGCAGGAGTTCAGAAGGGGAACTCCCTTCTGACGCTGTCGTCACGCTCAGACCACCTGTAACTCCTGAACTCCTGTAACTCCCCACTTCTCCCATGACTACCTTACTACCTAACACTCATTTCACCTACTCCATGTGGATCGATGGCCAGGCGGCGTCGGCCAAGAACGGCCAAACGTTTAGCCGCGAAAGCCCGGCCCACGGCGTCAAGGTTGGCGAATACCCATTGGCTGGTGCGGATGATGTCGATGCCGCTGTCGCGGCAGCTCGGCGCGCTTTCGATATCGGCTCCTGGCCTCACCTACCGGGCGCCGAACGCGCCAAAGTATTGTTGCGAACCGCCGAATTAATTCGCGCCAGTAAAGACGAGTTCGCCCTCATTGAAACGCTGGAAAGCGGCAAACCGATAAAACAAGCTCGGGACGAAATGGAATGGAGCGCAGCATTATGGGACTACGCCGCTGCGCTCTGCCGCCATCTCCACGGAGATAGTTACAATACGCTCGGCGCCCAGGTTTTGGGATTCACGATCCGCGAGCCCATCGGCGTAGTGGGAATGATTACCCCTTGGAATTTCCCGCTCTTGATCATCAGCCAGAAGCTGCCGTTTGCGCTGGCTGCCGGTTGTACCTGCGTTGTCAAACCTAGCGAACTCACCCCAGGCACTACCTTGAGATTGGGCGCGCTCCTAGCCGAAGCCGGTTTACCCGCCGGGGTAGTTAGTATCATCAGTGGTTACGGCGAACCGGCAGGAGCCCGGCTATCCGAGCATCCGGACATCGATATGATCTCCTTTACCGGCTCCACGGAGATCGGGAAAGCAGTGGTCGGCTCTTCGAAAAGCAACCTTAAAAAGGTCGAACTGGAGCTTGGCGGCAAGAATCCACACATCGTGTTTGCCGATGCCGACCTGGAAGCCGCACTCGATGCGGTAGTCTTCGGGGTCTGTTTTAACATGGGTGAGTGCTGTAACAGCGGCAGCCGTTTGCTCGTCCAACGATCCATTGCGGACGACTTCATCAATCGAGTGATTGAAACCGCTAAAAAAGTACCCGTTGGCGATCCTCTCGACGAACAAACTAAAATCGGCGCTATCATCGATGGGAACCAATTTGAAAAGATCCTTGGTTACATCGAGTCAGGAAACCGTAACGGCGCCCGGCTAAGGTTGGGTGGGAAAGCGCTAAACCGCGAAAACGGCTTGCCCGACGTAGCCTCCCGGAGTCTAAACGACGGGGCGAAGTCTGGTCGTTTCGTTGAGGCCACCGTCTTCGATAAAGTCCAGCCGGAAATGCCAATCGCAAAAGAAGAGATTTTCGGCCCGGTTTTATCGATCCTGACTTTCGACACTGCGGAAGAAGCGATTCGGATCGCTAACAATACCATCTATGGGCTTTCTGCCGGGGTTTGGACCCGGGACATCGATACTGCCTTTACGGTAAGCCGCGGCATTCGAGCCGGCACAATCTGGATAAACACCTTTATGGATGGTTACCCGGAACTTTGCTTTGGCGGATTCAACCAAAGCGGCCTCGGTCGCGAGCTCGGCCGATTTTCAATTGAAGAATTCACTGAACTGAAAACGGTCCAAGTCCATCTCGGACCCAGGACCAGTTGGTGGGCTAAGGAAACAAAATGACTTCCATGCATACCATAGCGACCAATTATGACGGTTAACGACCTAACTTCTAAAGCTAACCGCGCTTTCGAGTTTGCGGAAATTCAGCTCCGCAAGTTGGTCACAAATCATCCCGGCTATTTCCCGCTTTTTACCAAGGCAGGAAAATGGAAGCACGAGTCGGAGAGCTGGACGAATTGGTGCGAAGGCTTTTTGGGAGGAATGCTCTGGATATTAGCGAGACGGACCGGGGACTCCTGGTGGCGTGCCAAGGCAGAAGAATATTCCAGGTTAATTGAGCACCGGAAATTTGATCGTGCTGTCCATGATCTCGGTTTCCTATTCTTGCCGACCTGGAAGGTTTGGCATGAGCTAACCGGCGACCAAACCGTTCAAAACACCGTGCTGCAGGCCGGCGAAACCTTGGCTGGCAGATTTCAAGAAAGAGGCCGGTACCTGTGCTCGTTTGTGGCGCCGGAAAGCCTGTTTATCGACATTATGATGAACGTAGAAATTATTTTCTACGCGGCGGAGAAGCTCAGTGATCAAAGGCTCAAAGAAATCGCACTACAGCACTGTCTCACCACCCGCCGGTTCTTAGTGCGCGGCGATGGCAGCACTGCCCACGAAGGCATCTTTGACTTAAATTCCGGAGCGTTCTTGTGCCAGAGCACTCATCAAGGTTGGCGAGGTGATTCGAGCTGGGCACGTGGACAGGCGTGGGCCATCGGCGGGTTCACCACCGCTTTTAGATATACAAAGGAAACCCGGTTCCTCGATACCGCCATGGCGACAGCTAACTATTTTATTGAACGTACCCCCGGCAACGGTATCCCGCCCAACGATTGGGATCAGCCTTCCCCGAAAGCAACCTATGAAAGCTCCGCCGCAGCGCTTGCCGCCGCAGCGCTTTTGGATTTAGCCCAACAAGTCACCGATCCCGGCCTCGCTCAACGGTACCAGGACTGTGCCAGGCAAACGTTGACCACTCTGTTAACCGACGAATTTCTGGCCATTGATCGCCCCGGATGTGAGGGCATCCTTCTACACGGCATTTATCACGAACGCAAAGGTTTAGGCGTCGACGAAAGTGTCATGTGGGGTGATTACTTTTTTCTCGCGGCTTTAGATAAGCTGCTGCAAAATGCCGCTTCTTTGTCGGTTTTAATAACCGTCCCCCAAAAGCAAAACCCCCAAGAATGAAAATAAATACGTGTCTCCCCCTAACAAAGCTGGCCACCGCGCTGGCTCTGTTATTACCGTTTGCCGCGTTTGCGGATAGCGCCAAGAAACTAGAAGTCTTTTCTTGGTGGACGTCCGGAGGCGAGGCAGCTGCACTCGACGCTCTCTTCAAGGTGTATAAAGAGCGTACCCCTGGAGTCGAGATCGTCAACGCGACGGTTGCCGGTGGCGGCGGTTCCGCTGCTCGGCCCGTTCTCCAGACCCGACTCGCTGGCGGCAACCCACCAGATACTTGGCAAGCCCATCCGGGTTGGGAATTACTCGGACAATATGTTGAGCCCGGTTACTGCGAACCGCTCAACGACCTGTACCAATCCGAGAACTGGGGGAAGGTGTTGCCTGAACAATTGGTCAAGCTGCTGACAAAAGATGGGAAGCAATGGTGCGTTCTCGCCGGTGTTCATCGTGGTAACGATCTTTGGTATAATAAGAAGGTTTTGGAGAAGGCCGGCATCAAGATCGGCGATACCATCTCCATCGACGAGTTCCTTGCAGATTGCGCTAAACTCAAAGCGGCCGGTGTTACCCCTCTCGCGGTCGGTGATTCCGGGATTTGGGCAACCGCGCAGCTCTTCGAGAATACTCTCCTCGGAACGGTAGGGCCGACCGGTTGGCAAGATTTGTTCAGCGGTAAGATGGCCTTCGATGATCCTAAAGTGAAACAAGCTGCTCAAAGCTACGCCAAACTACTGGAGTACCAGAATTCCGATCACTCAGCCCTAACCTGGGATCAGGCTATCAAGGCGGTCGAGGAAGGTCGCTGCGCATTTTCATCCATGGGTGATTGGGCCCATGGCGAATTCACCAAAGCGAACCTCAAAGACGATGTTGATTTTGGTTGGGTTTCACATCCCGGCACCAAGGGCGGATTCATTGTCGTCGCTGACGGCTTCACGCTGGCTAAGAATGCGCCGCACAAAGCCGAAACCGTTTCGTGGTTAAAGAGCATCGGCAGCAAAGAATCCCAGGAAGAATTCAATCCGCTTAAAGGCTCGATCCCAATTCGAACCGATGTCGATAAGAGCAAATTCGGTCCTTATCATCAATGGTCGATGAAATCCTTCGCTAGCGACGCTCTGCTGCCCAGCTGTGTCCACGGTGAAGCCGCTCCCGCCGCATTCCAACAGGCTTTGAACGATGCCATTACCCAGTTCGTAGTAGACAAGAATGTGGATGCCTTCTGCTCGGCCTTGGTGCAGGCGGCAAAAGAATCCAATATTACTAAATAGTTAGTCCTAACATTAGACAACGGGGTGAGCCCCTCCGCTCACCCCGGTAATTTGGTGTCTCCGATGTTTGATCAGGGATACAAGTATTATCCAACCAGAGCGCGCGTTGTCGGTTTGAACGCGCCGAGCCGGGGATATACGCTGGGCCACGGCTCGGCGCGCATACAAGTCTAGCCACCATCGTCGCCTTATCGAAATCGTCGGCTCCGCGAAAATCTTTCAGCCATTCGGGAGCCTCGCCCCGCCGGATCACTTAGCACGTCTCAACTAATGAAGTCTTCTACCGCGCGATCGCCGGACACCAAAGCTCCTGACCAGGTCGCTGAGAACCGGTTGCCTTGGACCCGAGAACAGCCTACCCGCAAACGCCGTTTCTCGGACCGGATTTTATCACCGTTAATTTTGTCACCAGCGATGACCTTGATCGTGATATTCGTGTACGTTTTTATCGCGATCACCATTTGGGTCTCTCTTTCAAATTGGGGCACTCTCAAGGTCGATATGAGCATTCGCCAGCCGCTCGGCGTGACCTATCAGCAAATGTTCGGCATGACGCGGTGGCATGCCAACCTCCGAAACGTATTCATCTTTACTGCTCTTTTTCTGAGTTTCTCGCTAGCATTCGGACTTCTACTTGCGTTGCTACTCGATCGAAAACTGATCGGCTATACTATTTTCAGAAACGTCTTCCTGTTTCCCTACGCGCTTTCTTTCATCGTCACCGGGGTTGCCTGGCGGTGGATTTTTAATCCCGAAAAGGGCGTCAACGTCCTGTTTGATACGTTTGGTATCAATAAGTTAATCGAAGCTTTTGGAGGTCCGCCTCTGCACCCGGGATGGATTACAGACACATCGGTACTCTTTTCGCTCAACACCTGGCTAGGAACGATTTTCCCTCCACTTAAGAGCCTCAGCATTCAACTTGGCATTCCCATGGCTCTTATCCCAGTGGTCATTGCCGCGGGCTGGCAACTGACCGGGTTCGCAATGTCAATGTACATCGCCGGTTTAGCTACGGTCCCTCATGAACTTCGCGAAGCTGCCCGGATCGACGGCGCCTCGGAGCTGCAGGTATATACCAAGGTTGTGATCCCGCAGCTGAATCCGGTCACGGTCAGTACCGCTATTATTCTTGGACATGTTTCCCTAAAGATCTTCGATCTAATTTTCGCGATGTCCGGTGGCGCCGGTCCTGGCTTCGTGACCGATGTGCCCGGTATATTTGTTTTTGATTATACGTTCAAAGCCACTCGCTATAACTTGGGCGCCGCTGCTTCGGTGATCATGTTGTTGCTTGTCTGCATGATCATTGTTCCCTATCTCTGGACGAATCTCAGGAAACGCTAACCATGTCTATTTTTACTTCCGGTGTGCGAGCGGAGTTGCCCAGGAAATTCCGCGATTACGTGATTTTAGGGTTTTTGATTCTGTGTCTGCTTTTCTTTTTGATGCCTTTTTACGTGATGATCGTCAATGGACTAAAAGAGGCAACCAGCGTCAGCGTCTCAACCATGTGGAATTTGCCGACCCAATTGAGTGGCGGCGGATTTGTTGAAGCGTTCCAGCGTCTCGGTCCGAGCATGGGTAACAGCCTCTTGATTGCGATACCCGCTACGATTATCTCGGCTTGCTGGGGTTCCGTTAACGGTTACCTGTTTGCCAAGTGGAAATTCCGCGGATCTAACATCCTGTTTGCTCTGCTCGTTTTCGGCATGTTCATCCCGTACCAGAGCATTCTAATTCCGCTCATCCAATTCCTGGAGATGATTAGACTATACGGCACCATCCCCGGTCTGGTAGCGGTTCACGTGATTTACGGCTTACCTATCGTTAGCTTAATTTTCAGAAATTATTTCACTAACATCCCCGATGAGATGGTAGAAGCGGCCCGGATCGACGGCGCCGGCCTGGTCCGGATTTTTACCAACGTGATGCTGCCGTTGTCATTGCCGGCGTTCGTCGTGGTTTGTATCTTCCAGTTTACTAACATCTGGAACGATTTTCTGTTCGGGGTCACCATCTTAACGAATCCACAAGCGCAGCCTGTTACCGTTGCCTTAAACAATCTGCAGGGATCATACTCCGTGGACTGGAACGTCGTGATGGCGGGAGCCATTACGGCCGCGCTTCCTACGGCGCTGGTCTACATATTTCTAGGACGGTTTTTCATACGAGGACTGCTGGCGGGCTCCGTTAAAGGCTAAGCGCGGCCGTATAGCAAATAGCAGATAGCAAATAGCAAATGAGAGGTCATGGGTGCAAATGTAACTCAGCTATCTCGCAAATCTGCACCTTGCGAACTGAGCTGATCTATCACTGCACGCCGTCTGCGCACGACGCCGGCGATTTGCTATCTGCTATTTGCTATTTGCTATTTTGTCTGCGATGACCACGGCGCGCTACGACCTGGTCATCATCGGTTCCGGCATGGGAGGCGGCGTTCTCGCCTATGCACTTAAAGATTCAGGCATGCGGATTCTTCTAATCGAACGCGGAGATTTCCTGCCTCAAGAGCCAGAGAACTGGAGTCCGGAAGCCGTTTTCGGCCACAAGCGTTATAAGCCGGATGAGACCTGGTACGATGCGGCCGGCAAACCGTTCTCCCCCGGCGTTCACTATTTTGTAGGCGGAAACACGAAAGTATACGGCGCTGCGCTTCCCCGGCTTCGAAAGGAAGATTTTTCTGAGCTCGAACACGAAGAAGGCATTTCCCCAGCTTGGCCGATCACTTACGAAGAGCTCGAACCGTATTACGAGCGGGCGGAACAATTGCTATCAGTTCACGGCTCATCCGGGGAAGATCCTACCGATCCGCCTAGAAAGAGTCCTTTTCCGTTCCCGCCGGTGCCGCATGAACCTTATATCGAAGACCTGAAGGCGCGGATTCAACGGCAAGGCTTACACCCCTCTTTTCTGCCCATGGGAGTCGACCTGCGCGATGGCGGCCGCTGCATTCGCTGTAAGACTTGTGATGGTTTCCCTTGCCAGGTGCACGCAAAAAGTGAGGCCGATATCTGTTGTGTACGGCCGGCTATCTTATCAGAGAACGTTAGCTTGACGACCCGCACTTTTGCGCGTCGTCTGCAAACCGATCCAAGCGGGAAGAAGGTAGAAGCCATTGAAATAGAACAGAACGGTGCTGTCACCCTGATCCCCGCGGACAGATTTGCCGTCTCCTGCGGCGCCGTGAACTCAGCCGCTTTGCTGCTGCGATCGGCCTCATCTACTCATCCCGGTGGCCTCGCGAACTCGTCGGGCTTACTTGGCCGTAACTATATGGTCCACAATAATACCGCCTTGATGGCGGTGGCTCCGGGCCGGATCAATCCGACCACGTTTCAGAAGACCATGGTGGTCAATGATTATTATTTTCGTGGACCGGACGATTGGAAGTACCCATTGGGTAACTTACAGCTCTTGGGTAAACTCCAGGCTGGCATGTTAACCGCGAACAAACCCCTGATCCCGAGATTTGTTTTAAAAGCGTTAGCTGATCGCAGCGTCGATTGGTGGGTGATGTCTGAGGATTTGCCAAGCCCGGAA
>JAFAIO010000358.1 GCA_019236675.1 Verrucomicrobiota bacterium
GACTGGGCTGTTCTGTGTAGCCGCTTCGCGGCAAAAGTCCGACACGTCCCGGAGAGACGAAACGTGTGACGCCTACTGCCAGTTGCGCAGGGCCCGCGTTAGCACCTCCCGCACTCTCGAATCGGGCAGATTGCTGTAAAGCGTACCGTCAAGCAAACAGACATATTCGCCGGGCTCATTGCTGATCAGGGTCAGAAACCCATCAATCTGCAACGCGGCCTGTTCGAACTCAGTCCCAATCGCCGGGCGGAGCGGTTCTTTAGGTGATGTTTCAGACATGTTTCACCGGATTCTTATGTCCCAAGTTTTTTTCCGACTAGGGCAGCAACAGTTCGCTTCCCGGCCGCTGATCGCGCTTCATCAGGATACCCGTCATCACACCGATACTGAGGGAACTGCCAGCCCCGAGGCTCGTTTCAGGCGGACGAGCGGGAGCTCGTTCCTACCGGCTTCCCAAAGCGCTGCCGGCGCGACTATCGGGGTGCTCTCAATTGAACCCGTTTTTCGGGATACCTGATTGGTCATAATAGCAAAGAGTTACCTTGCATTTGGTCCAGACCAATCTGCTATTTATCATTCGTCGACGAGCCTGAGGCGAGTGTAGCCGCTTGGCGGCAAAAATCCCAGAAGCCTCAGCCTGAGACGCGTGCCCATTAAGCAAGAATCCAAGCCAGGTCGCTGGCGAGGCACGAACGTTATACGACCTATGACTACAAAGGTAGACGCACTCGTTGTCGGAGCAGGTCCGGTCGGGCTAAGTATGGCGGCGGCGTTACTCGCACAGGGGCTCCGAGTTCGGATCATTGATTCCGCCGCAGATCGAGCCCAAGAATCCCGGGCCATCGGTATCCAAGCTCGCACGCTCGAAGTATTGGAGATAGCCGGGTCTGTCGAGGAATTTCTGGAACTTGGCCACCGACTAAACGGAGTCACCCTCTACGGCGAGGCGGGATCAGAAATCGGACATCTCGATTTCGAACATATTCCGAGCCGGTACCCGTTCATACTCACTTTGCCGCAAAGCGAGACCGAACGGATTCTGGGTGATCATTTGCGAAGCAACGGGTTAGAAATCGAACGCCAAACTACTTTGGTCAGTTTTGAGCAATCTGACTTTGCGGTATTGGCGAGGATTACTTTGTCCGACGGCCGGCAAGAGGAGATCTCCGCAGATTGGCTTCTCGGTTGCGACGGGGCCCGCAGCAAAGTACGGGAAGCTCTGGGTTTGCAGTTTGCCGGCAAGACTTTCGATCTGCACTTTCTGCTCGGCGACGTTCATTTTGAATCTGCGTTGTCAGAAGACCACGCTCATGTCTTCGGCCGCCCCGATGGGCTGCTTGCCTTTTTCCCACTCGGGAAAGGCCGATACCGGTTGGTAGCCGATAATCCGCCGGAGCACTTGCGGACCGAGAGGAAGCCTACATTAGGCCAATGGCAAGAAATCGTGGATGGCCGGTCCAGCGCCAAAATGAAACTCAGCCATCTTGGGTGGACCACCTATTTTCGAGTGAATTCCCGGATGGTGGAACGGTTGCGGCGAGGCCGCGTCTTCGTGTTAGGAGATGCCGCTCATATTCATAGCCCGGCCCTGGCCCAAGGAATGAACACCGGGATACAAGACGCCTGGAATTTGGGTTGGAAGCTGGCCCTAGCGCAGCAGTGTCTGGCTCAGCAGGCAGTGCTTGATTCTTTCGAGCAGGAACGCCTGCCAATCGAGCACAACGTACTAAAAATGACCGAGTTCACTCAAAACATGATAACGGCTGAGAAGCCGGCCAATCGACTATTGCGCGACAACTTGCTTCCCATCTTAAGCGGGATCAGTGTGTTTCAAAAGACAGCCACTAAGACGGTGAGTGAAACCGCCATCGAATACCGTAACAGTCCAGTGGTAGAAGATCACTACGCTCCCAATGGGCCACACGCTGGTGAGTTTGCTCCGGGAGCTCTCGTTTCAAGGCCGGAGAAAAAAGCAAAGGCGCCTCTGGCTTCATTGTTTGGGAGGCAGCACGTTCTATTATATCTGGCTGAATTACAAACTTGGCCGGACGGCTTACATGCGGTCAAACCGATTTTCCAGCTGATTCAAAACCACTACCGACGGATCATAACGCCGTATCTCGTCTTGCCTCAAGATAACCCTGCCGCCGAACCCGGCGTCGACGTGCTGGTTGACGTTGAAGGTCAGTTTGCCCAGCATTATAATGCTTCCGTTCTGTACCTGGTCCGGCCGGATGGTTACATCGCATTCCGATGTCTGGCCGCCAAGCAGAACCTGCTCCGGTCTTACCTCGACAAGTATTTCGTTCCGCTATAGCGGCGGAACGGAGTGGTAGGGCGAGGCTCCCGATCGTCCTGTAAGCAGCTGAAGAGAATTGAGCCCTGTACAGTTACCTGATCTTGTAAGGCCGCTGGACGCGCCGAGCCGCGAGTCACCGTTTTGCAGCTACATTGGGTGAGAACTCCAGAAATGGTGACGTACATTAGTTTAACGGTGCAGCAGTCCGGACTGAGAACCCCGGCTCGGCGAGGCTTACGGCCTAGCAAAATCTTGAGGATAAGCTCATCCGCGGCTTCGTTAATCTGATAGGGCCA
>JAFAIO010000544.1 GCA_019236675.1 Verrucomicrobiota bacterium
AACTCGATCCGCAATCAAGAGCGAAACAGGACATCGCAAGAGAGGCAACCGGAGCACTGCTTTGGAAGGAGAAATTAGCAAACCAGTTCCCCGACCATGCCCCGGTGCTCGAGAGCATGTTTCGAAACTTGCAGGAATTTGTTGCGACCGGTGAAACTCCGCTAACCGGTTATTGGGAATTCCGTTATCTTTACTTTCAGACGGCCGGGGTATCGAATGACGAAATCACGAGCAACCTCTCTAGGATCTTCCCGCCACTGCGCCTACCGAAGACGATTCAGTCGAGTCTCGGCGATTACCGTGCGACGGAAGTCTCCGGCATTGTCTCCGAATTAAAGAAGCATGGGTTCGCTCGTCTTAAAAATCGGCTTTCACCGGATTCTGTAGCCGTCATTCGCCAGAGCCTAGAACAGACAGCTGCGAACCCGGCCGAATCAGGTGCTCACGACGGTCAGGACTGCCGGATTTTTTTCCGCGAACCAACACTGCTCGCTTGTCCGCAACTGGCTCAGTTGGCCGCAGACCCCCTTTTTTATCATGTGGTTAGTCAGTATTTGGGAGTGCAACCAATACTTTCCTTTCTGACCGCCTGGATCTCGCGGCGGCATTTAAACGATCAAGAGACACTGTCTGAATCCGCCCAGTTGTTCCACGCGGACATGAGCAATCCGGCATTTCTGAAAATATTTATTTATTTAAATAATGTCACTGAAAAGAATGGTCCCCACTGCCTGATTCCCGGTACACATCGGCAGAAAGCTCAGGAGCTGTGGCGCGACGGCCGCATCTCTAACGAAGATATCTCAAAACATTATCCGGAATCCACCTGGGATTATCAAACCGGGGAAGCAGGCTCTGTCTTTTTTGTCGACACCAAAGCTTTCCATAAAGGGGTGCCCGTAGTTGAGGGCGAACGCTTCCTGATTCAGCTTTACTATGTCGATACCTTGTTCGGTGAGTACTTTCCGTTGGATCCGGAGACTCCGCCCTTTGATGCGAACCGATTTGGACCTGCGATCAACAGCTATGGACCACGCTTTTTGTCGAGGTACGCTTTAGGTCGCTAGACCAAGTTCCTGATCCAAAACCGGTCTTGTTCTTCAGCCGATTCACACCAGGCGACTGAAGCCCGTATGTGCAATGGGACCTCTGAGCCTCTTCGTTAATCCGTCCGAACCTTCTTGCAGCGCGCAGGCAGCCTCGGAGAATACCTCAAACACGGCCGACTCATACCTTTCCAGGAGGGCTGGAGTATGAGCGTAGGTCACATAAACAGAGGTAGTTGCCAAATAGCCACGATCTAGCAAATGCTGCGTAAAGAAGGTCTTGAGCGCAACCGCATCCGGGTAATCAAAAACAAAAGCAGGCAATGGCGGCATACCCGAAATCTTGATTTTGATTTTCGATTTGGCGGCGGCTCGCAACCAGATTTCGCGCACTCGCTGGCCCCGCTCTGCCAGCATCTTTGCCAGGTCCAGCTCGCGATGTTTTTTTATTGTCGCCAGAGCGGCAGCCGGCCCGATCCGTTCCGTCCAATACGTGCTACTGACAAACGTCTCTTGCGCCACTTCCATATATTTGCCCTTACCGATGACGGCAGCCATCGGATAGCCGTTGCTCATCCCTTTAGCAAACACAGCCAGATCCGGCGTCACGTCCAGAATCAGATGGGCGCCGCCGGTAGTCAGGCGAAATCCCGCCGTGATCTCATCCATGACCAAGATGGCTTTATGCTGGTCGGCCAGGATGCGTACACCATCCAGGAACCCTGGCTCCGGCGGATCGGAACGAAGCGGCTCCATTACAATTGCCGCGATCTGGTCGCGCTGCTCGGTCAGGATCCGCTCCAGACTCGCTAGATCGTTGTACCGGAAAGCCAACGCGGTGCCTTGTAAGCCACGCGGTAATCCTCGGGGCGAAAGACCGGGTAACAAATGACCGTCAAGAGCGGAACTTTCCCCAAGGTTCGCAGCTAGATACCAATCGTTCCATCCGTGATAGCCACAAAATGCGATCTTATCACGCTTGGTCGCGGCTCGAGCCAGACGAATCGCTATAGCCATCGCTTCTCCTCCGGTACGAGCGTACCTAACCATCTCTGCCCAAGGATGTAATTCACAGAGCAAGTCCGCTAACTCGACTTCCTCAGGAGCATTCAGAGTGGCCATAGACCCGGCATCGATCACGGCTTTGACCGCCGCATTGACGTCAGGGTCGGCATAACCCAACAGGCAACTTCCCACCCCATTGTGTGTAAAGTCGACGAACCGGTTACCGTCCAAATCCCAAATTTCAGCCCCGGCCGCCTTCTGATAATAGGCCGGCCACAATTCGGGCAAAGCCATCTCCGGCCGTTTCGAAAGGAGCTGTGTACCGCCTGGGATCCGGGTTTTTGCGTATCGATACAATCGTTGTCCCGTTCCCTGTGACCAATCGCTTGGATCTGACTTGGGTCGTTTAGCTTGATCGTCTTGCATCAAAAGAATCGTGATTCGGAAATCCTGACGAAATTAAGACCAATCTGCATCCCTAATTCACCCGCTGCATCCACCTTTTGTCTCGAGCGATGTGATTCAGCAAATCGCGGTTTCCGGAGACGATTGCGCGTCGGTCGTCAGCCAGAAATTCCTGAAGATCCTGCCATGACACACATCGGATTTCAGCGTGCTCCGGATGTTCAATTGCGGCGTGGGCCGCCTTAACCGTCTTGGTATCGAGCGTTGTCTCCAATTCCCACACCAACTCAAAGACATGGAGATCCAAATCCTCAGAGAAACAAACCAGCCGCGGCGACCCTACCTCGGCACGTTTTAGCCCCACTTCTTCCTCCAATTCGCCCAGCAGTTGCTCATGAGGCTGAACCTGCCTATCGCTGGTCAACGTGCTAGCATCGATCCCGCCGGCCGGAATCAGTTCCCAACAGTCCTGCTGTTGAGCTAGCCCTGGGTTGCGAAGACCAAAAAAAAATCCTTCTCGGTTTTGCAGCAGACCGGTTACCGCCAGAGGCTGTACCCGCAGCTCTGAGAAGAGTTCCGGACGCCGCAGTTGAGCAAGATAAGTCCGATATTCGATGAAGTATCCGGTCACCGTATCCGCGGACACTTGTTCCACAGAAAAAAGCGGGCCGTTGAAAAGGCGCACACCGGAAACCTGCCTTTCCGCATCCCATATTCTTGCGATCTCTTTCTCGATTGTCGTCGAATGCTGCGTTCTGAATTCTTGCAGAACCACGAACCTTTCCGGCAGTTGAAGAAAGCGGAGCATATGAGAAGGCCCAAATCTTAAATCCAGGAAAGCAGATCTTTCCACTGATGAATGAACTCAGCCTTGTTGGGCCATGCTACGGCTGACGTGATGGGTGACCGAATCACAAACGTGCGCAGCCCGGCAGCCAAAGCCGCCTGGGCCCCTTGCGGGCTATCTTCCACGGCGATTGAATCGGCCACCGTACAACCGCTCCGGGATAAGGCGAATTCGTAGAGATCAGGGAATGGTTTACCTCGTCGGACCGCGTCGGCAGAAACGACAATATTGATCAAGGACGAAAAAACATTCCGGGCAGCCCAATTTTCAGCGCGAACCCGCAGATTTGATGTCACCAGGGAGAGCTTCCAACCGCGCTTCACAGCGTTCTCGAGCAAATCCATGGCTCCGGGCAAGGGCACGACCTCTTCATATTCCTCATCAACAAGTTGGTTGTAGATGGCGCCAAGCACCTCGCTTCGCCCGGCAGTGCCAATCGCGTTCGTAGAATGCTGGCGATTTCGGTCACAGTCGGTCCATTTAGCTGGTTAAATTCCGGATCGCTGCCCTTCAGGCCGAACTTTTCCATGAATCGGAAGTAAACTTTACGCAACACGCCCAGGCTGTCGGCTAATGTGCCATCTAAGTCCACGAACAGACCGCGACAACTAGTTTGCTCCTCGTCCACTTGAACTAGACGGATTCAATATCACTCAAACGCAAGCCGTCCCCGATAGGGATGGACCGGGTCGAAGGACGCCCCTCGATTTTTTCACGATACTTCGGATGCACTCCGAGAGCTTGTTTGCCAGGCCGCAGAATAGCGAAGTTGACTCCTTCCCGGAAGATCTCGCCGGGTGCGATTGCGGAGATAGCCTGTAATCCACGGCGAGCGAAACTTGCTAGTTCCTTCTCCTCAGGAAGAACTCTCTTCGTTCCATCGCCCAAACTCGCTTCGGCCAGCCGGACCTGTTGTACTAGCTCTTTAAGTTCCTCCGGCAATAATGCGAACGCATGGTCTGGCCCGGGCAAACGATTGTCGATCGTAAAATGCTTCTCAATCACCCGAGCCCCGAGCGAAACTGCGGCTACTGGCCCTAGGGTTGGTTCGCGGCTATGATCCGAGAGACCCGTTGCCACCGCAAACCGGGTCTGCAACCAGGGAAGCGTACGAAGGTTCAGGCTTGAGACCGGAGCCGGATAATCCGCGGTGCACTGCATCAGGCAGAGATCGCGCCCACCCGCTTGGCGGAATGTCGTCACCGCCCACTCAATATCTTCCTCTCCGCTGGCGCCGGTCGAGAGTATGAGCGGCTTGCCGGACCGGCCCGCCAGCGTCAACAGGTCCGGATGGTTGATCTCATAGGATGCGATTTTGTGAATCGGCACGAAAGGATCGATCGCCGCAAAATCGGCCGGCGAAAAACCAGTGCTCAGAAAGTCGATTTCTCTTTTGCGACAATGCTCCGCCAGTTCGGCCAGCAATTCGTACGGCATCGCCAAATCTTCGAAGATCTCTCTGATATCCTGTTTTATCCCTGCCTCCGACAGATAATCGCTTTGGCCTGCGTTCTGAACATAGACGGTCTCCGGGCGATAAGTCTGAAATTTGACGGCGTCGGCTCCCGCCTCGGCAGCGACATCAATTAAGGTAAACGCCATCGCGCGATCTCGAGCGCTTGTGCCCATGCGCCAATTAGAACCGGCTTCAGCGACGATGTAAACGGGACGAGTTCGCCAAAAGCCAGGGGTTAGCTCATAGACAAACCGATAGATATTGCAGATCTCGCCGGTGTCAGGAACTTGTTTTCTGTCCAAACCAAGATCGGTAAACCCGCCACGAATAAATGCACGGTATGAGGCCTTATTTTCTTCTCTAACCTCTGCGTAAATACTGTCGATACCTAAGGAGAGAAGATAACCGGAGGCCGTCTGCAAAGCGGCGCTACCTAGTCCTTTCCCGCGCTGGGTCGGCGCAATCATGATCGAAATATCAACGGTGTTGCCAAACAATCCGCCCGGATGAGGCGTTTTCTTAAATCGCAAGAACCCAACCCGTTCTCCTTCATCCAACACGAAAACCGGGCCCGGCATCTCTGATAGATAGATCAGCCGATACTCCTGCCAGAACGATTCCCAAACCTTCGGTTCCCGGTGATACGACATCGAAAGCGTCACCGGATCGTTCCGCCAATCCATGATTAGTCGAGCGTGTTCCGGATGCGCCTCACAAAGCTCGAATGAAAGAGAAAAATCAGACATATCAGCTCAACAGGTTGCTCCGGAGTTGATCGATAACGAAAGCCAGTTCATCTGATCGCAAGCCGGGAAAGAGGGGCAGCGTGATAGCACGTCGATAGTACGCTTCCGCTTCGGGGAAATCACCAGCTCGAAAGCCGAGTTGTTGATAAAACGGCTGAAGATGCACCGGAATATAATGGAGATTAACCCCAATTCCAGCGTGGTGGAGATTCTCGAATATTTCGCGTTGGGTTCTTTTTATCTGCTCCGTAGCCAACTGGATCACATACAGATGCCAGCTCGACGAACCTCGAGGATCCCGCCATGGTTGAATGACTGGGAGATCGGCCAGCGCCTGATCGTATTTGCGTGCGATTTCAGTTCGTCTTGCGACATAAGCGCCAATTCGATTGGTCTGACTTAGTCCGAGCGCTGCCTGTATATCGGTAAGACGATAATTGTACCCCAACTCCAACTGCTCGTAGTACCAAGGCCCTGGATTTGGCTGACGGAACAATTCCGGACGCCTGGTGATACCGTGGCTTCGGAGACGAATCAGCTTTTCGTATAGATCAGACCGGTTTGTTAAGATCATACCACCTTCTCCAGAGGTGATGATTTTAACGGCGTGAAAGCTCAAAACCGCCGCATCAGACCACCGGCAACACCCGACGGGCTGTCCCTGGTATGTCCCTCCAATTGCGTGACTAGCGTCTTCGACGACCGCGATCCCGTAACGGCGCGCAAGCAAACTAATTTCCTCCATCGCACACGACTGGCCGGCAAAATGAACTGGAACGATCAGGAACGGAAGTTCTTTTGCGTGGGTCTTAAGCTTCTGCGATAGTGAGTCGGGTGAAAGATTATAGGTGCGCGAATCAATATCGACAAAGTCCGCAGCGGCTCCGCAGCAGTATGCCGCGTTGGCGGTCGCGACGAAGGTATTCGGCGAAGTCCAGATCGTTTTCCCAGGCTCCAGCCCCATAGCCAGATAGAGCAAATGCAGGGCCGCCGTGCCGCTAGACACAGCCACTGCGTGGTGAACGCCGGCGTATGTGGCCACTGTGGCTTCAAATCGTTCCTGAAGCGGGCCTTGAGTCAGCCAATCGTTTTGCAAAACGTCAACAACCGCCTGAACGTCATCCGGGGTGACATCCGGTCGAGCATATGGGATCTTCATCTGTTCGTCGTTGCGAGAGTATATGACACAGGATCCGTTGTAAGCTAGTCAGTCGA
This sequence comes from Verrucomicrobiota bacterium, assembly GCA_019236675.1. GTDB lineage: Bacteria > Verrucomicrobiota > Verrucomicrobiia > Chthoniobacterales > JAFAMB01 > JAFAVN01. Next base: position 6,721 of record JAFAIO010000544.1, read on the forward strand.
TCTGCAACCTGTCAGACCCTGACTGCTGCAGCCGAGAATACGACGACCGGCACCAGGCAGCCGATAGCACGACATTTCTGCTGAGCCGCTAGCTTAGCGTCCTTGACCTGAAGTCTTCTAGCGACTTAAGAATTCATTCTGATGAGTATCGCGCCCTCTGAAGGCATCTTCTTGCACAAGCTGGCCAGCCGCTTATTTCCAATCTGCCGAAGCATCACCGGTAATGGTGTGCGTCAAACGCTCACCATCCTCAAAGAATATCTGCCGGAGCTGCGCATTCACGAGGTCCCAAGCGGCACAAAGTGTTTCGACTGGACGATCCCAGACGAGTGGAACATTCGTGATGCGTTTATACAAGGTCCAGACGGCACAAAGGTAGTTAATTTTGCCGACAGCAACCTTCATGTCGTCGGATATTCAGTGCCAATCGACATGCAGATCACCCTGGATGCGCTACAGGAGCATTTGCATTCCCTTCCGGAATCACCCGATGTTATTCCATATATTACAAGTTATTATAATAAAACGTGGGGATTCTGCCTTTCCCACTCCCAGCGGCGAAAACTCCAGGAGGGGAATTATCGGGTTTTCATCGACAGCACATTGGCCCCTGGCAGCCTGACTTACGCCGATCTGTTATTGCCGGGCAACAAGCCAGAGGAGGTTCTCATTTCGACGTATGTGTGCCATCCGTCTATGGCCAACAATGAGTTGTCAGGACCGCTGGTCGCAATGCAATTAGCCAAATGGCTATCCAAACTTCCTGCCCGACGTTACACGTATCGATTCGTCTTTGTTCCTGAGACCATCGGCTCGATAACCTACATCAGCCGCCATCTCGAACATCTGAAGCGGTATGTCGTCGCGGGGTTTAATGTCACTTGTGTGGGGGACGACCGAGCCTACTCGTATCTCCCTTCTCGAGCGGGGAATACCTTGGCAGACCGCGTGGCGCAACATGTGTTGCGACATCGCGCGCCAAGCTATATCACCTATAGCTTTCTTGATCGGGGTAGCGATGAACGCCAATATTGTGCACCTGGAGTTGATCTCCCGGTGGCCTCGCTCATGCGATCCAAATATGGCACCTACCCTGAGTACCACACCTCGAAAGATGACTTGTCCTTAGTAACACCGGCGGGCCTGCAGGGCGGCTACGAAGCGTTACGCGACTGCATAATCGCCATTGAGATTGAACGACGCTATCAATGCACGATAGTGTGCGAACCTCAGATGGGAAAGCGAGGACTATATTCTCTATTAGGCACCCGCAGTGTCGAAAGAGCCGTTCGTATGCGAATGGACATATTGTCCTATTGCGACGGCCGTCATTCTCTGTTGGACATTGCAGATCTTCTCGGGGTGCCTATAAGCGAAGTTTTCGCTTTCGTGGAGGAGCTTTGTAAGCACAACCTTCTCAATCCGGTAGAATGAGGCGTCAAAATGACTGAAGTATCTGAATACTACAATACGCTGGCAAACAATTATTCAGAGCAGTATCGGCGCGAAAACCTAAACTCACTTGGTGACTACCCTGCCAACTATTTTCGCCTGCAGATTCTAGTCCGAAGAATTGCTGGTTTGGGCCTGAAATCCGTATTTGAGGTGGGCACTGGCGAAGGGACGCCGCTTTTAATTATGGCCTCGATGGGATTGCGAGTAGCCGGTTGCGATATTGCGCATTCCATGGTGAAGAAGGCACGAGATACTTTTGAAGAGCACGGATTAGCACCCGAACTCGTCCAGTGGGGTGATATCGAGGACGCCGCGACCCTCGCGGCCCAGCTTAAAGACGGGCAATTTGATGCAGTTATAGCAGCAGGAGTGCTGCCGCATGTCAAAAATGATGGTTTGATGCTGGACAACATCGGCATGTTCGTTCGCTCGGGAGGGCGGGTTTTCGTCGAATTTCGCAATAAGCTGTTCTCGCTGTTTACCTTCAACCGTTATACACAGGAATTCATCCTGAACGACCTGCTGCATGACGTCTCTCCGGACATCAAGGAGGTGGTCGCCGGGGAATTGGCCAAGCGTTTAGCAACAGATCAGCCACCGATCCGCGTCTCC
>JAFAIO010000451.1 GCA_019236675.1 Verrucomicrobiota bacterium
TGGTGGCGGCGATACTCCTTAACCAGATCAATGTTACCACGGCATTACCGGAACTTGCCGCCAAGTCTATGGGCACGGCCGGCACGGTCGGTTGCGTTGTCGGCGTGAGCACGAATGCGCGCTCGGTGCCGTTGTATGTCCCGGTGCCGACAACCTCACCGGCATCGTTGACCCCGGTCGCCGTCAGCAGAACCCATGGACCTGAGTTGCCGGGTATTAACCGGTTCAGATCTGTAATTGAGCCATTTTGCGCCACGAAGGCGTGCGAGATGCCACGGTAACTGCCCGCCGAGGCAACGCCGACCACCACGCCATTTGCATTTAGAGCGTTAGCGGCGCTGGAGGTGAAATTGGAAGGCACTCCAAGATCAATTACAGCCCCGTTTTGAAAGAGCACGGCATGAGACACAAAATTGCTATTGTCGCTGCTGCCAACGATCGCACCTGTGTCGTTAATCGCTGCGGCGCTGCTAAAAGCACCGCCCGGAAGAGTTCCGAGATCCTGCATGGTTCCGTTTTGCCAAATGAACGCATGGTTCTGTCCACTCGCAGTCAACGACCACCCTACGATTTGACTCGAGTTATTAACGCCATTGGCAGCAGCAGACTGGCCACCGAGTGTGCCTAAATCTGTGAACCCACCGTTCTGCCATAGAAACGCGCGGCTAAATGCAAGGCGTCGGCTGCCGCCGTTGAACTGACCGACCACTTGATCGCCGTTGTTCACGCCGGTTGCAGCACCGCCGTTTAGTCCGCTTGGAATTCCGAGATCGGAAAGTACGCCGTTGTGAAAAAGGAATAGATGAGTCCCGCTCGATGTGGATGCGGACCCAACTACGTCTCCCAGACTATTAAGCGAGGCAGCGGAGCTGGTACTGCCGAGATTGCCGAGATCTTGCATTTTTCCGTTGGAAAGAAGAAACGCGTCGAGTCCCGAGGTGCCGACCACATGATTGCTATCATTGATTGCGGCTGCCGAATCGGTGCTAGCATTGGGCAATGTGCCCAGATCGGTAATGAGATAGGTTTGCGCAGCGAACGCCGTGGTCACCTGGAGCGTCATCAGCGTAATAACCGCGCGAATCACGGGCGCTCGGTGCAGAATTTCTGCTGGAGTCAAGAACCGGAGGATCGACCCATCGACGGTCAACGGTCTTCTACGGTTGTTATCATTCTGTTGGGTTTCTTTCCAAGCTTTAGCTTGGAGGATCAACAGTCGCCCGGCTTTGTTTGGTTTGATTAGCTTAGCCTGAGTCGTGTCTGTTGAGGGAAATCGTGACGTCGACGCAACGTCGTTTTTCAGGTTTGCTCTATTCACGTGTTGAGGGGATTGCTCAAGAGCCATCAATTGAGCTGAGAGAAGTCGAGTGATGGCACTCACCAAATAGACACAAGGTCCCCTGATTTATTCCCGTGCTGCGTTCCTTAAAGCTTTTAGCGTCGCGACGGAAGTGACTCTCTCAAACCGCTGTGGGTGTTGGCAGCGACGACTCACTCTCCGCTCAACTGGAACTTAAGTTCCTTATCTAGCGATCCCTGTAAGCCGGTCTTGATCCACTGTTCACCGTTTTCGAACTGCGCTAACCGGGAAGTATCAACCTCACCGTTAAGGTCGAGCGGTCTCGGTAAGAAGTCGCCGGCGACCAGCAATTCCCCGGAGTAAACCTGAGGGACCTTTGCTTTGATCTTTTCGGCGTGGCCATTTGTATCGGCGAACTCTGGTTCAACCCTGATCTTAACGTCGGCGAAGAATTGCCCCACCCAACGCGGGGTACCGACGCTTTGGTACTCGTTCAAGGAACATGAAGCCAGAGGCACGTCTTGCCCAAAAAGGAGTTCCACATTGGCGAATTGCTGGCAACGCACAAAGAATTCAAGGCTCTCTGGAGGCAATGGGGCATCCATGACGATGATCTTATGCAGGGGCGATGAGCTCTTGCGCAGGTAATGCAAAAGAAATGCCGCGGGAGCTGTTACTCGAGCCGGTTGAAACTTCTCGACTTGCTGGCTGTGAGAACGATGAGAGAGTAAGCCTGGTCTAACCGGGACGACGCTAGTGACACCGGCGTTTGCATTTGCCAACAAAAGCAAAGGCCAATCGCAGAGGTCGATCTCACCCGCTTTCATTTTAAGATGGCTCACCAGCCGTTGTACCGTGCGAGCGAGCTGCGGCTGCGTCCAGCCCCGCGCCTCGAGTCCGCCGAAACCGCCTCTTCTTAATTCAATCAATGCCAGGTCCGTTTTGGCGAGCTCGACCGGCGTCCCGAACTTTCCGATACGCAAAATCCGGTTCTCGAATCGAAAGGCATGCGGGAAAAGTTTCTTTGGGATTAACCGCAGCTGACGATGGAAGCGCTGAGACAACCAATTGGACTGGGGTAAGACGCAGGCTGCAGGCCGGCATTGCTCCACCCACTGACCAAAAGGTTTCAGTCCGGTTAACGCGTCGGCTAAGGTCGGCACAGCGCCTATTTGCAAAAGCGCAAGCAAGAACAGATAGAGCTCTTGGGAGGGATCTAGCAGCATCAGCACTTGATCCCCTCTTTTAATCCCTTCTTCGTCGAGGCGGAGTGCCAGAAAATCGACGGACCGGTTGAGAGCAGCGTAAGTCAGTACTCGGTCCCCAAAGAAGGTCCGGTCCACGATGGCTGGCACTCCAGGTTGAAGTTCAGCCCGATGCCGGAGAGTTTGAATGATATTCATGATATATCCGGGGGAAAGCAGGCCACCAGAACCGGGTAAAGGCGCTCAAGCGGGCTGGCTTAGAGAAATCGAAAACTGCACTGACGAGTCAGTATCCCTTCAGGTTGAATCACCTGGATGCCGACCTTCTTTTCGAAAGGTTCTTGTTCTTTGTGGTCCGGCAGCCCCCAGCACGGCTCAATACATATGAAAGGATTAAGATCGCTCCAGATAGTAAAGAAAGGCGCCTCGGAAAGGTCTATTTGGACCTCCCGCCGTTCTTTCAGGTCCTGAAGTTTGACGACATATTCATCGACGTCGATTGGCTGTATCAGGAACGAATCAGGTAGCTCAAAAGGCTTGCAGGGGAACGAATCGCCTGCAGAACTGAAATCAACGGTCTGACCGCTCAAAAAGTTACCCGGAGCGAGATAACGTCTATAATTCCCCCGCGGCAGAATAATCCGGGCGTCGTCGATGGAACCGACTCTGAACCCAGGATGAAGACCGAAGCTGACATGCGCCGGCCGGTTTTGCTCCTGATTGGCAAAGGAAAAGACAACGACCAAATCCTCACCGGACAGGACATAGTCGAGCTGAAATGCAACCCGGCGAGGGTACTCTTTCTTAGCGATAGCCTCAGCCGGGAGCCGATAACACAGGGTGACATTCTCCTCTGAAACCAGAACTTCCGGAGCGGCAAAGACCTTTGTCCGAATGAAACTATGGTTTCCTCCCCGGATTTCCTCCCCTTCATACAACGTACGTTCGCCTAGCAACCGATGGATATAATAGCCCATGACCGTGGCATGGTTTTTCCATCCGCTGGCTGGGACGCTCGTGTCTCCGTCTCGATACAAATAACCCACCCAGTCTCCTCCGGGCGCCAGTTTCGCCACGCCGATCAATTCAGCGCCGTGATCGCTAACGACGATCCGTGTCTCGTTCTTGAGATCGACTACTTCGTCGAGGCGCTGTCCGTTCTGTTCAAAGCTTCGATGCTCAAATCGCATATCCTTTAAAAAACGAGCGTGAACGCCAGACTTCGCCCGGTCGTCTGAAACTCCCGAAGGCTACGTCTGGCAAGCCGGTATCGCGTCAACGGGGAAGCAATGCCGAGTGCAAAAACTGTGGAGCAGGTTCGTACCTGCCACAAGTAGGTCTTAGAGGAAAAAGCGACCCGGGCGGTCCGCCAGGTGAGAAGTACGCCAGGAAACCTCCCGGGTCTTAGACAAAGGGGACGAACCCAATGTTGTTCGTCCCCCTATTTGCAGCGCTGCCCGCCTTCCGTTCGTTCCCGGCGTTCCCGGCGGTCCCGCGCGTTGACGGCGTTGTTAACTGCCTACGTATTCAACGGAGTAACTGTCGTATTTTTGGACCTGGCCGTCCTTCGGAGCGGTCTTAACGTCGTAAACGTTGTTTCCGACTACCTGTTTCGATTCGGTGTCGTAAATCATGACGCTCTTGGCTCCTTTGTCGTTCTTTTCTTGAACAGTAGCGACGGCGATGTAACGCCGTTTTTGTACCCGGGCTTTACGTTCCGCGGACATTTGTTCATAGGCTAATCTAGCTCGCTCTTCCGCGATGCGACGCTGTCTTTCCGTAGCCTCGTGTTTTGCGATGACATAAGCGATTGCGCCAACAGCGGCGCCGGTGCCCATACCGATGGCAACGGCCTGAGCATTGCTTGCTCCAGAGGCCTTGGCAATTCCTCCTGCTAAAGCTCCTGAAGTTACCCCAGCAATAACGCCGGTCGTTTCCGGCGACATGTTTTCACAGCTGGTGAATCCGATGGAAGCGATCAGTACGAGGCAGGCGGATGTAGTTAAACTTAGTTTCATATAAGGATCGAGGCGGGCTAGCCTATCCAGGTGCGGCCTTGTGGCTCAAGCTCGTTTTAGGGCTAGGGGCTAGGAGCTAGAATCTAGGAGCTAGGCGGGGCTCGTCCTCTACTGCGTGGCGGTCGCTTGTTGGAAATGGCCCTCTGATGCGTCTATTCGCCGTTTCGCCCCGTCGCCGATTCGCCATTTCGCCTCATGGCTCCTAGATTCTAGCTCCTGGCTCCTAGTGGTCCTTCGGCTGTTCGGGATTACTATTTTGCGGGGCGCTCGGTTCCTGATTGGGACCGAAGGGGACTTTGTTTTTGCGGCACCACTCTATGGCTAAAGGGTGTCCCATCTCTGCCGCTTTACGAATGTATGCGGTCCCCGCATTGCGGTTCTTGGCGCCATTAATCCCTTCGGTCAGCGCGGTTCCGTAGAGATATAATCCGACCTCGTCGTTGCGATCAGCAGCCAATTTAAAAAGGTTCACCGCGCGCGGCACATCTTTGGTAACCCCTTCGCCTAAGAGATACATCACCCCAAGATTCGCCATTGACCGAGAATACTGCATGGCGATCGCTTGCTGGTAGTACGCGATAGCCGATTCGTAGTTGTGAACTTTACGATAATAAGATCCGAGCAGATCGATAGCGGGCGGGTTCCGCAATGCCGCTGCCTCTTGTAAATACGTTAAAGCCTTATTCTCATCGGCTGGCACCAGCTTGCCGTAGTAGTAACATTCGGCCACACAGTATTTCGCGTAGGCATCACCGCCGTCGGCTGCCTCCTTCAGATACTGGAACGCTTTCGCGTCATCTGTTGCGTTATGGTGCCGAGCCAGCAGCAGACCCGCTTCGCGTTTAGCTGTGACGTTGCCCTTACCGGCAGCCTGTTCGAACCAATCAAGCGAATAAGCCGTTTGGGTATTCAGCGTGTTCTCGGCTAACAGAAGCATACCCTGAACGACGCCGGCTTTGGCGGCCGCCTCAATATCGGGCTGGACAATGGGAAAATTCTCGGGAGTGATTTTCGTTTTACTGGAGCGAACCTCTGCCAGCAGATTCTCCAAACGTTTTCGGGTCTCTGCTGCGCCGGCGGGATATTCGGTAAGAATATTATTAAACTGCTTCAGTGCGCCGGCCCAGTCGCCTGCGCGCTCCAGATCATCCGCGGATTTTAACGCGATCGCCAACTTGTCTGGTGCTGGCGTCGCCGAAGGGGTTACAACCGGGGTTGAGGTCGGCGTAGGAACCGGGGTTGGGGTCGGCGTCAGAACCGGCGTCGCCGTTGGAGTGGGCGTCGATTGTCTCGGACTTGTCGGGGCCGGTGTCGGTGTAGTGCGCCGCGGTGTTACGACCGGGGTCGGCTTTGGCGTTGGTTTTGGCGTTACTTGAACAATGTGCGGCTCTTGGAAGCTGTTGATGGTCTGCCATACGAAATATCCGCCAACGCCTAGCAGTGTGAGTATGAAACCAACCAGAACCAGAATCAGTAATAGACCCCCGATTGGGATTCTACGTCGTTTCGGAGGGGGCGCCGTGGGAGGCTGGATCGGTAACGGCGGTGGAGCTGCCATCGCTCCACCAGAAGAACCCGGGTTAACGTTCGAAACTCGGGTCGAGACGGGAGCACCTTGTGTGCTTGGCGACTTCGTTGAGTAACTTGACGGTGTCTGAACCGCCGGCACGGGGACGACCTCCGGGATTGGCCGATTAACCGGTGTGGATGGCTGGTTCTGCTGGGTAGCAACCGATCCCAGGCTTGACGGCATGCCCGTGGCCAGCGATTCCTCGCCACGTACCACCCGGAGGAGTGCTTCCGCGAATTCAACCGATGAGCCGTAGTCGTCGGCGATTCCGCGTCTCAATATCGCGTTTCCAGACTCGGTCAGACTGGGTACTGGGCTGACTCGTCCGGACGACTCGACGGTAGCCCGTGGTCCGCCCAAGAGTTCATAAGCGAGTAAGCTCAACATCCGGATGTAAGAGCTTCTAGCCCCGCCGGTAGCAACCGTTTGCACCACAGTCGCCGCTCCGGTCCAAGTCGCACCAGAGTCGGCGGCGGAGACCGAAAAGTCCATGGGAGTGACCTTAACGTTAAAGGTAGGCCAGGTGGACAACGGTTGTTGTAAAAGACCGGGCGTAATTGCTGCCTGGATTAGGCCGGGATAGGTCAACTGGACCCCGTTCAGGGTTAGATCGACCGAGTTGAGATGGTGTGCGGTCGCGTGGTCCGCTAACACCGCCAGTTGATTAAGGAGCGGGGCCAGTTCTTGAGCCGTTAGCTCGCCCCGAGCTCGCAGAATTGCGAGCAATGTCGGCCCGACCACGAACTCTTCAACAAGATAGGACTGCTGATCCACGCTCTCTAACGAAAACACTTGTCTGAGCGATTCGTGAGGAGCCTTCTGCAGCTTTTCTACCTCTTGCTCGACCCAAGTGAACTTTGGTTTGTCCGCGAGGAATCGTTCGTTGAAAAGTAAAAGCGAGACCCCTCGAGCCTGGCGCAGATCGTGAGCGTAAAATTTTTGACCTTGAGGAACTTCCTGAATTTCTCGAACCAGTTGATACCTTTCCCCAATGATCGTTTGGGCAGCGAGCGGCTGAACCGACCCAGCCAGAGTAGCGTCCCCGGTGGCTACCGTGTCGGTTGGCTCGGTTGCCAGCCCTGGTCCATTTTTTGACTGTGGGGCCGGCGCCGAACCGACCTGCAATTGCTCTAGACAAGCAACGATCTCTTGTCGCAGGTCTCCGGGTGTCTGCGGACGTTTTTCCCGGTCTTTGTCCATCATCCTCACGACGAGGTCGGTGACGCATTGATGCTGGTTTTGCAGCGGCTCCAATGGCACCGGCTTGTACAGGTGCTGACTCATGATCTGCGGAACCGAGCCTGAGAATGGTGGACGTCCCGTCAGCATGTAATAAAGCGTTACCCCCAGGGAATAGATGTCTGAACGGATGTCGATATCGCGTTCTTCCAGTTGCTCGGGGCTGGCAAAATGCGGAGTCCCAACGAAGCCGCCGGCTTGAGTCAGCGTGCCGGAGTCATCGCCTTCGGTTTTTGCGCTCTTGGCTAGCCCAAAATCAATGACCTTGACGATTCGTTCACCATCTTCGTCGACCAACATCAGGTTGGCCGGCTTCAGGTCTCGGTGAACCAGGTGTTGGCGGGCTGCTGCGGCCAAAGCGCGAGTGACTTGCAGGCAAATATTGAGCGCCTCGACGGGGTCGAGTGGGCCCTTCTTTACCTTCTCGATATAGGAAGCGACGGTCTGTCCGTCGATAAACTCCATCGCATAGAAGTAGCAATCGTGGTCCGATCCCAGATGAAAGACCGAAGCGACGTTCTGATGACGCAGTGCGGCTGCTGCGCGCGCTTCCCTTAGAAATCGTTGCCGGGCGACCTCGCTATTGAGGTAAGTGTTATTGATCACCTTTAGGGCAACCGTGCACCGTAGATTGGTGTCGAATGCCTTGTAGGTGATGCCCATTGCACCCTTACCCAATTCCCAGAGGCTCCCGTCTTCACGCCGGAGTACTTGATAGTGCTGATAATTCTCGGCTTCGGCCATGGTGGTCGTCGCGGTAACTAATATAAGGGTGCCATAGAAGCAACCTTAATGGAAGACGCTCGGGGGGCCCTGGTGATTGCATATTTTTTTTCGAACGCCACGGGGTGCCTGGGAGATCTCACTAGCAATCAGTATTCAGTAAAACAGTAATCACTTTCAAATTTTCCTCAGCGCGAGAACGCCGTGACCGAATTGAGGGAGCCTCTTCAAATCCCGCATCACTGATTACTGGTCCTGATTACTGATTACTTTTCCATCTAGTCTCCCAGCTCAAAACGGATGATCGGCGTAAAAGTGCCGCCGCCTGGGGGAGAAGGCAGTTTCGCGATCTTTTTTCCCGCTTCTTTGACGGAATCGTCAACCACCGCGTTGCCAGAGCCATCCACGATGGTGAATTCTGTCACGGTTCCGTCCGGTTGAATCTTAAGGCGCACATTGACGACGAGAGTGGTGCCAGCGGGTATCTCACCATGCGGTTGGTTCCACGCGCTTTGAAACCGATTCTTGATGATCTCGGCGTAAGCACCGATGTCGGCTTCACCGTTGCCGGATGCTGTCCCATGTTCTTGTCCCTCGCCGTTCCCTGAACCCTGCTGATGCTTATCGGACTTAGCGCTACCGTTCCCTTCCCCGTGCTTCTTCTCTGCGTTTGAACCATTTTCCGCTTCTTCGGTTCCTTCGCCTGAGCCCTTTGGTTTAGGGGAACCACTGGGTTTGGGAGTGGGCGAGCCGGATTCTTTTGGCTTACTCGAAGCCGTCGCTTTCGCAGTGGGTTTTGGACTAGCCGTGGATTTTGGCGTCGGCTTAGGAGTTGGCTTAGGCGACGGCTTGGGGGTCGCGGTTGGCGTTGGCGTTGGCTTCGGTGTGGGCTTCGGCGTCGGTTTCGGAGTAGGTGTTGGCGTTGGTTTTGGTTTTGGCGTTGGCGTCGGCTTTGCGGTCGGTGTCGGGGTCGGCCGCGGAGTGGGTGTCGGCGTCTGATTGATCGGCACTTGGCTCGATTGGGACGGCGCCGGTGTCGGGGGTGGAGGCGTCGGAGGCGGAGTCTCCGGAGCTGGAGTTGGAGTTGCCGGTTCCGGCGTTGGAGGAGGCGGTGTCTGAGTCGTTGATTCTGGGCTGGTTTCTGGGGTTTCCTCTGGTTCCGGGGTACTACTGCTAGAGGCTGGGCCGCCGTTACTGTCGCTGCTCCCGAATGATCCTGAGTTCATCCATACCAGCTGTTCTTCCTTCTTTT
>JAFAIO010000476.1 GCA_019236675.1 Verrucomicrobiota bacterium
TGCGTCCCAAGAGGGGAACTTATCCGTCTCAATCTTGAGCTCTCGTCTATTCGGGAGTCGCTGTGACGGATGCTTCCAGCCGGTCGAAGCCTTTGATTCGATAAACGACAACGGACGCTACCCAAGTGAGTACGAAAATTCCGATGATCATGAAACCTAGTGCGCCAAAATTGTCATTCAGACTGCCTACCAAGTCCCAGAGCCCCCCGGTCAGCTTCAGTTGATCCTTTATGAGACCGATCGCCTCGATTCCGCCGATCAAAAGAGCTACCACCACTGAAACGAACGTGATGGTCAGGTTGTAATAGAGTTTACGAACGGGTTTGACGAAAGCCCATCCATAAGCGCCGACCATTAGGACACCGTCAGTCGTGTCGACGAGCGTCATCCCTGCTGTAAACAGTACCGGGAAGATCGCCATTGTCTGCAACGACAAACCCTTGGCCGCAGCGGCTGCGGAGATCCCGAGAATGGCGACTTCTGTAGCAGTATCGAAACCTAGCCCGAATAGCAAACCAATCGGGTACATGTGCCACGGCGACGAAAGCAAACGAAACATAGGACGGAATAGTCGCCCCAATACCCCGCTTCCTATCAGGGTATCTGGGGTCTCGTTTATACAACCCTCTCCTCTGCGGGCGGCTTGGAACGCCTTCCATACTCCGCGCAGTATGATGATGTTGATAAACGCGATCGAAATCAAAAAAACCGCGGAAATCGATGTACCGATAACGGTGCCAATCTCTCGCGCGATATCGATCTGCTGCTCAATCACGGAAGCGGTCGCGTAAACCAAGAGAGAGGCGATCACCACGATGGTCGAGTGGCCGAGTGAGAAGAAAAAGCCGATACCCACGGGCCGCTGGCCGTCCTGCATCAATTTGCGGGTGACATTGTCAATCGCAGCAATGTGATCGGCATCTACCGCATGCCGCAGACCAAATGAATACGCTAGAAAAGCCGTTCCCAGCAGGAGTGGTTTGTCGTGAAAAGCGATAATAGCCCAAACCCAGGCGCCGATGTTTAGAGCACTCAACAATACGTACACCCCGACTACCCGATTTCGGAGATTAGGGGGGTGTGCCTGACTCATCGGGACTTTTTTGGTCGTTTTCGGTTTGGTGGACGGGCTCTGAGGATTTAGGCATAGCGGAGAAGCTTGTTCCACGAACCGAGCGCTCAGCGACTATTCTCCAATCGTAGCCCGCGCGCGCACCGGCGTCGAGAAAAAGGCCGGATTTTGGCCGCTAGCTTAGCTAGCGGCCTGATAATCGGCGGGTTCGGTCTGATCGGCGGCTGTTTTACTTACCCGATTGAACAGGGGAGTAAGAACAACTGCTACGATCAAGTTTAGCGCCAGGCTGTAAAGAGCGCTGTATCCGGGAAACGTCCAGCCGGCCAGTTGTAATGGGAACGTGCCATTGAAGTTCATCGCGGCTGCCATCCAGGTCCCTGTCGCGATACCTACCGCCCAACCAGCTAACTGCGCCCACGGATTGAGCCAGCGCGTGTAGGCGCCGATCAAAACCGCCGGCAATGTCTGAATGATCCAGATCCCGCCAAGCAGTTGGAGTTGGATTGCATATTGAGACGGCAAAAACAGGATGAAGATCAGTGCACCGAATTTGACGATTAATGACATCCACTTGGCCATCTGCGACTCTTGCTTGGCGCTCGCCTTGGTATGAAAAAACTCACGATAAATGTTACGCGTGAACAGATTCGCCGCTGCAATCGACATGATGGCTGCCGGCACTAACGCGCCGATACCGATAGCTGCGAAGGCTACACCTGCAAACCAGGAAGGAAACGTGTGCAGCAGTAATGCCGGTACTGCGAAATTCGATTTGAAAGCTTTAAATCCGGCGGCGAACTCCGGAAGTTTATCGATACCGAGCGCAAACGCCATTAGGCCAAGGAGAGTTAATAACCCCAACATAAACGAATAGGCCGGCAATAGAGCCGCGTTCCGCCGAACCGCGCCTCGGCTGCTGGCGCTGAGGATCCCGGTCATCGAATGGGGATAAAGGAATAACGCCAGGGCGGAACCGAGCGCGAGAGTAGCATAACTGTTGTAAGCGCCAGTTGTCTGGCCGTGCGGTATGGCCAGGATTAGTTTCTGCGCCGGGATGGCCGCAAATATCTTGCCGAAGCCACCGACCTGGATCGGAATGACCATACAGGCGGCGAACGCGGTGATGTAAATCAGTAGATCTTTGACGATGGCGATAGCGGCCGGAGCGCGTAGCCCGCTGGAGTAAGTGAACGCGGCAAGAATGACGAAAGCGATGATCAAGGAGAGCTCGCCCAGCCAACCTTCACCGCCCAAGCCTAAGCCGCCGATGACCACTTGCAGTCCGACTAGCTGGAGCGCGATATACGGCATCGTAGCTACGATGCCGGTAATAGCGACGGCTAAGGCCAGCCACCTGTTGCCAAAGCGGCCGATTACGAAATCAGCCGCCGTAATGTAGCCGTGCTTGTGACATACCGACCATATCCGCGGAAAAACCACGAGCAGGATAGGATAGATCAGGATGGTATAGGGAACGGCAAAGAATGCGACTGCCCCTGCGCCAAATGCCAGTGCCGGGACCGCAATGAACGTGTAGGCCGTGTAGAGGTCACCGCCGACCAAAAACCAGGTGATCAGGGTCCCAAATCGCCGGCCGCCTAACCCCCATTCATGGAGTAAATCAAGATCGCCACGCCGCCAACGAGCTGCAGCGAAACCCAGCCAAGTAATGAACCCGAACAACAGGGCGAAAACGATGAGAGCGATCCAATTGATGTTCTGCACGGTTAGCTAGTTAGCAGTTAGCGGTTTGCAGTTAGCGGCGATCCCGGCGTTTCATTCGGTCGCAAAATAGACGATCGCCGTGATCCCGGCGCCGATGAACACCATCAGCATTTGGTACCAATAGAAGAAGGGTATCCCCGCCCAGACCGGTTCAACCGAGTTATAAAACGGTACCCAGAGTGTTCCGACGAATTGCGTCAAGAGTAGAAGGTACCACCAATTGTTGCCGGGCTTACGCTTCTTGTTGTCCATGGAGCGAGTAGGGTCTGCTCAAACAGACCAGTCCTGTACGCGTATTATGTGAATTTTACCGGCTCTGTCTAGGTTGGAGCGCGCCCTCCCGCCGCCCGTGGAGCGCTGCCTCGCTTCCTCCGTCGCTAAAGCTATGGCGGACAGGTGCGAGGCCAACTTTCAATGTTCTGTGTGACCTTTCGAGATCGCATGATCGCAGATGCAAATCTAGAATTGCAGTAAAATCAATAAAAGCGGCAAACCTCCGAGTTTGAAAGACGATGAGTATCGGCGCGCTAAATCGCTCTTCATCAACAACTTTCTACCGCATCTTTCTTGAAACACTCCGCGGTTTTTGTCGTAGTACGGCCTGGGCTTGAATAAGCCCGGAACCAATGAAAATGATCATCCTGTCGGTCCTATTGGTATCGACTTCATTCTTAACCCATAAGTTAAATGCAGCTCTGGCTTTAGCGGTAGCTAGCAACGGGAAATTCGGCATCGCTCACGACTCGGGGTACAACCCTAGCGGCGTTGCGGCGCAGGCGATTGAGAAGTGCAAAGCAAGGGGAGGAGCAGACGCTAGAATCGCCTATGCAACTGGGATTCGTGCAGCCCATGGCGCGGTCGCGGTTTCGGACAACGGTACCGGAAAAATTGTCGGTTTCTGTTTCACGGCGGGCGAACACCATCAGGTTAATGTAATGGGCGACGCAAAGAAAGACGACGAAAGAGCTGCTATAAAAGACTGTCAGAAAAAGGGCGGTCAAAACCCAAAAGTTGCCGTCTCCTGGTAACCCTGGCCCTGGCTCCGGCATACAGCCGGGCAACGATCGGAAACGGAGGCCCTACTAGTCCCGATCTCGACTTGCTGCGGCAAGCTGGGTACGGCTCCGACTCCGCAGTTCGCGACCGGACAGACCCTAGGGACTGCAGCGCTACGTCGGACAAGTCGGCGGGCCCATCGGCCTAAAACGCAAGAAGGCCGTTAGAAACTGTAGTCCTCTGGAAACCGCCGAGCACGCATGGGAGCCTCGCCCCACCAAGTTACCGCTTCCTTCGTTCCCGGCGTTCACGCTCATTGTTTCTGAGCTACCGCTACCAATCGTTGGGCTTGCAAATCGTAAGGGATCCCTTGTAAGGAGCCGAAAAGCTTTACGTTGTCGAAGCCGGCTTGCTTCAGCAGATTAGCTAGTTCGCGTCCGGAATACAGTGCGGTATCGAAAGCGGCCTCGGTGACTTTATCGTCCCGGATCAGAAACCAACGGGATCGGATTCGGTACCAATCGTCGATGATTTCTCGGGTCTGAACCCAGATACTCCCATCCGCCCGTTGCTCCACCGCGCTAGGCGCAAACCCGCGAGCGATGATTTCTTTTCCCAGCACATCGATGATGAAGAACCCGCCTGGCGTTAACGAACAGAAAACGTTTCGCAGTACCGTCAGGTCCTCCTCATCTCCGAAATAGCCAAACGAAGTGAACAGATTGATAGCGAGATCGAATGCCTCAGGACGAACAAACAGACGCATATCTTGTTCTACCCATTCGATGCCGAGCTTTTCCGATTCCGCGCGCGATCTCGCCTTATCCAATAAGAACGGGCTTCGGTCTACGGCGGTAACTCGAGCGCCTTGCCGGGCCAGGGGAATTGAATGCCGTCCAGGCCCGCAACACAAGTCAAGTACCTGGCGAAAAGGTGATCCAGTTAATTTTGCGAGCTCGGCAACTTCTGCCTCAGCGGCGGCAAACCTCTCTTTTGGGAAGATGAACGGATAGGTTGATTCCCAGAAACGCTCGTCTTCAAACCATTCTGGTCGGCCCAAGGCTGAATCTGTTGTTTTGTTTCTTGGCGAGCTCATGTTCGTGGCCTTCTTTTGTTAGCTCGCCCGAGGCTCGCTAACAAATAGCCGATAGCCGATAGCCAAGTTGCTCGTCAACCAGCCCCGTGGTTGCTCCCAGGACCAATCGGCTATTGGCTATCGGCTATTCGGTAGCGAGCCTAAGGCGAGCTAACGTAATGACCATGAAAAGTATCCTGCTTTTATTCCTGGGCTCAGTCACTCCTATTTTCGCACAATTAAAATGGGATCAGCCGCAGCAGAAGCTTTCGGCTAAACCCGGAGATAAGGCAGTCAGCGCGAAGTATCGATTTACCAATCAAGGCACCTCGCCAGTTACGATCGTCGATGTTCGCCCGTCCTGTGGCTGTACGACTGCGACGTTAGCCAAGAAAGTCTTTGCGCCGGGTGAATCCGGAGAGATCGACGCGAGATTCAATTTTGCCGGTCATACAGGGCATCAGGAGAAATGGATTTACGTCACTACGAATTTGGCGGGAACAGAGCCTATGCTGTTAACTCTCGCTGTCGATATTCCACCAGAGATCACGATTGAGCCCGATTTCGTTATGTGGCGCATCGGCGATCCGCTCACTCCAAAAACCATACGCGTCGTGGTGCCGGATGGATTCCCCACTAAGATCGTGGCGGTACAAACCGATAATCCGGCCATTCAAGTGGAGCTGCAAGAAGTACGGGTAGGGAAACAATGGGAACTGAAAGTAACTCCTACCGGCACGAAGAATCTGGTAAAGGCGATTGTTTCGATTCGAAGCGACTATCCAGCCGAGAATCCTGCCACGTATTTTGCTTACGCGCGGGTGCAGTAATCCGTAGGCAATGTTCTCGTAATCTCACCGTCGTTTCACCTTCGCAATCGCCACTCGTGGAGCGCTGCCTCGCTTGCGAGGCCGATCTTGAGCATTACGCGAAAGCTACGACGGACAGGACTTCGGCGAGCTCAGCCAAGTCGC
This sequence comes from Verrucomicrobiota bacterium, assembly GCA_019236675.1. Lineage (GTDB taxonomy): Bacteria > Verrucomicrobiota > Verrucomicrobiia > Chthoniobacterales > JAFAMB01 > JAFAVN01. The sequence continues at coordinate 5,846 of JAFAIO010000476.1, forward strand.
TGTCCTCGTCCTCGAGAGTCTTGGAAAGGTCCTGATGTGGAGTCGAAAATGTGGACAGGTGTGGGGCTAGCTTGTTGTCCCGAAGGCTCGGCCCGCATCGCTACGCGAAGCGTTGCGGGCGGGGACTGAATGATAGTAGCCAGCCCCGAAAGCTCTTTCGGGGCTGGAATGCGGTTGAAGGACAACCCGTCCCATCTTGTCTGCCATAGCCAGGACGGCGACGGAGGAAGGGCACGGTCTGAGTTGGTCTGCTGGCGTGTTCAGCGCTCAGGTCGTAGAAAGTTCCCTCTTATTCAATCACACCGTTCGATACGGGACGGTTCTTTTCTTGGATACAGTCCAGGCAGTAAACTGCCTGGCTAGTGCGCCGTGGAAGCGCACATCACCGCAGGTGAAAGACCTGCATTGTTAAACCGTGAAAGAACAAGAAGTACAGAGTAAGGGCGTCGCTGAGAAGCGGGGTCTGAAGCAACCGAGTA
>JAFAIO010000015.1 GCA_019236675.1 Verrucomicrobiota bacterium
TGACCGAGCTCGCCTTCACTTTTGCCGAGGATCTCACGAATAAGACCTTGGAAAGCTTGGGCAAGCGTAGCGTAGGGGATCTCTCTCTTGTGCTGTTCGAATTTCCCTGAAAGGAAAAGGGCGCGCGACTGCACGATCGCTTGGTGAAGCTCATTGACAACCGAGGACTTGCCGATGCCAGAGTACCCTGAAACCAAGACCAATTCCTGGCGGCCAGTCGTCACCACGCGATTGAAGGAGGCAAGCAACGCAGCGACCTCGCGGCCCCTTCCATACAGTTTTTGAGGAATCAAAAGCCGGTCTGGTACGTCGTGCTCGGCAAGCGGAAACGGGGTGATGGGTTGCGGCTTGGTTACCGAATCGGAAGGGAGGGCGCCCATCCCGGCGCGCCGGAGTAACGGATCGCGAGGATCCGACGTCGCCGATTCGGCTGAAGCTGGATTTTGCGAAGATATGGAACGGCTATGGCGGATCCGGCGGTTGTCGGACGATCCCTCCAGTTCATCCAAACACCGCTGAAGATCGCTCCCAACACCCGCCGCTGTCTGGTACCGCTCTTCGGCGGTTTTGGCCAACAGCTTCATGACGATGGCCGAAATCTGAGCAGGGAGATTCTCTACGCGAGTTCTTGGAGCCACCGGCTGCCTGGCAATGTGGCAGTGAACCCATTCCATCGGATCCGAAGCAGCGAATGGAAGACTTCCGGTCAGGATTTCGTAAAGGGTCACGCCGAGCGAATAGAGGTCGCTTCTCGAATCGATGGAACGATTCATCCGGCCGGTCTGCTCGGGCGCCATGTAGGCTAGTGTCCCTTCCACAAACTCGGGAAGTTCCGGAGCCTGGCGCTCGCGCGGCAGCCGTGAAGCAATACCAAACCCGCGCAGCCAGCACCGGCCGGTTTCACTATCCACCAGAATGTGAGCCGGTTTGATGTCCTTGTGGACGATGCCCCGCTGATGCAAGCCACCGATTGCATGCGAGAGGCTGACGGCCAGACGCAACGAAAACCTTATATCCAACGGTTGGCCGAGCAATTGATCGAGAGGGACACCGCCGGGATCCTCCATTACGAGCACGGTCCGGTCCCTTTGACGAGCCATTGCCATTGGTCGCGCCGCCCACGCTGAATCTAATTCTTCCTTGAAGGAATAGGCGTGCTCCAACAGTTTCAGACTTTCTGGCCTGGGGTACTCCTCCACGGGCGCAACCAGGAGAACCCGAGACTCGTCGTAAGACCGCCCGCGGTAAAGGATAAAGTCTGCGTCCTTCCGCAGCACCTCGAAGACATATCTCGATAACTCAATCACGGCGAGTAGTGTCCCGTCCCATAAATAACATGGCTTTCGTCGTGGGTCAGTTGGCTGTTTGCAAGGCGCGAAGCGGTCCGGCAGTGGTCCATGCGCGTCAACGTAACAGGAGGAGCGACGAGGCCCGGTAGCCGCGATCAACTTGGTGGGGCGAGGGCCTGCCGCGCCATAGGCTTGGCGGAGGCGGGCTCCCGCACGGCCTGACAATATTAACAGAGATGCCGACGTTGGTGCGTCCCAACGCTGGACTAGACCGATGCCCGCGCCGACTTGTCCGACCTAGCCTGCTTCAACCAGTAATCCAGCACCGATGATCTGCCGGCGAAGTCGGAGCCGTGAGTCTGCGACCTTCAAACTGGCACACCCCCAAACCGCGGCTCCGACTTCGCCATTTTGGCAACGAACGGTTGAAAGACTCATCGCGCTGCATCGGACAAGTCGGCGAGCGTATTGGAGTACTGAAACGCTGGGTTGAGCATACCGGCGGCTTCGTCAAAATCATACAGCCGTTCGGGAGCCTCGCCCCACCAAGTTGATCCAGCGGCTGCCAGACCGCTACCGAGACCCGGCGCACCTCGGACCGCAAGTTGCCGGCGGAAACTCTGCACCACGAATTCCATAAGCTCGTGCAGTCTGATCTCGCATAGGTTTTCCGTCCAACCGTCGAATCAAGCCGGGCTGCACGGCAGCGTGAACTGAAAGACCGCGCCGTGTGGTGTATTTGAGCTGACCCACAGCCGCCCATGATGAGCTTCGATAATCGAACGGCTAATCGCCAAGCCCATCCCCATCCCAAGAGACTTTGTGGTATAGAAAGTCTCGAAAACGTGGGGTAATTGTGCCGGATCCAACCCCGGACCGGAGTCCTGGACCGCGATCAATGCAGAGCTTGATCCTCCTTCGTTTTCGCTGTCCGCCGCCATCATTTCTTTGCCTGGTTCAGACTCGGTTATTTTTTGAGAACTCAACAGCAAGGTACGCTGTCCATCAGCAACTCCGTTCATTGCTTCGATGGCGTTGACTACCAGGTTCAGGATCACCTGTTGCAACTGAATCCTGTCTCCAACGACGACCAGTAGATCATCGGCAAAATGGGTCTGTAGCGAGACTCGATTTTTTTTCAGTTCGGGCTGAGTCAGCGCGAGAACGTCTTGGATCATCGCGTTAACGACCACCCGCTCTTGAGCGGCCGGCGCCTTCTTAAACAGAGCTCGCATCCGCATGATCACATCGCTGGCCCGGTTCCCGTCCCGAATGATTCGCTGAATCGCGTCCCGAGCCTCTGCTAGATTAAGTACATCGGCAGACATCCAGCGCAGACTTGCATTAGCGTTAGTTAACATACCCGCTAAGGGTTGGTTGATTTCGTGAGCGATCGAGGCCGCTAATTCGCCCATCATCGTTACCCGGCTAACATGAGCGAGTTCGTTCTGGGCTTGTCGCAAGGAGATTTCCTTTTGCTGTAACTTTTCCTCGGCCAGCTTGCGCTTGGTTATGTCGATAATTACGACGGTGAAGAACGCCGGGGTGCTTCCGCTGGGTGGGACAAAAACCGTACTAACGTCCGTCCACAATTCTTTTCCATCTTTGCACAGGAAGCGTTTTTCGAGACGATAAACTCGGCGTTCCCATGCATTAGCTTCGGCGGCGCGAGCGCGGGCTTCGGTAGCGGCACGATCTTCCTCGTGGGTAATGCTAGCCGCTGTGCGGGCTTGCAGCTCGGCTTCCGTGTAGCCAAGCATTTTCTGGAGAGCAACGTTTGCCGCGATGAAGCGCCCATTGGGAGCAATCAAAGCAATCCCAGCCGATGAATTCTCCGCTAGCATGCTCCAGCGTTCTTCGCTGGCGCGCAGCGCTTCTTCGGCTTTCCGCCGATCGTTGTTTTCTTTTATCAGATCCGCGTAAAGGCGGGCGTGATCCAACGAGATGGCTGCCTGCGAAGCCAGCAACTCCAACATCGCTAGCCGTTGAGGCGTGAACACTCCGGAGGCTAAATTGTTCTCTAGATAGAGTACACCCATCAGCCGTGCTTGCATCACCAGAGGCAGGCAGAGAACGGACCTGGGGTGTTGCCGGCGAACGTATTCGTCTTCGGTAAACAGGTTTGCGACTTCGTCGGGCGCAGGCGGACTTCCCCCTCGAGCGGTAGCCGCAGTGCTATGGCCAACAAGTCGTCGCGACTTGGCCTGCGCCGAAGCGTCGTCTAGAATCACGCTTTTTTGAGTTCGCAGGACATAACGAAGCAACGAGTCCGGTAAGTCAGAAGGCAAGGCCTGAGCTTGTTTCACCTGGACATCGACCCGATCCCGGCCGCTTTTGGCCTCGGCTGCAATCCGAAACTCCTCGTTAAACGGCAGGATCAGAAGACCGCGTTGCGCTCCTGCATGCTCGATCGCAAGAATCATTAGCGTTTCCACCAACCGCTCTAAGACAATCTCGCCCGAGACCGCATGTGAAACTTTCATCACCGTCCCAAGATCGAGGCGTTCAAGAGGCGTTTCGATGGTAACGGCGGACGAGAGAATCCGCTCCTCACGCGGCAGATGATAATTGTCATCGATCTGGCTCACCTTGCCGAGAGCGCCCCAGCGAAGATAGCAGTCGCGAGCGTTCCTGATATAAGCCTGTGCGATCGTTTCGAAGCCGCGCTCAGAATAAAATCTTGCCGCCACCTCGTGGGCAATCGCCTCGTTTTGGATGAAACCATTCTCCCGGGCAAATCGAATCGCCTCTTCGTAGAGCCGCATCGCTTCGAGGTCTCGGCCGTCGATGCGAGCAAGTTCGGCCGATACCAAGCAGTATTTGTCAGAGAAAGTCTTCGGACCGCTTTCCGCCCACTCGCGTAGCTGTTCGAGATGCGCGCTTAATCCCTTACGGAGAGCGCTCTGCCTTTCCGGCCGCGCCGCTGGATAGAGCGCTGCAGTAAGGAGCGCGGAATAGTAATGGTAGTCGAGCAATTGAATGTGCGCGTACGATGCCGCAATCATTGACTTAGCCTTCTCGGCAGCAGCGCTGGCTGTCACGTAGTCGCCCGATATGAACCGTGCCTCTAGCTTGAGGATCCAGTACCAGCAGACCATCGTGGCCATCCGGTCCTCGGTTAATTGGGACTCAAACGTCGCTTCATCGAACTGCGCATCGCTGAATGATGAGAACGTCAGAGTGTCTCCGCGCATGTTCTGGATGAATCGCTGTTGGCTCACCACAATGTCGGCGGCATCCCGGAATTTAACCTTGCGATCGAAGTCCAGGCATCGCTCTGACTCCCGCCACACTTCATCCAGGTGTGTCCCCTGCAAAAGGAGATCCGTAATCAAGTGGTTGCAACTATAGCAAGCGAAAGTCAGGTCACCCGTTTCGACGGCGGTACTGAACGCCGCCCGGATGAATTCTATTGGGACTTGGACTGGTTGTGTCCAGCAGCAAACCAGCTCCATGCAGAAGTAGGTTTTCGCTTTGTAGACCAGGAACCCGTATTTTTCGATTAGATCACAGGCGAGCTTTCCGAAACTGTATCCGTCGGTGTAACGATGGGCGAACGGACCAAGGATCAACCCGAACCACACATAGCCATGAGTAGAAGCGTCTGTCGTCCCGAACTTCAGACTCACGTTCACCATATGGCAAAGATGGAGATACGTTAGATTTATGTCGGTGAAGAGGGCCGGTCCAATCAGCGCTGCCAAGATCTGCATTGCGGCCTGCATCTCCGGATCGCTCATGAGTGGCAGATCGATCAGGCTCTCGATGGAACGATTTCCCAGATTCTGCCAAATCTTTTCGTACTCAACCTCGACCTGCTGGACGGTTGGATGCGCTTGCATCTCGATACCGAAGAGGCGCAGGCACTCGAGTGCGTTCTCGACCGCCTGTGGGTACTCGGATTTCCTCACGTGAAGGTCAAGTTTCAGGCGATACGCAGCCGCTTTGTCGATCTTTGATAACGCCCGTCTCAGTAATTCTACAATCAGACGGTCGGCCTCATCGAAGTTTCCGCTCAGGAACTCGCACTCTGTCCGTTCAAGCCATACACCAAATGTTAGTTCATAACGGCTGCTCCATCCTTGATCGCCAAGCAGGGCCATGGCGGCAGATAAGTAAATACAAGCCGAAGCATACGCCGTCGATGTCTTGGCCCTTCTTGCGGCCCGAAAATTGAGTTCAGCGATCTGCTCTTTCTCGTTCCATTCGCTGATCCGCGAGATACCGACGTTGAGTTGGTTGGCAATATCAAAAATGTTCTCAGCGATTTCGGCCGAGGTCATCCTCGATAAAAGTATTCGGCCAATACGCAGATGGGCTTCGACACGAGATTCGTCGGGGACCAGCGAGTAGGCTGCTTCCTGGATGCGATCATGAACGAACTTGCAAGAACTATCCAAACGGAAGATGAACCCTTGGCACAGGGCATGCCATAGATCCGAATCAATCTCTTCCTCTGCCCGGTTCTGCACCATGGCCAGGGTTGTAATCCCGGCAATGTTTCCCAAGCAGGCAAGTTGTTTAAGTGTCTCCCGGGTGCCGACCGGCAGTCGGCCGAGCTTGCCGACCATGAGGTCAACCACGTTGTCGGTGAACTGCTGGGCTCGGATGCGGTCCAGATCCCATTTCCAGATCGCGTGGTCTGTATCGAACAAAAGGAGGCGCTCCTCATGAAGCGCACTGAGGAACTGGATCAAGAAGAACGGGTTGCCTCCAGTCTTTTTGTACACGAGGCGGGCCAGAGTTGTGGAACGTGCTCGCTCGCAACGAAGCGCGTCAGCGACAAAGTGATTTACGTCTTTAAGCGAGAGGGGCTGAAGAACGATCTCGTCGACGAGGATCCCTGCTTTGCGAATCGAATCTAGCGTCAGCATCAGAGGATGAGATGGGCTGACTTCGTTGTCCCGATACGCGCCTACGATCAGGAGGTGATTAACTTCGGGATTATTGAGTAGATGTTCGATCAGGCGGATCGTAGCGACATCAAGCCACTGGAGATCATCAAGAAAAAGAGTAAGCGGGTGTTGCTTCTGAGCAAAAACACAGAGGAAGCGTGTCAACACGGCTTGAAACCGATTTTGGGCTTCCTGCGCAGGGAGCTCCGGGACAGCCGGCTGTTTGCCGATGACCAGCTCAACCTCCGGGATAAGGTTGGCAATGAGTTGGCCATTCGCCCCGACAGCTTCAAGTATCGCCGTCCGCCAACGGGCCACCTCCTCCTCGCGCTTCCCCAAGATCTGGCGGACCAGGTTCTGGAACCCTTGCGCTAAGGTAGCGTACGGAACGTCTCGCTTGAGTTGATCGAATTTTCCGGCAACGAATATTCCGCGCGGCAGCACAATGGCTTTCTGCAGCTCGTTAACCACGGAAGATTTACCGATCCCGGAGTAACCGGATACCAGCGCTAAACGAGAAGTTCCGTGGGTGACCACGCCTTCGAAGGCGTCGAGCAATATCTTCACCTCGCGGCTGCGACCGTACAACTTCTCGGGAATCCAAAGCCGATCGGAAGCGTCATTCTTTCCGACCGAGAGCGAGTCGATGCGACCTAGGCTTTGCCATTCTAGAAGGCATCTCTTAAGATCAGATTCGACACCGGCCGCCGTCTGGTAGCGTTCCTCGGCGGTCTTCGCGAGCAGCTTCATGACGATCGCTGAAATCGGTCCGGGGATGCTCTTTACACGTTGATCCGGCGGCATTGGCCGCCTGGCCACGTGGCAATGGACCCACTCCATTGCGTCAGCCGCGGCGAACGGTAACAAGCCCGTCAATATCTCGTAGAGTGTCACTCCATACGAGTAAAGATCGCTGCGGGAGTCGGTAGACCGATTCATTCGTCCTGTCTGTTCCGGCGCCATGTAGGCCAGCGTACCGGCTATAAACTCAGGAGCGTCCGGAGACTGCCGTTCGCGGGGCAACCGTGAAGCGATCCCAAAGCCCGTTAGCCAAATTTCGCCGGTCGCAGAGTTGACCAGGATGTTCGCTGGCTTGATGTCTTTGTGGACCAGACCACGATGGTGTACCCGGCCGATCGCCCCCGCTAGATTGATGGCCAGGCGGAGAACCGATCCGAAATCCGATGCCAATCCCGGCAGCCGGCTAAGGGGCACGCCACCGGGGTCCTGAAGCACAAGTACTGGCCGGTTCCAGTGAATGGCAAGTGCGATCGGTCGGGTAGCCCACGCTGGGTCGAGCTCCTCTCTTAGAGAATATTCGTGCTCCAAACGTCGAACGCTTTCGCGCCCCGGCTCTTCCTGCGCCGGAGCCAGCACGAGCACCCGAGATGAATCTCCCTCCTTGCGCCCACGATAGAGGATCGAGTCCTCATCTCGACGCAAAGGCTCGAACGCAAGTTTTGACAGTTCGATCACAAGTCGAGCTCCTGCCAGGATTGTTTCTCCTAACATGTGAGCTGTCGATTGTAAACGGGCCAGCCTAAAACGTGCTCGATTCGAAAAGGTGGTGTGGAGTCGAAAATGTGCACAGGTCCGCGCGGGGTCCTTTGTCCGGACGCGTGTCCACATTTTCTACCTTTTGCATCCTAACGGGGCGATACCTTGGTATAATAGATTTGCCTCAGGTTTTCGGCATAATTGCTGATCGCTTTGGACAAACCAATGGCTAGCCTGCTCTGATGCGAATAAACGGTGGTCATGGAAGAACTGCGTAACCGTAGAGTAAAGTTGGCTCCTTCGATTCTTTCAGCCGATTTTGCTCGCTTAGGCGACCAGGTATCGCAGCTGGAGAAAGCCGGAGCTGATCGCATCCACGTTGACGTCATGGATGGGCATTTTGTGCCAAACATTTCGTTTGGCGCTGCGATCGTTCAATCGATCCGTCCCATCACCAGCCTGCCATTGGAAATCCATCTGATGATTTCCGATCCCAATTTTTTCCTCGAACAGTTTCTTGAGGCTGGCGGCGATTCATTCTTGGTACATTGGGAAGGTAACAACAATCTCTACCGGACCATTCGAAAAATTAAAGAACTTGAGAAACCGGTGGGGGTGGTCATTAATCCGGCCACACCCGCGGCGGTATCAGAGGAGATTTTACCGGAAGTGAACTTGGTTTTAGTCATGACGATCAACCCAGGGTTCGGTGGTCAGCGGTTTCTTGAGATGACGTTGCCCAAAATCCGGCAAATGCGGCAAATGATTGCGCAAGTTAATCCCAATTGTGAATTGGAGCTCGACGGTGGCATCGATCCGACCACGGCTCCGATGGGAGTAGCGGCTGGAGCCGATGTGCTGGTGGTTGGGTCCGCGATCTTCGATCACGCCGATGGTTTGGCTGTCGGCATGAAAAGTCTGCAGCAGGCTATAAACCAGGCAGGAACGAGTTAGCGAAAAGGCAGATCACTTCACTTGCTAACATCTGGCTTTATTGGGGCATGGGAGCGATTGCATTCGAACCCGATGACCAGCTCCGTAGGAGCGAAATGTTGATAGCCGCGTTCATGCAGCGGCGGTCTGTCCGAGAACGGAGGGGCGTTGCATTCCGCTCTGTTGGCTTGCACGGGTGTCGCCGCCTGCAGACTGTTTTAGGTAAA
>JAFAIO010000295.1 GCA_019236675.1 Verrucomicrobiota bacterium
ATGACAAAATGCACCAAATCGTCCTCCGGTACCCAATCCCGCAGATCTGCAGGCAACAACATCGGCGTATTACGATCCACTTCGACAAAGCGTTCAGCCATCAGCGAAACTTTATCAGATGACAACCTTCCCATAAAAGGTTATTCCTAAATCCGACAAACACCTAGGCTGTCATGAAGCTCCGCTTCGCGGCTGAATCGCCCGTTCGCCGCGTCGCCCCTTCGCCGACACGCCGTTTCGCCGACACGCCCCTTGATCTCCACGAGGTCCTTCATTAAAAAGGAGCATGCGCAAAGTACTCCGATCTGCTCAGGGCCCGCTCGAGGTCCCGCCGCAAGACAAGTCGGTTTGGATCTGTATGTGCGGGCTTTCGAAGAATCAGCCGTTCTGTGATGGTTCTCATAATCAGACGAAGGAAGAAGCCGAGGGTAAGGTTTACGAATACGACGCCGAAGGTCATCGCACGGAAGTTTAGACACCAGATCTTTCCTTCGAATCCAGATGACAAAACGGCCGGCAAACCGGTTGAGGCAGGCAGGAACCGGGCGTCAACCAGGGGTTAAACGGTTCCGAATCTCGCTGGCAGCCGTACCTGCGTTCAAAGCGGTGACTTCGTTCCCCGCGCTTGCGGCGTTGTCGGCGTTCTTTATCGGCTGTGCTCACGGTCCGAGCACTGCGCGTTTAGGAGCACCAAAAGGGAACTTTACTACGGTCCTGATCGATCCCGGCCACGGAGATAAAGATAGCGGTGGCACTAGTGGGCGGCTCACTCCGTTCCAAAAAGAAAAGGATCTTACTCTCGATACGGCAAAACGCGTCCGTGATGAATTGAAGCGCGCGGGCTTACGCACCCTAATGACTCGGGAGGATGATCGTTTTATCGAGTTGGACGATCGGGTCGCAATGGGGAATCAACTGGGCACAGGCGCAATCCTGGTGAGTATCCATTATAATGCGACCGGCAGCTCGCGACCGAACGGAGTACAAACTTTTTTCTGGCATGCCAACAGTCATGGACTGGCTACGCGGATCCAGCAGGGTGTCGTGAGTAGCACCGGTGAGACAAATAATGGGGTCACCCGCCGGCGGCTGCGCTTGACTCGAAATCCGGAAATTCCCTGTGTGCTTTGTGAATGCGCCTATTTGACGAATCCGACCGAGAACGCAAAAGTCGCCCAAAACAACTATCGCCAGCTAATTGCTAACGGGATCGCCAACGGGATCCTGCAACAATACCGCCTCGGAGATGAAGGAATTCCTCCTGTGCCCGAAATCTGGGCGCCGCTCTCGAAAGCGTCTGACAAATACGTGCCTACGAAGAAGCGAAGGAAGCGCGTGCGGAGCGCGGACGAAGACGGCAGAGGCTAGGTCGGGCGTGTGGGCGAATCGGCGAATGGGCGTGTCGGCGTGTGGGCGAATGGGCGTGTCGGCGTGTGGACGAATGGGCGTGTGGGCGATTGGCTGCTTTGGCTGCCGGATTGAAAAACGGCTCCGTAGGAGACAGATATTTATAGCTCGAGCCGGACAAAGCGGGATCAGCTCCGGAGGAGCGACATCTAATCGAGAACCACATTCGATGCCGCTCCTAGCGGAGCCGACTCCGCCAAGGCTTCGTCGCGCCCAAATAATTAGTCAGGCGCGCCGTAGCGAAGCGAAGGCGGCTGGTTGCCTTTTACGGTACCGTTTGACTATAAAAGATTTTGCTCCTACGGAGCCGGGTCATAACATCGGCTGAATGATGTCCAGAGGCGATTAACTTTTTTCATCAGCCTACTTTGCGGAACTTTCTTTTTCTTGCTCAGGATCGCGAGGTTTGGCTAAAAAAAGGGGATGGCAGGGCGTAAGGATTTAGGGTTGTTACTGTTAGGGATTGGATTTCTCTGCGCAGTCGGAGCCAAAGCGGGAACTCCTGTTACACTCCAGTTGGACTGGAAGGCAAATGCGCAATTCGCCGGCCCGTTAGTGGCAAAAGCGGCTGGCTGGTACCAGGAAGCGGGGCTCGATGTGACGATCCGGCCGGCCGATGAGAAAACCAATTCGGTTACTGAAGTCGCTAACCATTCGGGCTGGATCGGTGTGGCTGAAGCCGATGTTTTATTGGTAGCACGAAGCAAAGGCCAACCGATCAAAGCGTTTGCTACCATGTTTCAAACTACTCCGCTGGTTCTGATGACGTTGAAAAGCAGCGGGTTAAAGACTTTCGCCGAATTGCGCGGCAAACGGATTGGCTTACACAGCGATTCGCAGAAAGCGATCGATGTCCTGTTGAGCTTCAATCACATGGCTCGCGGAGAGGTTACGGTTGTCGAGGTTCCCTATAACTTGGACCCACTGCTAGAGGGGAAAGTAGACGCCATGCAAGGCTATTCAGTCGACGAAGCGGTGGACCTGACGCTGCGTGGACATCAGGTGCATCTGATTCCGATGAGCGAGAATGGATATGTCGCCTATGCAGAAGTGTTATTCACCACCGAGAAATTCCTGAAAAGCGATCCGAGCACCATCGCCACTTTCTTGAGGCTCACTAATCGCGGTTGGGAGCAGGCGATCAGTGACCCTGGGCAAACAGCACGAATGATCGTGACGCAATACCTCTCGGGTGCAGATCCCGCTTATCAAGAAGCATCGCTCCGGGCGATCGAGCCGCTACTCAACTACGAGACCCATGATTCACGCTTGGGTTGGATGAAGCCCGAGACATGGGCTGCTTCCGAGCGGATGTTTAACCAGTACCAGATCTTGTCGATACCGGTTCAGGCGGCGGAACTAGCCGATTACGGAATCTTGAAGAAGCTGTACGGCGAGTAGGGGATATGAGAGGACCCTGGGAGCCCAGTGATTGGTGATTGGCGGCAACCGTGCAACGCGCCTGGCTTGCCGGCCTCCTAGCTCCTAGATTCTAACTCCTAGCTCCTTTCTCTTGAGCCTTTGCCTGCCATTATAGTACCTATAACGCAATGAAGAAGCTGGTTGTTCTCCGGGCGTTGTTCCCCGTGATTCTTCTGACGAGCTCGATCGCATCTGCGTTCGAATTAAGCAAGGTTCATAACCTGGTCGTATTCGGCGATAGTCTATCGGACAATGGCAATACTTACGCCGCGGTTGGCATACCAAAATCGCCCTACTACAAAGGACGGTGGACTAATGGGTACAATTGGGTCGATTACTTTACGAGGATTGCCGGGCTACCTCCGGCAACTGCGTTCCTGGAAACAGGTGGAACGAACTTCGCGGTCGGTGGCTCTACTTCCGAGTTATTAGGAGCGCAGATTCTTGTTTACCTAGCAACGGTCGGTGGCAAGCCGGATCCGGCCGATCTGTTCGTGATTTGGATAGGAGGCAATGATTTTCTGGCCGGCATTGACCCCGATGTCACTTCTGGCGCGATCGGCACCGAAATCGCGGTGCTGAGTCTAGTCGGAGCCCAGCAGTTCCTGGTTATCAATGTGCCGGATATTTCGCTTACCCCCGACATTATCGCGATGGGAACCGCCAAAGTGCAGGCCGCCAAACAATTCGTGACAACGGTCAATAGCCAACTGCAAACGGAGATCCCTTATCTCGCATCGTTGTACGGGGTTAAAATTGACCTGATCGATGTGAACCAGCTATTCACGGAACTGGTGAATGATCCGGGTGCGTATGGTTTTAAAAATAGCACCGGCGAAGCGTACAACCCTAGTACCGGCAAAGAAGTTAAAAATCCGAACCAGTACGTGTTTTGGGATGGCTTCCATCCGACCACTAGAGTGCACAAGTTAGCCGCTGAAACCTTTGAGAAAGACGCCGCCGCCGCCGTAAAACCGCTGCTAGGAGCTAACCCTTAAGAACGCCGACACTGGGAGCGCCAAGGACGGCGATCACGGCGATGCGTGTGATACCGGCGTTCTTGCCGCTTGTTGGGTAAGCGTCGCCAATTTCTCAATCAGGACGTGGATGATCATGCCCGCTGCTTGTTCAAACCCGCTTCGAGCCGTATTGATGGTTAGGTCGTAGTTTATGGGATCGTCGGTATCGGTATCGAAGTAGGTGCGAACATAGCGGCGCCGTCGTTCATCGGTCTCCCGGACCAATCGGGCAGCCTTTTCCGGCGCAACCTGATGGTAGTCCGCGAAATTTCGGACCCGATCGGCTAGGGGAGCGACCAGACGGACATGGACGACATGCCGAAGCTCCGCGGTGATTGCGCTGGCGCCGCGTCCTACTAAAATAACATTCCCTTGGATCGCCAGGCGACGGATCGTTTCGACGGTGTGTTGGCGCAGAAGCCAAAATGACGGATGCAGTCCGAGAGCCGATTCCAGCGCATCGGTCAACGGGAGTTTGGCATCCTCTGGAATGAAACGCTCCATGCTGGTCGACAGCTGATGATCTTCGAGGATGCGTTCGGCCAAGTTCCTATCGAACACCGTCCAAGGACAAGGAGGATCGCCCTGGTAGTGGACGTTCAATTGTTGGGCAATCAAATTAGCGACGGTCAAAGCCCCTGCGCCGGTTTGCCGCGAGATTGTGATCGCCGGCCTTTGTCGCATTGCTGGTTTGTCGCCCGGCGAAAACTGTGCACCCAGATACCGCGCGAAAACGTCGGCTGAGTTTCTGCTCATAGCGTACTACCTCTGATGTTTTGGGGGAACGAAGCTCCGTAGGAAGCTTGTTCCCGAAAGGTACACTAGTTGTACAGCGGCGACAAACGCCCTTAGCAACGCCGTCATCGCCGGGAACGATACCGATGGGTGCGTTTAAATCGAGGAAAGCGATCGGAACAAATTTTCGGAACCACGATTCTTAACTTCGTCGGCGATGCCCGTTCCCGGCGATCACGGCGATGACGGCTTTGTTAAGGGCGTTTCCTACATTGCCACAGGGGACTGTAGCCGTTAACTTTTCCCGGACCGGAGCTCCGGTCGCGTTGCTGGGAAAAGGTCCGTGGAACGAACGCAGGCCCGGAGTGCCGGCAGGATAAAGTATGCGCTTTCCAGACCGGTCTAAAGCGGGTCAATTACTGGCTCAAAAGCTTGCCGGTTACGCTAATAATCCGGACGCCGTGGTTTTAGCGTTGCCTCGGGGAGGGGTACCGGTGGGATTTGAAGTCGCTGGCGCCCTGAATATTCCGCTAGATATCATCGTTGTCAGAAAACTCGGTGTGCCGGATCACGAGGAGCTGGCAATGGGAGCAATCGCTAGCGGCGATGTGCGCGTGCTTCACTATGACACGATCGATTGGTTACAGATCCCGCAATCGATTATTGATCGTGTAACCGAGACGGAAAAAGGAGAACTGCATCGCCGTGAACTAACCTACCGGGGAACGACGCCGCCACTCGACTTGGCGGGTAAGACCGTCATTTTGGTCGATGACGGAATTGCTACCGGTTCCACAATGCAGGCGGCGGTAGCGGTTGTGCGGTCTCGGAACCCGCAACGCGTTGTAGTTGCGGTTCCCACCACGCCGATCTCCACCGCGAAAGAAATGAGAAACCTGGTCGATGATTTTGTTTCTATCATTGCGCCCGATGCGTTCGTGGGCGTCGGACAATGGTATGATGACTTTCGCCAGGTGTCCGATGAGGTCACGCGTGATCTCTACGAACGCGCCAGGCAGAGGTGGGTGGGGAGCCGGGTGTGAGATGAAGGAAGCCTTGCGGGGTGGCTGAACAGTGAGCAGTAAGCAGTGAGCAGTAAGCAGTAAGCGGTGAGCAGTGGCAAAGTTCGGCATCGATTCAGGATGGAAATCCACTGATTACCGCTTACAGCTTACTGACTACAGCTTACTGCTTACTGTTTACTGCTTACTGTTTACTGCTCACTGCTTACTGTTTACTGCTCACTGCCTACCAGCCAATGCGGAGCCAAGAACGTCGAGAACCGAGAAAAGCAATCCTGCTAGTCTACCGCCGAATCGACTTCCTGGCTGAATCGACGAAGGCGCGTTTCGCGTTTACGCTTTCAGATGCCGAAATAGAAGATGCTATCGAATCATTTCGGCATTTTCCGGAATTAGTTACGGAACTGACTCATGATCTGGTCTTTATCGAATCCGAGATAGAAGCGGCGCAACGATCTTTAACTACTTTGACCGAAACTGGATCCGGCCAATATTGGCCGTCTCCGGACGATACCCGCCCCGAGCTCGACACGCTTGCTCCGTCCGGTCGTTACGACTCTGTATTCGTCCTTTGGCCGCAGACTAACCTTACGAGCGGCAGGTCCGTCCCCTCGGCTGGTTGGGGATTGGCGATCGCCGCCGGTCCATGGTCGAACTGGGCAACCTACGCAACGGTGGCCAACGCGCGCTCGGCGATCTGGAGAGTTCCGCGGTTGGGTGAAGTTTGGTTACACGAATGGTTGCACGGTGTCTGCGCCTTCTTTGCAGATCGAGGTTGCCCCATGCCCGCTGGTGACGCCGATGGAGGCGGACGCCACGGGTACAAACAGTCACCGGTGTCGGGTTGGACTGAATATTATCGGGATCTTATGACGGCGAACGTCGTTGAAAACGGCGGGCATTTGGGGATCCCGTTGGAAGCATGGCCAATGTGGGGGGGCGGAAAAGGAGCTAGGAGCTAGAATCTAGGAGGTAGAAGCGATGTGGCACATTTTTGGTGGGGCGAGGCTCCCGAATGGCCAGATGATTCAACCAAGGCTAAACCGCAAAACGCCGATGATCGATGGGCAAGGCCGCTAGACGCGCCGAGCCGTTGCCCATGTCGAACCAACGGCTCGGCGCTGTTAATGGCGTATTGCCGCAATGATTGAGGATCACCGGACACTTCGCTACACCGACTCAGCCATTCGGGAGGCTCGCCCCACCGAATATGGACGACCGCCCTAGCTCCTAGCTCCTCCAAAATCAGAATCTGAGCGAACCATCCATAAAATGATAGGTCTGGCCGAACCACAACAGAACACCGGATGCGGCTAGCAAGAGCAACGTGTGCAGCCGGTTTAGCAGGCTACCGTATTGGCCGATCCAAAAATAGAAAGTCGCGATTCCCATCACGACCACCCCGCCGCCCAGACCGATCCAGGCTAGCCAATGAATTGTGTCGAGCCAACGGTCCTGAGAAGACGAGACTTGGGCTAAGTTGCCGATGACGTTGGTCAAGAACAGATATAGCACGACCACAAAAGCGACGATGATCAGACACCAGAGCCGGGTGAACAAGTACAGAACCTTTGCTCCTACATTGGTCTCGAAAAGCGGCCTCTTATACCGCCATCGGACAATCATGGCTATCGGAAACAAAAGAGCGCTGATGGCAATCAACCCGAACGCCGGAACGACCAACCAAAACACGAACGGGCGCGATTGCGTAAAACTGACTTTTTGAAAAACGACGATGGGCCAAGCAGATACGAGGTCTGAAATTTGTTCGTTAGCGCCGTGGCGGAAGCCGATCATTTGGTCGCCATTGATTTCTCGATAGATCAAGGGAGCGACTTCTTGCCAGCGGCTGGCTGATCCTCGGCTATCCTTGAGCAAACCGATAGTCAGGACACCGTTGGCATCGGCCGTCACATTCAGCTGCTGAGCTAAGGCCTCGAATCGAAGGAAAGTGGAGTCGGACCGGGTGCTAGGCTGGTAACATCCTTTCACCAGGTCGCCATCCTTGCTTTGGGACGAGATCGGTCCGGGAGTCGTAGCGAGGAGTTCAGGATAGTAGCGATCGAGGAACGCTTGTACAATTTGCTCCGGAATCAGGCGTCCATTTGAGCCGGCGCTATTCAGTGAAACGAAGAACCCGACGCGTTGTTCCGGAATTAGAATGAGATCACTATGAAAGTAAACAGTATCACCCCCATGCCCGATGATTCGTGGGCCCGACGGCCTCCGCTCAATAAACACTAAGCCCATCGCATTCAGCTTGGGATCAAGGACTAAAACTCGATCTTCCATTTTTTGCAGAGAATCCGGACTGATGATCTGCGCGCCCTCCAATGCTCCTTGGTTCAAAAGCGCAGCCATAAACCGGCCCATATCGACGCCAGTTGTGGAAAGAGCGCCGGCCGGGACTGCCTGTATAAACTCGAACCCGCTCGCCGGCTCGGATGCCAGCTGATAGCCGTTGGACATATCTGGCAGTAGATCTTCTGGTAACGGTTGATCAAAGGTGCTGTGCTCCATCTGCAAAGGCCGAAAAATCTGGTACCGGACATACTCCTTGAAGGGAAC
>JAFAIO010000118.1 GCA_019236675.1 Verrucomicrobiota bacterium
GCCATCCGTCGGTTGGAAAAACTGTTGCTCGAACGCGCGCTTGCCAGAGCCAATGGCAATCGCGCTGAAGCGGCGCGGTTATTGAACATCCATCGCCAGTTGTTGTACTCAAAACTCAAAGAACACGGACTTTAAAAACTCTTTTCCTACGGTAAGCAATGCAGGCTGAGCACATGCAGCGACCGGTCCACGAGTTCGCGCGGCACGATTTCGTCCAACTCCCGCAAACGATGCGGGTCAGCGAAGCATTGGACTTTATTCGCGACTACCGATCGCCCGGACAATCATTGATCTATTTCTACGTCGTTGACGATGCTTCGCGCCTAGTTGGCGTACTGCAAACGCGCGCCCTGCTCACGGCCCAACCCGACGAGTCGCTCACGGAGGTGATGATTCGCCAGGTCATTGCCATCCCAGAAAATGCGACCGTGCTGGAAGCCTGTGAATTCTTTGTCCTGCACAAATTTCTTGCGTTTCCGATTGTGGATCGCGAACGGCGGCTGAAGGGCGTCGTGGACATTAATTTATTTAACGAGGAAGTTTTTGGGATCTCCAAGACGGAGACGGGCGATGATCTGTTTCAAGCGATCGGCTTTCATATAGCGCAAGCTCGGTCCGCCTCACCTTTGCAGGTGTTCCGCTTCCGTTTCCCGTGGTTACTGGTCACGATCGCTGGCGGAACCGTGTGCGCCTTTGTCGCTCAGGCACACGAGAAAACACTCCAGCAAGTATTAGTAGTCGCTTTCTTTCTGACCTTAGCCTTGGCCTTGGGAGAAAGCGTCGCGGTCCAATCCTTAGCGCTCGTTTTGGAAACGTTACGGCTGCACCGGGTCACGCCGGTTTGGTTCTTCAACACCTGCAAACGGGAGGCAGTAACGGCGTTGCCGCTAGCGGTATCCTCCGGTGTGGTTGTGTTTATCGTCGTATTGATATTGGATCATGCGCTTTGGCCCGCCGCCGTCATTAGCATGAGCTTGGCAGTCGGCGTTGGCGCCGCCTGCGTGCTGGGGATCGGTATCCCCACGCTATTGCACGTGGCAAAGCTCGACCTGACGATCGCCGCGGGCCCAATCACGTTGGCAGCGACAGATATCGCCATGTTGCTGCTTTATCTCGGGATAACGGGAGCGCTCTTGTAGCACTGAGGCCGCCGTTCAGTGGACGTAGTGGTAGGGCGAAGAACTCGGCGCGCCCACGGGCCCGTTTCTCTCTTTCGGCCATCCGCGCCGGTTTTGAGCCGCTCCGAGCGTGTGGCAACAACACGGCTCAAAACCGGCGCGATCGAATTCAGTGAGGAACGATATCATGCGCGCGCCGAGTTCTTCGCCCTACCGGATTTGCTTTGGCTGCAAAACCATTCCTGGCCTATTGGTGTAGCATGGCTTCGGACAAGAATATTTCTCGGGTGTGGTTCATTACGGGGTCTTCAACGGGTTTCGGCCGGATACTAGCGGAGATCCTACTAAAGAGGGGCGAACGTGTTGCGGTAACCGCACGCAATTCTGACCAGATCCAGGATCTGGTTGCTGGATACAAGGATGCGGGGCTCGCCCTCGCATTAGATGTGACCCAACCTCAACAGGTCGCCTCCGCGGTCGCTGCTGCCGAAAAGTTTTTCGGTCGGATTGATGTTTTGGTGAATAACGCCGGCTACGGCTATCTGGCCGCAGTCGAGGAGGGCGAAGATGCGGAGGTCCGCGCAATGTTTGAGGCCAATTTCTTCGGATTGGTGGCGGTAACCAAAGCTGTCCTACCCGGCATGCGAGCTCGGCGCACGGGCCACATTGTGAACATCAGTTCAATCGGTGGCTTGGTCGCAAATCCTAGCACCGGCTATTACTCGGCCACTAAGTTTGCCGTTGAAGCGATATCTGAGGCTCTGGCGAAGGAAGGTGAACCTTTAGGTATCAGGGTTACCGCCGTCGAGCCAGGTCCATTCCGAACGGATTGGGCAGGTCGCTCTTTGAAAGTCGCTAAAGGGCCGATAGCGGACTATGGGGACACCGCCGGTGCGCGCAGCCAGCAGATATCGGGGCGCAGCGGGAAACAGCCCGGCGATCCGGTTCGTGCTGCTGAAGCTATTATCACGATCGTTGAGGCTGACCAGCCGCCGCGCAATATTTTCTTCGGCAAGATCGCTGTGGACATGGCCCGGGAAAAGCTGACCTATTTTTCCAAGACCATCGACCAATGGGAGGCTGTATCTTTGGGAACGGATTTCCCTGACTGAGAACCAGTCGCTGCGCACTCCCACCTCCGCGGGATGTAGCCCGAATGATTTCTCTTTGTCATGAGCACGGTCCGGTTTTCAAAGGTCCTCGAAGCTTGCGGGAAACCGGACATTCACTTGCTGCTGATCGATCCCAACAAAGATAAGACTCTGCAGGCAGCGATTAAGTCGGACCGAGTCATGACGCTCTATCAACAGTCAGGCGGCACCGATCATGGTGTCGTCGGATTTGAACAGGGACGATCTCGCCAGTTTCTGGTATTCCCGAAGCCATTGAAACCGTTTTTGGGTCAGCGCATCGTCGGGATCAAATACGAGCTGCTTGAGGAAGCTCCTTTATCAAAGAAGGAACCTGCAAAGAAAGAAACCGTTAAGCAACCTGACGAACAACCAAGCGAGCCCGCACCAGCCACAAAAGATCATCGGCCTCCCAAACGGGCCGAGCGACAACTGCCGGCGATTGTCTCAAAGACGGACACTGCTAAACCAGCAGAGACAACCGAGAGTGAAGAAGAGAAAGTGGATCAGGAAAACGGAAAAGTGGTTTCAGAAGACAAGGTCGTCAAATTCCAGACGCCTGAACCCGAGGAAGGGCCTGCGACTGAGCGCGAAGAAATCAAGGTGATCAAGACTCGGGTGCGGGAGGCCATGGACGCCCTTGAGCAGGGGAAACAGGTTGTGGCTTTCAATCTGTTGAAACGGATTCTGGAAGAGGAACCAAACCACTAGCGGCTAAGCGCTACCCGGCTGATTTGCGCAAAGCAGGGAACGTCGGCCGTTCTCGTCGTCCTTCCGCCTTCGCAATCGCTACTCGTGGAGCGCTGCCTCGCTTGCAAGGCCGACCTTGAGCATAAAGCGAGAGCTACGGCGGACGGGCTTCCCTCGAAAAGTCATGGGCGCAGCCGAGATCACGGGCATCAATACAAAACCAAGTCCGGGTTCTGTCGTAGCTAGTACACGTCCGCAGAAACCTGCCGAGAACGAGGACGACGACGAGGACGATTACGATCGATACCCGACTGACGCCGTCAGTCCGTCCATGGGAGACCAACATAGTTTTCTGCTAAGACAGTTGCCGCAGCGCGAGATGTAGTCAGATAATCTAACTCTGCTAACTGGCGCCGGTATTCGAAGGCATCGTTTTGATCAAACCGGTGCAGCAGGGAGGTCATCCACCAGGAGAACCGTTGTGCTTTCCAAACTCGTCGCAGACAGCGATCAGAGTAAGACTCCAAAAGCGCAGTCTGATCTTTGGCATAAAAGGCGGCCAGAGCCCTCGCTAGCAAACAGACATCGCCGACTGCAAGGTTCATCCCTTTCGCGCCGGTCGGCGGTACCACATGAGCCGCGTCACCAGCCAGGAATAGCCGGCCGTAGCGCATTGGTTCAACCACGAAGCTTCGCATGGTGGTAACACTTTTCTGGAGAATCTTTCCGCGTTGGATCGTCTTATCGCCAGGAAACGATAACCGTTTTTCCAGGTTCTCCCAGATACGGTCGTCAGACCATGGCGTAAGATCCTCGTCAGGCCGGCATTGTAGATAAAGCCGGGTGATTTTTGGCGAACGCATGCTGAACAGAGCAAATCCGTTTTCATGATTCGCATAGATCAACTCTTCCCAGCTAGGAGCCGCTTCCGCCAATATACCTAGCCAGGCAAAAGGGTAAGTTTTTTCAAATATCGTCAATGCTTCCGCTGGGATACATGCTCGCGACACCCCGTGATAACCGTCACAACCAGCAACCCAATCGCACGTGACTTCAAAGCTCCGGTCTTGATGGCGAAAGCAGATCCGAGGTTGTTTCGTGGTAATCCTGTCCAGAGTGACACCGGTTATCTCGAATAGAATTTGCTCACCGCGACTCAGACGCGTCGCAATCAGATCTTTCACGACTTCATGCTGGCCGTAGACCGTTATCGCTTTGCCGCCGGTCAATTCGGCGAGATTGATACGGTGGAGTTGACCGGAAAATCCTAAGTTAATTCCTTCATGACGCATTCCTTCCTTTGCTAGCCTTGCCCCAACTCCGGTATCAAACAGAAGTTGGGCCGTTCCGTGCTCCAGCACACCAGCTCGGATCCGGGATTCAACGTATGAACGGCTTTTGTCCTCGATGACGATGGATTCAATCCCGTTCAGGGAAAGCAGGTGGGAGAGCAAGAGCCCGGCTGGTCCGGCGCCGATAATGCCAACTTGGGTCCGTATGTTGTTGTCTGCCATTCGATAAAGTGGAGTTTCCACCCTGATTGCCTCGAAACATTACGAGCTACTCGACCGATCTTTTGCCTCCTTGATCACTTGTTCAGCAGCCTGAATCGCGGCGTTTGCCGCAGGTAATCCGCAATAAATGCCTGCATGAATCAGCACTTCGCGGATTTCTTCCGTGGTAGCCCCGTTGTTAAGCGCGGCTCGGACGTGCATCCGGAACTCTGGTTCCCGATTTAGCGCCACTAACATTGCCAGGGTAATCAAACTGCGTTCCCTTCGAGTAAGTCCGGTTCTATCCCAAATCTCGCCCCAGGCATACCGCGATATCAATTCTTGAAATGGGGCGTTGAATTCAGTCAGGTTTGCCTGGGCCCGGTCCACATGTTCCTTCCCCAGAACTTCGCTGCGCGTTTGCAGGCCTTTCTGGTAACGTTCTTTTTCGTCCATCAATTAGTGTCCTGTCCCATAAATAACATGGCTTTCGCCGTCGATTGCCAAAGCGCGAAACTCGTCCCTAAAGAATGGCCGAGCACGAGGATTGGGCGATTACTGCGGGCAGTTGACGCTGAGAGAAGATAGTCGGGCCTATCCATTCCTAATCTCCGAATCGAGCTGCCTGATAGTCCCCCGGAGAACCCGATCGATCAGTTCATTCGCGATGCCTAAGGCGTTCTCTGGCCGGAAAATCTCATCCAATGCGGCTTGATCGACAACGTTCGTTACGGTTGTGTCCCAAGCCAGAACTTCACGTAAATGACACCGTTTCTCTTTAGCTCTCTGACAAGCTCGCTTTATGATTCGATCTGCCTCCGGT
>JAFAIO010000119.1 GCA_019236675.1 Verrucomicrobiota bacterium
GAGGCGAGCTCAAGTCCCGCGGCCGCGGGAGAATAAATGGGGGCAGCCCGTCGGGGCAACGTTGCCGGGTAGCGCCCTCAGATTTCTCCGAGGGCGCCCCCACAGATCCGGACGCGCCCGTTTCGGGCATCCGGTTCCTCAGAGTTACAGTTTCGCTACACGTCGGGAGTGAACGATCTTAGCTTGTGGGACGTACAAGGGCCCATTGATCAGTGTTATAAACCGCTCCCATGTCATTGGGTGACTGCCGCGGGAACGCCGATTCAGCCACTTATACCAAGTGTGCAGCACCTGGTGCCGGACACTGGTGATAGAGCGACTGTTTCCTGTGATTCCATAATAAGCATAGTGTCCTCGTAGCTTGCGACAGAGCCGGCGGTGCTGGTGGTCGAGGGGCTGATGCCGATTTTTGCGGCACCAGAGTGTAATCGCCTCAAGCGTCCTGCGCTGCCGATTGCTGGCTACTCACCTTGTAATGGGCTTCCAAAAGAAGGATGATGCTGAGAGGGTCTACCAGGTGCTGCCACGGCGCTTCGAAAAGTACGGCCTCAAGATCAACCTGGAAAAGACTCGAGTAGTGAGATTCACAAGACCTGGGAGCAGGAAGCATCAAGGTAAGGCGAAAGCCGAGACCTTCGACTTCCTAGGCTTCACCCATTATTGGGGCCGATCGCGCAAAGGACAATGGTTCGTAATGCACAAGACCGCCACGTCTGGAAAGAATGCTCATTCTTCACATTTCCCAGCGATCAAAATGCGAATACGCCTGGAGGCAGAACGCGATCGTGGCCAAAGTCATGGGTGTCGAGGATCAGCAGGTCGCCGCGATCCGCCAGGGCGCAATCGCCGCGCCCAGGTTTACTGAATCAGAAATGGCCGCGTTTCGCTTCGTAGATGAAGCGATGGACCTGATCGAGGTTACGGATCCAACGTTCGCACGGGCGAAACAGTTCTTTTCAGACCGCGCTTTGACCGAGATTCTCTATATCGTAGGAGCTTACATGTTTATTGCTCGCATCGGCCGTACAGCCCGAGTCCCGTTCGACCGGATGGATGAGGAAACGGCCTTGGCGGCTACCACTCAGATGATGGCAAAGCACGGGAACGATCCAGCAGCGAATTGAATTAAGAAGCCGGCATAAGCAGGAACCGGTTACTGCTGGTCCCTTTTTGCAAGTGCAAATGACCGTCTAAAATCGGGCCTAGGAGACACCCAATAATGGATAGGAGCTTACCAAAAGCAAAACTAACTACGATCGCAGAGTTTCCGCCAACCTACTTCATCGAAAACATCGCGATTCGGCGCGACAATTCGATGTTGATCACGGTGGGGAATAAACAGGAACTCTGGTTTATTCCTTCACCGGACGAAACCCAACCCGTCGAACCGTTGAAGTTGCATACGTTTGATGTCGCACCGAGTGGCGTTGTCGAATGGAAACCTGACGTCTTTTTCATCTCGACAGGAAAGTTTTATAACACGGACGAAGCGTTTCTACAATGTCTGGACCTGCGCGGTTGGGCACCAGGGGCACCGGTTAAGCTCGAGCAAGTATTCCAATTTCCAAAGAGTGTCAGGGCGTTAAATGGCAGTTGCTTAGTTGGACCTAACGTCGTGCTTTTGGCAGATTCCTTCGCAGGCCTAGTCTGGAGAGTCGATCTTCCAAGCGACGGCAGCGCACCGGTAGCGCGGGTATGGCTCGAACATGAGAGTATGCGGTACTATCCGGGCCAGCTGAAACCGGAACAGCCGGGAATCAATGGAATCCGCTATGCGGCCAAGATCAACTACATCTACTACACGGCAACCGCCAAGAAACTGTTTATGCGGGTTAGGGTAGATCCCGAAACATTGAGCGCGGTTGGAGATCCGGAACATGTTGCTGCCGGCCGGATGGCAGACGACTTTTGCATCGATGAAGATAGCGGTGTGGCCTATCTGACGACACATCGTGAAAATACTATAGAAGTCGTTTCACTTAACCCGGCTAACAATAGTGAACGTTTCATCGTGGCGGGAGAGCCTTTCACGGAACAGCTGATTGGGCCATCCAGCGCCGCCTGGAGCCGCCGCGCGGGGGAATACGGTAAAGTCGCCTATTTCACCACCGACGGAGGCACGGCATCGCCGCCACCCGATGGTATTCGGCGTACAGCCAAAGTTCTTCGAGTTGAGATTGAGTCAATACCCGAAGCGCTTCGATCTTAGACGAGGGGAACTACCTGGGAAAAAGATTGCTAGCCGAAGAATTGGTGATGCAGAAAAGACGTAGTGAATTCGTGTTGGGAGTCAACCTCAAGCTCGAGGTGTATATCGACGGGACCGGCCCTGCCCTGATCATGCTGCCGTCGTACGGGCGCAGCGGAGGAGAGGACTTCGACTATTCTGCAAGTCAATTGGCCGCGGCGGGTCTGATGATCTTACGTCCTCAACCTCGAGGCATCGCCGGCTCAGAAGGAAGTATGCAAGGTCTGACGTTGCACGATCTCGCGGCTGATATCGCGTTGGTGATCCGTGAACTCGGCGGTGGCAAAGCGATCGTGCTGGGACATGCTTTCGGAAATGGGGTTGCTCGGATGCTAGCTGTCGATCACCCCTCAAGGGTGCACGGAATAATCCTGGCTGCTGCTCAGTGCAGTTCGGTTTCCCCCGAGATCAGCAAAACACCACATCAGGCGTGCGATCTCCAATCGCCCATTACGCTGTAACCGTCCGGCCGGTGGCAAACAACCGGACCGGTCGTCTCAACAAGCACTTGGATCCGGCATCGGTCTACCGTAATATCGTTCGGAAATACGGCCTGGAAACGGGTGTTAGCGCCGAGGTCAACGGTCTCTGCGTGCATTCGCTGCGAGCCACAGCAGCAACCAACGCCCTCTCCCACGATTCCGATATCGCTAGAGTTCAGGAGTGGCTTGGGCACGCGAACCTATCGACGACGCGGCTGTATGACCGGCGCAAGAGTAAGCCGGAAGACAGTCCGAGCTTTCGGGTCAAATATTAAGGAGGCCGCACCTGTAGGCTTATAACGCATACGCCGACCCTGAGTGGCGGTAACCATTACCAGGTCCCTACCCCGCAATCCCATAAAGGAATTATGTTACAATCTCGAGGGGACACGAATGAAACGCTAAGGCCCATTCTATTCATTGGCCTGAACAGCTGGGAGTGCCTCGGCCCGTGAAGAAGATTGCAATTTTAGCTTACGGTTCTCTAATCTATGAGCCCGGAGAAGAACTCGAGAACTGCATTGTGAATCGGCTGGGGCCAATTCTAACGCCGTTCAAGGTCGAGTACGCGCGTTCCTCGCGAACTCGCGGAGGAGCGCCTACGCTGGTTCCGGTCGATGCAGGCGGTTTCCAGATTAGCGCTGTTCTCTTTGTGTTATCTGCCGGTATTTCAGAAAAGGAAGCCAAGGACATGCTCTGGCGCCGCGAGACTCGTCGGGTGCAAGGTTCATATAGTCCGCACGCGCGGCCTGGACCAAACTCCGTTCTCATTAAGACCATACTTAATTTCGAAGGCATCGTTTTGGTTCTCTACCCATCGATTCAGGCCAATATCCCCTCCCCGTTGACCGGGCGGAAGCTGGCGTGTTTAGCAATCGCCAGCGCTCGAAATCCTGAAGTTGGAAAGGGGAAGGACGGGATTTCGTATTTGCTGGCGGCCAAGAGCGCGGGAATTTCGACTCCTCTTACCCAAGAGTATGAGTCAGCTATACTTGAGCTCACGGGCACAAACACTCTCGAGGCTGCGCTTTTGTCGCTAGGTCGATAAAGACCGGATGTCTAACCGAGTGACAGCGCCACGCCACATTTCCTCGAAAAGATCGCGATCGTGCAACGGCGAGAGAAGTTGAAGCCGAAACTGCTCTTTAGCCTTTGCAGGAATCGTAAAACGGTACACTGAGTTATTATCAAGTGGCTGGATAGTCGGGTGGAACGAAAACGCCGCCTGCTGAAGAGCAATTTGCCGATCAAAATGTGGAGGCAGAAAGCGGGAAAGGCTTCTCGATCAAGCCTTCCGTTTAGGAGTCTCGTCAAAAGGAAGCTCCTTTTCCAAGTCTCCTACTGTGTATGCAGGAGGTTATGTTACAATCTCCTAGGTTGACATGTAACTTAGCCTTTTTGGTCGGTGTTCGAGCCATAGAATCAAACCATCGGTCGACATCTCCGAAGAGATAAGGAGTACATGGCTACGATTGGCGGGTTTGAAAAGGACCCAAACTTTGAGCATTGGCGTTTCTTGCGGCGCATTAGCAGGAACCTTTTGCAGTTCTGTTCGGCCAATCAGCTTTGTGAGATGATCGAATACGTGAGATGACCGATGCTCCCAGTTTGGTGGCTTCAATGGTGTTAGAGGTACCAGCCAAGGCGGTAGCACAATGACCGCGCAATCGCCGTTGACGCGAGTCCGCCTAAAACGACCAAGCCCCACAGCTTGACTTGCTGCGAACCCAGAGTCTTAGTTCGCTATCAGTTTATCAATGCAAAACCTGCAGGAGTTGTGCGCGGTCTTGAATGGGTTCGCTTTGCCCCGAGCAATT
>JAFAIO010000414.1 GCA_019236675.1 Verrucomicrobiota bacterium
TCTGACCGCGATCCGCGATAGTGAAGCAGCCGCGGAGAGCGTTGGTGTTGATAATTACCGGACAAAGTCTCTTATCTACTTTCTCACCGCGGGTGCGACGGGCTCTATTGGCGCTCTAATCGCTTTGCAAAAACTCCGCATCAGCCCCGACGCGGCCTTTAGCGTAAATGACTGGACCGCTTTCGTGATTTTCATTGTGGTCATTGGGGGGATTGGACGCATGGAGGGCCCGTTAATCGGAACGATCTTGTTCTTCATCCTTCGTGAGTTTTTTGCTGACCTTGGGTCGTGGTACCTGATGTTCCTTGGTCTCTTTGCCATCGTCATGATGTTGATAATGCCGAAAGGTATAGCGGGCTGGTTAGCTGAGAGATTCAATCTAGAGATCTTCCCGTTAGGACGTCGGATTATCCTCCCTAAGGACAAACAGATCTCATTCTCTCAATTCAAGACGCCCACGACATCCAAGAAGAGAAGTCCGACCAAGGTAACTGATGATTGATTTTGCCTACGATGTTCTACCCGGGCGCGTTGTGTTCGGACCGGCGAGCCGGGACCAAGTCTCTGCTGAAATAAGCCGGCTCGGATGCTCTCGCGCACTCGTGTTGTCGACCCCTGGATATTCGGCCAAGGCGAAAGACTTAGCGTATAAGATCGGACAACTTGCGGCGGGCACGTTCTCCGGAGCTGTCATGCATACGCCGGTTTCTGTTAGTGAAGAAGCAGTAAAAGCGGCTCGATCGGTGAATGCAGATTGTCTGGTGTCGGTTGGGGGCGGGTCAACGATTGGTCTTGGTAAAGCCGTCGCGTTACGAACCGATCTACCGCAAATCGTGTTGCCAACGACCTATGCAGGGTCGGAGATGACCCCAATCTTGGGAGAAACCGTCGGCGGCAAAAAATCGACTCAACGAACGGTCAAAGTCTTGCCTGAAGTGGTGATTTATGATCCCGAGCTAACGCTCACACTGCCGGCCGATGTCAGCGTTACTAGCGGTATCAATGCGGTGGCGCACGCGGTTGAAGCGCTCTATGCGAAGGATCGTAACCCGGTGGTTTCGCTGATGGCCGCGGAATCGATTCGAAGGTTTGTGCGAAGTCTCCCTCGCATTCTGGCCGATCCACGGGATTTGTCTGCTCGCTCAGACGCCTTGCACGGCGCTTGGCTTGCCGGCACTTCCTTAGGAGCGGTTGGCATGTCACTCCATCACAAGCTTTGTCACGTCTTGGGCGGCAGCTTTAACCTGGCGCATGCCGAAACTCATACCGTGGTACTGCCGCATGCGATCGCCTATAACGAACCAGCAGAGCCCGAGCTGATGGGTTTGCTGGCTGAATTAGTAGGCGCAAAAAGTCCTTCCACCGGTTTCTATGAACTCATCGGGCGGTTGGGAGCAAAGCGATCCTTGCGCGAGCTGGGTATGCCGGAAACAGGTATCGAGAAAGCGGTGTCGGAGGCTACGCAGAACCCTTATTGGAATCCGCGTGAATTGGATCGCGAATTGATTCGTGAGCTGATCCGAAGGGCATGGGCGGGTGAACCGCCCTTGGTCAGGTAGTTCTGGTATGAAGCGAGGATTGATTGGTGATCGGTTGCGTAGCCAAGCGACATCGGAGGCTAAATCCTAGAGTGGAGCCGCTTTAAATCATTGCTAAACACAGCGCAAGTTTCTCCTTATCGTACAAAACGGCCGAGCGATTAGGCTGCCACCGAAAGGCTTCGGGGTAGACAGGCGGCTCCCCGGAACTACCCAGCGCTCGCCTTCACCCTTTGGTAGTGCAAAAACCGTACGAGGCACCAATAGTACATATCACGCGACGAGACGTTCCCGGGAGCCGCCTGCTATGAAACCTTCAGGTACATGTCACAATTTCTGGTGCGATTATGCGATTTCGCCTGGGAGCGGTCAAAAGCGGCTCCCCTCCAAGCTTTACCCTCCGATGTCGCTTGGCGACGCAACCAATCACATCTCACCTTCCGCATTCGTGGTCGGACAATGGAATGAGGATGGGTTTTGCCGGATGTTTGACAACCTAGCAGCGGCTCCATAAATTTTCGTACGATTGTTCGTAGAACGAACACCCGGAGCGCATCCCTCGATATCTCCCCGTTCGTATGAATCACCATGGATCGTTTCCCGTCAGAAGATACCGATTGCCGGCATCCGGTATCCATCCGCCACATTTTTACCCAGACTACGTTTCATCATTGAAACGTGCGCCCAGCCATCCCCGGGTTTCAATTCCACAAACTCTCTCTGAAATAACCGGTCCCGGATTTCAACGGCATCAGCTTAAAATAGGGGCTGATTTGACTGCGCAAAGCGGCGGTGAACCAGCTGGTCAGAGGATTCTGCTCTCCGGCCGAGTCTTGGACGAAGATGGGAAACCCGTGAGCAACACCTTAATTGAAATCTGGCAGGCAAATGCGGCCGGGCGATACCATCACGCTGTAGACCAACATAATGCGCCGCTCGACCCGAATTTTTTCGGCAAAGGACAATTACTCACTGACGACGAGGGGCGGTACCAATTCAAAACTATTAAGCCAGGCGCGTATCCGTGGCTCAACCATCCCAACGCTTGGCGCCCGGCTCACATCCATTTCTCATTGTTTGGACCGGCGATTTCTACTCGGCTGGTTACCCAAATGTATTTTCCCGGTGATCCGCTACTACCGTACGACCCGATTTTTAACAGTGTTCGCGACGAAGCCGCTCGCCAACGACTCATCGCGCGATTTGACTGGGACACGACTATTCCCGAGCACGCGCTTGGGTTCACGTTCGACATTGTTTTACGCGGGCGCCTGGAAACACTGATGGAGAACCGGTTGTGACTGCTTCTCCCGAAACAGATCCCCTTCTCGGGTTAGCAGCATCCCAAACGGTCGGGCCGTTCTTTCAGATTGGATTCGAAGCGCTTTACCAGAACGACCTGACAGTCGATGCGCTCAAAGGGCGACTCGTTACTATCCGGGGTCAGGTGTTCGATAGTGACAAGTTACCGGTACCTGATGCAGTGATTGAAATCTGGCAAGCAAACAGCTTTGGAAAATATGCACATCCGGAAGACCAACAGGATAAACCGCTGGACTTAGCCTTTACTGGATTTGGGCGATGCCCGACGGATGCAGAAGGAAGATTCGGATTCCGCACGGTCAAGCCAGGGCCGGTCCCATCATCGACCGAAATCCCGCAGGCGCCGCATATCAATGTGTCGATCTTCATGCGCGGTTTGTTGGATCGGTTAGTAACGCGGATCTATTTCATCGACGAAGCTAGCAACAGGACTGATGAAATATTGAATCTGATTGATCCCGAGCGTCGGCCCACGTTGCTTGCTCGGCCAATCGCAGGCGAATCCGATGCCTACCTTTGGAATATCGTCTTAAAAGGGCGTGATGAGACGGTCTTTTTAGATTTTTGAGGATCTTGCCATGTTCGACGCTCTATTTACCGATCCAGACGTCGACCAGATTTTCACCGACGACGCCATCATTGGGGCCATGCTCCGCTTTGAAGGCGCTCTGGTGCAGGCACAGGCTGATCTTAATCTGATCCCCTCTCAACCTGCTGATTTGATCGCGCATGTCTGCCTGAATGCACAAATCGACGCGGACAAGATAGTCGCTTCTGCTAGAGATGCGGGTAATCCGGCGATACCGCTGGTTAGAGAGCTTACCGAGCTAGTGTCTTCAGAGGATCCTGAAGCGGCAAAGTTCGTACATACCGGAGCGACCAGTCAGGACGTCATCGACAGCGCCGTGATGCTCCAACTGAAACCGGCATTAACTAAAATTGAGTCGGGCATCGAACAACTGCAGCAGCGTCTGGTTCAACTGATTGGGGAACACCGGGGGACCGTGATGATTGGTCGAACTCTGCTTCAGCAGGCGCGACCGATTACCTTCGCGTTTAAGCTGGCGAATTGGCTCGACCAACTAACCCGTTGCGGAGCTTACCTGCGCGAGGTGCGAAATAGAGCACTCGTCCTACAGTTTGGCGGGGCAGTTGGCACACTGGCGGCGAGCGGACAAGAAGCGCTCTCAGTGCTGTCTCGTTTAGCCGCACGCTTGGCTTTGGCCGAGCCAACGATTCCCTGGCATACCGCGCGCGATCGCTTTTTCGAGATCTGCTCCGCATGCGCGATGCTGTCCGGCTGCCTGGGCAAGATCGCCGGTGATGTCGCACTCCTGATGCAAACCGAGGTTGGCGAACTGAGCGAACGAACTGAAGAGGGACGCGGTGGTTCATCTGCGATGCCTCACAAACGGAACCCAATCGCACCCACGATGATCGTGGCCGTTTGCACCCGGGTCCCTGGGCTTTTGGCTACGATGGCGGCGGTCATGACTCAAGAGCAGGAGAGAGCGGTGGGCCGTTGGCATGCCGAATGGGGACCTCTCATCGAAATCGTGGGTTTAACCGGTGGCGCAATCAAACAGTCCAACGATCTCATTTCTCGTTTGGAAGTGCACCCGGCTCGGATGCTGGAGAATCTGGAATTAACTCAGGGCTCAGTCTATGCTGAGGAGGTCGCTGTCAGGTTAGGCAAGCAGACGGGCAAGCCGGAGGCAGATCGAATCGTAAAGCGAGCTTGTCAGAGAGCTAAAGAGAAACGGTGTCATTTACGTGAAGTTCTGGCTTGGGACACGAACGTAACGAACGCTATCG
>JAFAIO010000030.1 GCA_019236675.1 Verrucomicrobiota bacterium
AAAGCCTACGTCGCGGCCCAACTCTCGATACGCAGGCAAAGCAAAGGTAAGGGCCGCGCCAAAGCGTGGCGGCGGCGGGACTCGGCGCGCGTCGGATACAACTAACTGAGTGGATTTCGCCGCGCCGGTTTTGAGCCGTTCCATATGCCGAGATCGTGGGTTGTGGCGCCAGAATTCCGGCTGCGAATGTCGTGTTCATAAACATGCCTCTTGGCGAAGCCGACCCGACAGTACGGCTCAAAACCGGCGCGCATTAGTGATAGAACAGACAAAACCGAGTGCGCGCCGAGTCCCGCCGCCGCTACGCTTTGGCGCGGCCCTTACCTTTGCTTTGCCTGCGTATCGAGAGTTGGGCCGCGACGTAGGCTTTGCGAAGTCGGGTTTTCGCCCTACCGCGCCCGATCATTCGGGGCCGAAACGGGGTCCCATCTGCCTAGGCGCACCCCCCGCCATTCAAACGCTCCTTGCAAAGCGCCGCTGTCTGGAATAACGGAGCAAACCCGTTGTATGCATGCCAGCCCGATTACGCTCTATGACACTACTCTGCGCGACGGCACGCAGGGGGAAGGCATCTCTTTCAGTGTCCAGGATAAGATCCGGATTGCGGACAAACTCGTCGCCTTCGGCATCCATTATATCGAAGGGGGATGGCCAGGTTCTAACCCCAAAGATATTGCGTTCTTCGAAGAAGCGAAGGGTCGCGATTGGGGGCATGCCAAGATTTGCGCGTTCGGAAGCACTTGCCGGCCGAAAGTAAGCCCGGCCGAGGATTCCCAGGTATTGCTATTGCTGCAGGCCGCGACCCCTGTGGTGACAATCGTGGGCAAAAGCTGGCGCTTGCATGTTGAGGAGATTTTAGGTGTTTCACTGGAAGAAAACCTTAGAATGATTCGGGACACCGTTGATTACCTAAAACAGGCGGGACGGGAGGTGATCCTCGATGCGGAACACTTTTTCGACGGTTACAAGGCAGACCCAGACCAGGCACTGGCTGCGATCGCGGCGGGAAGAGACGCAGGGGCAGATATGGTTGTTCTCTGTGATACTAACGGCGGGTCCATGGTGCACGAGGTCGGCGAGATCACTCACAGAGTCGTGAATGAGCTAAGGCTGCCCGTTGGGATTCATACGCATAACGATTGCGAACTTGGGGTCGCTAACGCTTTAGCGGCTTTGCGTGTAGGAGCTAGCCAAGTTCAAGGCACGATTAACGGCTACGGGGAACGTACCGGTAACTGCAATCTGACCAGCGTCATCCCTAATCTCCAGCTCAAGCTGGGGCTCGAAGTGGTACCTGATCTCACACGATTGCATGAACTTTCCTTATTCGTCGATGAACTGGCAAACTGCCCGCATAACATCCGGGCACCCTTTGTCGGTGCGACCGCTTTTGCGCATAAAGGCGGTCTGCACGCGAACGCGGTCGAGAAGCTTGCCCGGAGTTATGAACACATCGCTCCGGGCTCCGTCGGGAACCGGCAACAAATTCTGGTTTCGGAGTTATCCGGGCAGAGCAACGTGATTGCGAAGGCCCGGCAGCTTGGGTTCCAACTGGACAAACGTTCTCCGCAGGTAGCCGCCATTTTGAAGGAAGTGAAACGCCTCGAGCATGAAGGCTACGAATTCGAGGCAGCGGAGGCTTCATTCGAGTTGCTGGTTCGCCGGGTACTGAGTGAGCCGAAACCCTTCTGGGAGCTGCTCGAGTATCATTGCACCTATATCCGATCGGTACGCAACCAATACGAGACTTGCGAAGCAACCGTCAAATTGCGGGTGGGACACCGGGATATTTACATGGTTGCGGAAGGGGACGGCCCGGTAAATGCCTTGGACGGCGCCCTTCGTAAGGCCCTGATTCCGACTTACCCTGAAATTGAAAACATCCGGCTTACCGACTACCGGGTTCGTATCATTGGAGCGAGCTCTGGAACCGCGGCCAGGACCCGCGTTCTAATCGGTTCCAGCGACCACAGAGAAACCTGGAGCACGGTCGGAGTGTCCGACAATATCATTGAGGCTAGCTGGCTCGCGTTGGTCGACAGCTACGAGTATCGCTTACGCCGGCGGTAATTTGCGACTTTTTGGTAGTGATTGACGATGTCGTTGTTTTCAGCTTCTCTGGCTTGAACTGAGCCAAATATGGCGACGATCACTCTCCTTGGGACTGCCCCCGGGTACCCTGCCCCCTACCGGAATCACTCGAGCTTTCTTCTGGAGACGGGGACGCACAAGATCCTGGTGGATGCCGGCGAATCTTGCAGCCGGACGTTGATAGAGTTGGGGATCGAGCCAGTCGAGCTGGATACGATCATTATTACCCACGGACATTCGGATCACACGGGTGGACTAGCAATGTTGATCCAATCCTGTTGGATCGTCGGCCGGGAGCGACCTCTCCCGATCTTCCTGCCCAAAGAGCTCATTCAGCCACTGACCGTCTGGTTGAATGCCTCGTATATCGGCCCGGACTTTATCCCGTTTGAGCTCCAGTTTCATGCTTGGGAGGACAGCGATCGCGTGAACATCTGCGGCATCGGTGTTCGGGTAGCGCCCACGACCCACTTGGATGCATTGGTCAAAAAGTTTGGCAATGGCCGGTTTCACCCGTTTAGCCTGAGCTTCGATTCTCCAGGCTTCGAATTTGTGGCCTCTGGCGACATTGGCACCCCAGAGGATTTGCTGCCTCAATTGGAGAACGGAACCGAGCTATTGATCTGCGAATTGGCTCATTTCCCGCCGACAAGCCTGTTTAGATTTCTGCAGAAGTTCAAGATAAGCAGGCTGGTACTAACGCACGGCTCGGCTGAGGTGTTAGCGAACGTCGATTCAGTGGTTGCCGAAGCGCGTACGATGTTACCAAAGACCGAGATCATTTTTGCGGAAGACAAAATGAAGGTGCAGCTAGCTCCCAGGAAGAGGTAGGGCGAGGCGCCAGACCGGAGGAGTGGCCACCCATGGAGCGCTGCCTCGCTTGCGAGGCCGACGGTGAACAAGGGCAATTCGTCCGAGACTCGCCTTACTTATTTCAGCGCTCAATCTGGCAACCCGTGCCTCTTCACGGCGGGGCCTAGCTTCACGATTCCCTCCGATCCACCATCAGCCCTGCTCACCATCGGCCTCGCAAGCGAGGCAGCGCTCCACGGGTGGCGACCCCTTGTCACAGCCCAACTTCGCCCCGTCGCCTGAAACTCCCGACTTCACCCCCCTCGTTCAGGCTCTGGGAAGCCTCGTCGGGCAGGCCTCTATAGATGCCGCCTGAATTTCTTATTGAGCCACTCTCGCTCTTACCTATGTTCAAACCTCCTTATGGATTCTGATCTGCAAGCTTTGGTCGACTCGGGAAAGATTGCGGCGAAGACTGGCCAACAGCTTCAGCAGTTAAAACCCGGAACATATTGCCAACACAAAAGTTGGGGCTTCGGCCAGGTAAAAGCCTGGAATTTGCTACTGAATCAAGTGGTAGTTGATTTTGAGAGCAAAAAACATCACACGATGCAGCCGCAATATGCGGCTGAGTCTTTGCAGCCACTGCCGGAAGATCATTTTCTGGTCAGAAAAGCGACCGGCCTCGATGCACTGAAGACGCAGGCCGACAACGATATCCCGGGTTTCTTTGTGCTGCTGCTTAACGGGTTCAGCGGAAAACTGACCCAAGACCAAATCCAGAAAGCGGTAACACCGGAAGTCGTTCCAGAAGCCGATTTCAAAAAATGGTGGGACAACGCCAAGAAGATTTTGCGTAAAGATGGTCGATTCGCTCTTCCGACCAAAAAGACGGAACCGATCAGCGTCCGGGAACAAGCGCTCAGTTATAGCGACGAGCTAATTGAAGCGTTCCAAAAGGCCAGACAGCTCAAAGATCAGGTTAACCGCCTTGACCAGATCGTAAAGAACGCCGGTATTTTCGGAGATAAGACCGATGTCTTGCAAGCAGTGGCGACGCAGGCCGAAGAGAGCATCAGCCGCAACCGGCGTCTGCATCCTGCGCAGACAATGGAGCTGTTGATCGAGCGCGACGATCTGCTCAAAGAGGTGCCCAGTTTGTCCGCCGGACCGATCACGCTGGGCCAATTGTTGCAGGAACATGAATCCAAGCTGGCCCAGATCGTGTCCCAAGTGGCAGCGGCTCGCCAACGGCGGGTTCTGTCCGAGTTTCTAACTGCGTTCCCCCAGGATTGGGATCGGCGGTTGTTACATATTTTCCAGGATGCGGGCTATCGAATCGCAGCGGAAATCGCCAAGGTTTTTGTCGAGAACCAGCGGGCTGAAGACGTGCGGCAATATCTTCTACGTTCAATCCGGGACCATTCTGCTTCCTCTGACATCCTATATTGGCTGGCGAAAGATCGAGCCACCACTGAATTTTCCGATCTGATCGAGCCGGATGTTCTAGCTGCGATGCTCGGCGCGCTAGAGCGTGACCAATTCGCTGAAGCTCGCCGAGGCTCTAAGCTGCACGATCTTTTGATCGACGACAAAGATCTGATCTCTGACCTGATTGTGAGCGCGTCAGTAAGCCAAGCCCGCGATTTGATGCGCCGGCTGATGCTGACGCCGGTTTTTGAAGAGCTGAATAAACGTTCGTTGATGGCTCGAATGATTAAGGTTCACGGCGAGTTGCAGCAGATGGTCAGCGGCGAACCGGAAGAAAAGGAAGAAGCGCTGATCGTATCGTGGCCCAGTCTGGAAAAGCGGAAAGCCGAATACGACGACCTGATTTCAAAGAAAATCCCCGAGAATACTAAGGAGATTGGTATCGCCCGCTCCTACGGAGATCTTCGTGAAAATTTCGAGTACAAGGCAGCAAAAGAAATGCAGACCGTACTCATGCGGAGAAAAGCGGAGCTCGAACACATGCTATCGCGTGCCCGCGGCACTGCTTTCGAAAGAGTTGAAACGAGTCAGGTGTCAATTGGGACATCGGTGGTAACACGAGACATTGATAGCGGGCACTTGTCCACTTACCACATTCTCGGGGCATGGGATAGCGACCCAGCTAAAGGCATCGTTTCCTATCAGACCGCGATCGGTCAGGCTCTTTTGGGTAAAGCGCCCGGTGACAGCGTAGAACTACCAAGCGAGACCTCCCTCAAGAAGGTCGAGATCGTCGAGATCACGGCCTGGCAAGACACCGAAAATGAAGCTGTTGCCGTAAACGAGTAAAAGCCGACGAATGCCCGTAGAGCCAAATCTTGAAAGGCTGAACCAGCGAATAGCAAACCCCGAGCCTGAACCGCAACCTCCAGTCGCCCTTATAGTTAGATCAGGGCAATCCTAGTTGTCTTTGCGGTAATCCGCATGCGCAAGTAGCAAACGTTAACGTTTATATGTCATTAACTGTCATCTCAGATATTCGGGCTCGCCAAGTGCTCGATTCCCGTGGCAACCCTACCATCGAAGTTGATGTCGAATTGACCGGCGGCGCGGTCGGCCGCGCCATTGTCCCCAGCGGAGCTAGTACCGGAGAACATGAAGCCTGGGAGCTTCGTGACGGTGACAAAGAGCATTACCTTGGAAAAGGAGTCTCGCGGGCAGTTCAGAACGTTGAGACCGAAATTGCCGACTCCGTGGTGGGACTAGACGCACTGGACCAGTTGACGATCGATAACACCATGATCGCCCTGGACGGAACACCAAATAAGAAGCAGCTGGGGGCAAATGCGATCCTGGGAGTCTCACTAGCGGTCGCCCACGCCGCTGCCGGCCAACTTGATTTGCCTCTTTTTCGTTACCTCGGTGGACCGAACGCCAAGGTTTTGCCGGTTCCGATGATGAACATCATTAACGGCGGCGCGCATTCGGATGCACCGATCGATTTCCAGGAATTCATGATCATGCCAAAGGGGGCACCGACCTTCGCAGAAGCGCTGCGCTATGGGACAGAGGTTTTCCACGCGTTAAAAAGCGTTTTGAAAGAGAGAGGACTATCGACTGCCGTTGGTGACGAAGGCGGGTTCGCGCCTAATCTTTCCGGGGTCGAGGACGCCTTAGACACCATCGCCAAGGCAATCGAGAAAGCGGGCTTTAAGCTTGGCGACGATATCGCCTTCGCTCTGGATGCTGCCTCGAGCGAGTTCTACGATCGGAACCGTAGCCTCTACGTTTTCAAAAAGTCTGACAAATCCGAACGATCGGCTGACGACCTAATCGCGCTTTACCAACAGCTCTGCGCCAAATATCCGATTGTTTCCATTGAGGACGGGTGCGCCGAGAATGATTGGAAAGGCTGGAAAAATTTGACGGATGCTCTCGGTAACAAGGTGCAATTGGTCGGTGACGACCTTTTCGTCACTAACGTAGAGTTTTTGCAGAAGGGGATCAATGAAGGAGTCGCTAACTCGATCCTGGTGAAGGTTAACCAGATCGGTTCGCTAACCGAAACCCTGGATGCAATTGAGCTCGCAAGAGAGAATCGTTATACCGCCGTAATCAGCCATCGTTCCGGTGAAACCGAGGACACCACGATTGCCGATATCGCGGTCGCAACCAATGCCGGACAGATCAAGACCGGCTCACTTTCACGGACAGACCGAATCGCCAAATACAATCAGCTACTGCGCATCGAGGAAGAACTAGGTGACAATGCGCGGTATGGCGGTAAATTGCGCTGAGTGCGGTCGGCCTACGATAGCTTTGATGACTCTCATACTGACTGGCTCCGATTGTTGCTCAATCGGATCCTCTACATTTTGCTAATTGCAGCGATCCTCATCCTGATGATTTGCTGGTTTCTGCCGCTATTAAAGGAGCGGCAGAAACAACAGTTAGCTCTCCAGACACTGGAACAGCAATTGGCTCAGGAAAAACTGATCAATCGACGCGAACAGAAAAAGCTTGCCTGGATCCAGCGCGATCCCGATTACCTGGAATTGTTAGCCAGGGATAGACTCGATCTCAAAAAGCCGGAAGAAAGGATCTTTCGAGTTGAGCCGAGCCCCGGGGAGAAGTGAGTTTGGCTTCCTCTGTTCAGGGGATGGCAGGTCTCCAAAATGTGTAACTATCTTATCAGTTATATAACGGTTAACATTTGGCCCATACACCGTATAGACGTGCCCTTTTTCGCTGACCGACTAGTTTCGTGCTGTTACCAACGAAACGGCGGTTGGGCGGCCAAGTGTCCAAGTGAACCCCGCTTAAGCCAATTCACCTTAGCCATGATGCTTCCTGACGTGCCAACTTTATAGCTTCAGCGTAAATCGCTTCCAGCTTTGTAATCTGCTGCTGTTGCTCGAAGTTGCCGGCCACGGAACGGCTTGCTTGTTTACCCATTTGTCGCCACAGATCCGGTCGGGACGCGAGTTTAACCAAAGCTTCGTATAGAGCCGGTTCATCCCGTTCGGGAACCAAAATCCCATCCACCCCTTCCTGCACTGCCTCCGGAATTCCGCCATGCCGCGTGGCGACTACCGGTAAACCGCTGGCCATGGCTTCCAACATGGAGTTGGGAATCCCTTCCTGGTTAGAGTCAGCAGCAAGTTCACTGGGATGAACGAAAATATGGCTCTCGCGATAAATCCGGCGGAGATCTTCTTGGCTGAGAAAGCCAGTGAGCCTGACTTGACTCCCAAGAGAAAGCTCATTGATGCTCCGCAGCAAGACCTCTTTCATCGGACCTTCTCCGGCGATCACTAACCGAGCTTTTGGATAATTACCGATAAATCTGCGAAACGCTCGTAAAGTGGACAGCAAACCTTTTTTTTCGACTAATCTGCAGGCCTGGACCATCTGCCATTCGCCCTCGACAGGCTCGGAACGCTCGACCCAAGGGAAATTCTGCAGAGGAATACCGGTGCGATTCAACCGGATTTTGTCCGCGCTACAGCCGAGATCCAGGAGCCGCTTCGCCAACGATAGGCTCCGGACTAAAACCAATGGCGCGAGTTGCAGGACTTCGGCCAGTTTCCGGTCGTATCCCTTTTCTTGAGGCCGTCTTTGAACATCCATCCCGTGAAACGAGACCACCCATGCACGATCCCAGTTGCGAAGCAATGGAAGCAAGTGAACCCCGGTATTCCCAAAATAGACATGGATGAGATCGGGATCGCGCCGGATCAAGATCCTGCGGATGGCATCGTATTCGCCCCGATAAATCAGCGCGGGTTCACGGGCGATGTATTTGAGATAACCTCGTCGCAACACGTGTCGTCCCGGTGTGACTAGCGGCTCCAGATCATTGAAAGGGAAACGATCCGCATTTTGGCGATGCTTCGTAATGACGAAAGTCTGAAAGGCCTGTAGTCCGGTTAGCTGGCGATAGATATGCAGCATTTCGGGTTTGAGAAAGAAAGTGCAAAAGCTAGCAACCAGCGGCTTAGGAGATGACACGGTAAATAAATTTCACACAAAGCCACGCAGGCACAAATACGGCGAAGCCGTGGAGCGTTGCCTCGCTTGCGAGACCGATGGGTCGACACCCCCTGCAGGGGAGCCGCTTTGGCGCTCGCCACGCTCCCTCGCGAAGTCTGGTTTATTACACGATATGGCCGCAGAACGAGTAAGCAGGCGGGCTCACCGGAACGGTCAAGCAATTTGGCATTTTAGAGATCGCGCTGGGTCATTCGCAGGAGCCGACCGCTTCGGCCTCGCAAGCGAGGCAACGCTCCACGGCTTCGCGCGTGAGTTTCGGTCTGCCGTGCGTTACTTTAGGTCGATGGCGGCTATGCAGAACACGATTGGCATCGTGTACGACTACGACCAGACCTTAAGCCCTGCCTATATGCAGGACGATGTGATTTTCCCGGCATTCGGCATCAATGCAGAGAAGTTCTGGCGTCGCTGCGCGGACCTGGTTCAAGAGCAAGGGTACGACCAGGAACTCGCTTACATGAAATCTTTGCTCGATTATTTGGCGGTCGACCGGCCGACAAATAAGCAGCTCGAACAGCTCGGAGCCAAGATGAGTCTGTACCGCGGATTACCAGAGATGTTCGAGGAATTTGCAGAAGGATTACTGAACTCAGAACAGGTCGAAGCCGGTATTCGAGTTGAGCATTACGTCGTTTCTTCCGGGCTCAAGGTGCTAATCGAAGGAAATAGAATCCGTCCCTATCTCCGGGCCGTGTTTGGTTGCGAATATGCCGAGGATGCGGAAGGCCGGATCACCTTTCCAAAACGCGTAATCAGCCACACTCAGAAGACGCAGTATCTGTTCAGGATCAACAAAGGCCTTCTGGATATGTCGCAAGACGTAAATGATCACATGCCGGATGACGTTCGTCCGATTCCGTTCCGGAACATGATCTACATCGGCGACGGGCCTACCGACGTTCCCTGTTTCACGATCATGAAGAAAAATGGCGGGAATGCCATCGCGGTTTATAACCCAGACGATCCGGAACGAGCCAGCTTTAGGAAATGTTTCGACTTAGCCACCCGGGCAGAGCGTGTCCGGCATATCGCTCCGGCTGACTACCGGCGGAACAGCCACTTACGCCTCCTATTGGAAGAAATGGTGCGCGATATTGTGGGTCGGATCCAAGCGGAACGAAAGGCCAGCGCCGAAGCTGGAGTTGTGCACGCGCCCAAACATCTGGTTTAATGGTCATGGCGCCAAGCAGCATGCTCCGTAGGAGCAAAATCTTTATAGTTACCGCGTGCGAACAGACGCAAGCTCTGCAGGAGCGGCATATTGAGTGGAGCTAGCGGGATCTGAAAATGCAAGCTGTAAGCGCGAGCGCACAAGCCTCTTTACCAATGTTAGACCAGATGCCGCTCCTACGGAGCTGCCCTCTATCTGGCTCTGTGCCAGCTATAAAGATTTAGCTCCTACGGAGCACGCTTTTCAGTGACAAAAGAACCGGCGGGTTCAACCTCCCGTGGCTGCCGGGCGACTCGCTCAAACGTAATCGCAATTGTCTCGAACTCGTGCGTCTAGTTTGAGAGAACCATTATGTTACGAGGCAGGACTTATGGACAGAAATCCCTCATCGGCATTGGTTTTTATTAGCTATTCTTCGGCTAATCGTCCCATCGCCGAGGCCGCGTGCGAGTCCCTGGAAACAAATGGAATCCGATGCTGGATCGCGCCAAGAAATGTGGATCCCGGTGTACCCTATGCCGGACAGATTATCCAGGGGCTAAGAGAATCCAAAGCAGTGGTCCTGCTTTTCAGCGACCACGCGAATCGGTCAGCGAACGTATTACGCGAAATTGAATTCGCCACTAACCAGCATCTCCCTGTCCTTTCGGTTCGGCTGGATGGGGCGGTCATGAGCGATGATCTAGCCTATTATCTGCGTGTCGTGCAGTGGCACGATGTTTCCGGACGAGGAAGCGACCAAGAGCGGGTAGCCGATTTATCTTCCCAGGTAAGCAAACTGCTCGCCGCCGAGAGCTCAGCAGAAGAGAACGAGCCACCCGCCATCGCGGCAGCTGCCCGATTTGGCGATTTCGAGATTCTAGGTACGCCGGATGGTCGACCAATTGAACTGGGTCGCGGCGGCATGGGAGTGACTTACCGCGCTCGCCAAGTTTCGATGGGAGGAAGAGAAGTCGCCCTCAAAGTGATTAGTCCCGCGCTCATGGGTGACGAAGGAATCCGAAAAAGGTTTTTGCGTGAAGCGCAAATCGCAGGCTCAATCGAGCATCCCAATGTTGCCTTAGTCTACTCGCGAGGCCAGGAGGGCGATTCGTATTTCTATGCGATGCAGTTAGTCGAGGGCGTTGACCTGGACAGATATGTCAAAGAACACGGTCCGCTCTCAGTTGTTCAAGCGCTGAGTGTAATCGCCCAAGCCGCTGCCGCTTTGGAGGTAGCCAGGACCAAGGGCCTGATCCACCGCGACATCAAGCCGAGTAACATTATGGCGGT
This sequence comes from Verrucomicrobiota bacterium, assembly GCA_019236675.1. Lineage (GTDB taxonomy): Bacteria > Verrucomicrobiota > Verrucomicrobiia > Chthoniobacterales > JAFAMB01 > JAFAVN01. Next base: position 10,811 of record JAFAIO010000030.1, read on the forward strand.
CGCGGATCGGCGGAACCGGCTACGCATCAAGCTGATCGATTTCGGATTGGCGAAAAACGTAGGCGACGCAAACGCCCCTCAATCCATCGTTAGTGGGGAGCAATTTATCGGAACATTTGCGTACGCCAGCCCCGAGCAATGCAGACAACAGGACCTGGACACCCGATCGGATCTTTATTCACTCGGAATCACACTTTGGTTTTTGTTGACCGGACAAACACCGTTCCGCGGTAGCCCCGCAGAGGTGAGCGGTTCGCATCTTTTCCGAGAGCCTCCATTCACCGATTTGGTTCAGCTGCCGCCACCGGTTATCGAGCTCCTGAAGAGCTTACTGGCGAAAGATCCGGCAGAACGCCCGCAAACCCCGGCTGAGTTGGAGGATCGGGTTGAAGAGATCCTACACAGTTTTCCTCCAGACTCAGGCATACAATCTTCAGAAACTGCCTTAGCAACGACACCAGTCCCCACATCCGGAAGTGACCTCGGGATGCAGACCTTAATCGGTTCACCGGTACTATCGAGTTACCTCGCTCCGGCAGCCGGCCAGACAAGCGAGGAGCGGTATCACTTGGCCGAAGAGTTTCGCGAAGGAGTCAGCGGGCGATTATTCCGGGCTCGGGAAGACCGGGGTAGCGCTTCACGGGACGTAGGCCTCAAGTTTCTGCATCCCAGCATTGTGTCCGACGCCGACAATCGGAAATTGCTAAGCGAGCAGTTCGAACGCGTTCGTAGCTTGTCCATCGACCATCTAGTAGCGCATTACAGCCTTGAGCTCGATGCACAGCCTCCATTTCTTGTCCGGGAATGGCTCAACGGATTTAGTCTTAGCGCCCTGCTGCGTTGGAAACAATTTGTACCGGTACCGGAGCTGGTGACGCTGCTCGCGCCATTGCCGGCTCTACTTGATCAGTTGTCAGAACATTCGTTGGCCCTGATTGAAGTAGGGCTAGGAAAAATCTTTCTCGCTTTTCCGCCAGAGGTCGCTTCTGCGAGTTTCCCGGTGCTTGCGAAAAGCCCGCCGAATGGTCTACGCCAAGCGGAACTTAAATTCAATCCCCTGAGCTTACGCGGCTTGGTGAAACGATCAGGTAACTCGGAGAGCGACCCCACCATGCTTTCGACCAGCCGCTTACTCGCGTTGACCCAAGCCAAGATGGGAATCCGAGGCAAATCATCCGTTCAACTGCTTGGACAGCTGATCTACGAGCTTCTGAGCGGCCGACCCTACACGGCGCCGGATACAGGCAATTATGTCCCGCTGACGGCGATCAATGAGTTTGGAAACAGAATGCTTCGGACGGCGCTCGTCGCGCCTTTAGGCGCCGGCGGTTTTTCCGATTGTCAAAGTTTTTGGCAAGCGTTCGCAACCAGCGTCGGTCCATCTTCCAGAACAAGTCCTGGGACTCCTGTTGCTACCCCGGTACCGCCCCCACGACCCGACCAACCGCCGCCAAGAAATATATCTACTCCGACTCCGTTGCCCGCCCCAACCTATCAGGCCCCAAGAGCGAATCCTGACTTGCCGACCCAGTTTGGGGTAACCACACATGCGAGAGGACCGGGCTCGCAGGTTATAGCAGCATCTCCGCAAAAAAAGGTCTCCCTATGGCCAATCGTCTGGATCGTCATGATCGCCGGCATAGTCGGACTTGGACTATTGACCATTCTACTATTCTCTGTGGGCCGATTAATGTTCGCCGGCGGGCATTCTCCGGCGTCAGCAACGCCGGCCCCATCCGTAGCGATCGTCCAGGCGACACCACAGCCCTCTCCTACTCTTGAGACACCTAAACAGACGGCGAGCCAATCTCCGGCCGATACGAACATCACCAACCTCTTTAGCCAAGCCCGTCACGAAGCAGAGGCGGAGCAATATGACAAAGCCATCGCGGATTACACGGAAGCGATTCGTCTCAAGCCAGATTACGCCGAAGCTTATGATGGACGCGGTCAGGCGTACTTCAGACTGAAACAGTACGATAAAGCGATTTCAGACTACAATGAAGCGATCCGGATCAAAGCCGACTTCGCCGAAGCTTACAGCAATCGCGCGTTTGCCTATACCCGTGCCGGGCAGTATGACAAAGCGATCGCTGACTGTAACGAAGCGATTCGAATTAAGCCAGATCTCGCCGAAGCCTACAAAAACCGCGCGAATCCTCATAACAGCCTGCAACAATATGAAGATGCGATCAATGACTGCAACGAAGCGATTCGCCTTAAGCCGGATTACGCGGAAGCCTATGCCAACCGGGCAACAGGCTACAACGGCATAAAGCAATACGATAAAGCGATCGCTGATTGCGATGAGGCCCTTCGCCTTAAACCCGAGCTTTTCCAAGCCCACGTCATCCGGGGAACTACATACAACTTCCAAGGCCAATTCGATAAAGCAATCAGCGACTTCACCGAAGCAATCCGCCGTGAGCCCGATTTAGCCGATGCCTACTTTTTTCGAGGCTATTCTTACATCGGCCTGAAGCAATTCGACGCCAGCATGGCAGACTCCACAGAGGCAATCCGCCTTAGCCCAAATTTCGCGAACGCCTACAACAACCGCGCCTATGCTCATGTCTGCCTAAAGCAATACGACGCCTGCATTGCTGACGCCACAGAGGCAATCCGCCTTGATCCTAAACTCGCGCTCGCCTACAACAATCGCGGGGACGCTTACGTCGGCCTAAAGCAATACAAGGCTGGGATGGCAGACCTTACGGAGGCGATCCGCATTAACCCAAATTTCGCGAACGCCTACATCGATCGCGGCTATGCCTACCTCGTCCAGAAGCAGTACGACGCCTGCATCACAGACTGTACAGAGGCACTTCGTATTAACCCGAATCTCCCTCTCGCTTACAACAATCGCGGCTATGCTTACATTTGCTTAAAGCAATACGACCTCGGTATCGCAGACTGCACTGAGGCAATCAGCCTTGACCCAAATCTCGCGCTTGCCTACCTCAACCGCGCATTCGGTTATCAGCAGGTCGGCGAAAACCAGAAAGCCAAAGCAGATCGAGCGAAGGGCGAACAGCTGCAAGGAGGACCCAAGCCCGGCTTGGATAGGCCGGCCGGGAAATAGCGCGGGCAGGATCAAAACGGAAGCGCGAGAAGATGCTTAAGCCAGCCTTCCCAGATATCGCTCATGGCGTGAGCAAAAATGTTCGACTTGAGGTCCCGGCGCCAAGTGGCCCACACCCCATAAAGCCATCCGAGGACAGAGATGGTCAGAACCGCCTGCCATCCCCGTGGATGAACTAGTCCGAAGATAATTCCCTGGCAAAAAATGCCGATTATGTTGTTTCGGAAAAAGGCGCTGAATTGGTGTTGCAGGTAGCCCCTAAATATAAGCTCTTCGCAAAAGCCTGCGGTTAACGAAAGCGCGATCCAGATGGAGACTTCGATCGCCCCTTCGGGCACAACCCATCTATCGGATCCAGCTGAGCCGGTTGTTGCCAACAATCGCGAAACCGTTATCGCCACTGCCTCCCAAAGGATCCAGAAAGGGACCGCTAACAGCAGGCTAGAAAGGACATGTCGGGGTGATGCCCATCGGCCGCCGGAAAGCTGGAGCAACCCTATCCCGCGATCCCGTAATCCTCTCCAAACGTACCACAAGATCGCCCAGTCGAACGCAATGGATTCGAAATAACCTGGCAATAGATTTGGACGCGCGGTTGGCTGAACCGAAGCGCCGGGTTCCTGTGTGGAACTGTTTAGAATGAAGGCGACCATGAAATACCCGGCGAACAGACCGAGCAACCCGAGGGTATGCGTGTAAGAGGCAACTGGGGCCTTTTTGGCAACGACGAAGACTTGCTGTGTGCTCGAGTCTGCTGGCATGCCTACTAGCGAACGAGATTCCGCTTGCTCCGTATTCAAGGCAACCAAAACCCGCATCTTTGCTGGGCTTTAACGGCGAATCCTGTAGCCAAGTGATTCGACATTGCTTGAGATGAACCGACGGTGATACCGGCATCATTCGCGCCGGCCGTTTGTTAGGAAAGGCTCACAAGCGGGCCGCCTTAGCCGAGCAGGTTCAGCCTCGCCCATCGCGAACAAATTCGTAGTAAATAAACCAGTCGGCCTCATCGTGTTCTTGAACCCAGGAGACAGAAAGAATCGACGGCCAGACGCGGCAGGCACTCGCCCCACCAAAAGCCTGATTCTCCCCTACCCTCGTTTCCGGTTCAGAACCTTGGCGACTTCGTCGCGAGGAAGACAGTTAATAACATCTTCACGCGTCAACCATCCTTTCCTGGCTGCCTGCACGCCGAACCACAAGTCTTCGAAGCCGGCCATTGAATGCGCATCAGGATTGATCGAACAAAGGACACCTAGTTCTTTCGCATGCCGCCAAAGGCGCCAATCCATGTCCAGACGACGGGGATTCGCGTTCAGCTCGATGATCGTCTTGGTTGCAGCCGCGGCTTTAACGATCTCGTTGAGATCGACCTTGTACGGCTCACGAGAAAGCAGCAATCGCCCTGTCGGGTGCCCGAGCATGGTCACATACGGATTCTCCATGGCGCGAATCATCCGGTCGGTCATCGCCTTTTCCGGTATCGACAGAGCGTTGTGGATGCTGGCCACAACAAAATCTAATTGCGATAGAATCTCGTCCGAGAAGTCGAGTTTACCGTCACGGAGAATATCGCATTCCACGCCGGTGAAAATCCAAAACTCGCCATGAAATCCCGCGTTTAGCTCCTGAATCGCTTTGACCTGCTGAAGCAGTTTTTCTTCAGAGAGTCCATGCGCTTGAAATGAGCTTTTACTGTGATCCGACATCCCGACGTATTGCAGCCCGAGATCGCGGGCTGCCGTCACCATTTCCACCAGCGTATTTCTGCCGTCAGTTGAGCTGGTGTGAGCGTGAAATGTTCCTCGAAGATTGCTAAGCTCAACCAGCTTCGGCAATTTACCGGCTTCAGCCGCTTCGATTTCTCCGGTTGCTTCTCTCAGCTCGGGAACGACAAGGTCTAGCCCGAGAGCGGCATAAAGATCTTCTTCCGTATCGATCGCTGGGATCGGCTTAGGAGGCTGCTTGGCGCTGGGTTCGGGGCCGAGCCGATACTCATTGAGAGTCCAGCCGTTCCGTAAAGCTCTTCCTCTAAGAGCTACGTTATGCTCTTTACTTCCGGTGAAATAAGCCAAAGCGAAAGGAAACTCCTGGTTCGCCACGACTCGAAGATCGGATTGCATACCATTCTTCAAAAGCACGCTGGTTTTGGTTTCTCCTTTCGCCAATACCCGTTCGATCAGCGGGAAAGTCACGAAAAATTCGGTGATACTTTTCGGGTTCTTGGTTGCGATCAGGACGTCCAGGTCTCCGATTGTTTCTTTTGACCTCCTCAAGCTCCCGGCGGAGCTGATCTGAGAGACATCCGGATGATCCCGGAAATGTTCCAGGATCTGTTCCATCATTATGCTGGCCTCGGAGAGAAGGTGCCGACCGAAATGCTTTTCCCGCCGTTCGATAGCCCGGAGAAAATTCTCAGCCGTCTTTTCTCCGAAACCCGGCAATTCGGCAACGCGGCCATCGTGACAGGCCGCCTCCAGATCAGCGATACTCTTTACCTTCAGTGTTTCCCATAAAACCTTGATCTTTTTAGCACCGAGCCCCTGAAGCTCGAAGAGCTCCGACAGGGTGTCTGGGAAACTACCGCGAAGCTCATCGTAATAGCCAAGTTTACCGGCGGTAACGAATTCTTCGATCTTCTTGGCGATCGCCGAGCCAATCCCCTCCAGTTCTTCTAGGCGTTTCTCCGCAACCAGCTCTGGGAAATTGCCGGAAAAGGTCTCCAGGGCTCGGGCAGCATTCGTATAAGCGCGAATCTTGAACGGGTTCTCACCCTTCAACTCGAGTAACCGTGAGATCGATTCAAGCAACGCGATGGCTTGTTCTTTGGTAACCATGTTAATTAACGCCGGGAGCGTCGTGATCGCCGGGAACGCCGGGAACAGGAGTTGCTCGAACGCAGCACGCCAAACATACATCAACCCGGCCAGCTACTCATAGTGCTCTTTCTCCCTGCCGATCACGGTGTTCCCGGCGCTCTCGGCGATGTCGGCGTTCACCGGGGAATCCCGGTCACCTTCACACCAGGATCAACGTGATGCTTCTGAAACCACCCCTGATTTACCTCGAGTGCGTAGCAAATATCGTTCGTGGCGCTTCGGGTTAAGTGCTCGTCGAACGGTTGCATATCATGTTCTTCTCGTAGAATTGAATTGCCGTCGATGAAGCCGATAGAGAGCGGAATTTTTGTGTTCTTCATCCAGAAACTGGCCTGCTCCGCCGGGCCTAAGATGAACAACATTCCTTGGCCCTCCGGAAGAGCATTCCGGTACATTAGGCCATTTTCGAGTGATTGCGGGCTATCAGCCACTTCGACTTTCACAGAAGTTCCACCGACATTGAGATCGACTGTCCTTAAGCCGAACGCTCCGGTCTGTGCGTCCGGCGAGCACGCGGATAAAATCAGGATTAACGCGCCCAGAACCGGACTAGCGACGTAACGCATGATGTAATTCCATTTTGATCTGTAACGCCTCCGCGACCGCTTCATCAACTGTGGGTGCGAGCACGCAATAATGCCCCATTTTTCTGCCAGGTCGACCTTCAGTTTTCCCGTAGAGATGCAGTTTAGCGTTGGGCCGTCGAAGGATCGATGACCAATCGGGCGGGCGACCGTTCACCCAGAGATCCCCCAAAAGATTGACCATACAAGCCGGAGAAAGCTGTTCCGGTAGGCCGAGGGGCAGTCCGCAGACGGCTCGGAGTTGTTGTTCGAATTGGCTCGTTATGCAGGCATCAAACGTGTAGTGCCCCGAATTATGGGGACGAGGAGCCAACTCATTTACTAATAGTTTGCCGCTTGTGGTGAGAAAGAATTCAACCGCGAGTAGTCCGACTACCTCTAAATCGCTCGCTAACGACTTGGCAATCTCGGTGGCCTCTTGTTGCAGTTCTACCGGAAGCCTGGCGGGCGCAATTGAATGATCCAGGATATGCCGATGATGAACGTTCTCCGCTGGCGGAAACGTTGATAACTGGCCGTCAGCCCCACGGGCGCAAATAACCGAGAGCTCGCAATCAAACTCGATCCATTTTTCCAGAATGCCCTTTCTACCTTCTAGGGAAGAGGCATCGACCTCGTTGGCGTCCTGAATCTTCTGTTGGCCTTTCCCATCATACCCGAAATCCGCGGTTTTCAGGACTGCCGGAATGCCCAAGGCTGCGAGTGCCTCCTGAAGATCATCCTCGCCGGCAACGACACTAAACGGGACGTGAGGATAATCATGAGCAGCCAGAAATTTCTTTTCCCGCTCGCGATTCTGACAGATATGAAGCACCTCCGAGCGAGGGTGCACGGGCTTTTCCAGCGCAAGGCGATCGATGACCGAGGAAGGGATGTTCTCAAACTCGAATGTTATGACATCGACCGATTCGACGAAGTCTTTGAGTGCGGTTTCATCGGTATAAGAGCCGGTAAACTCCCGATCCGAAACCTGGCCAGCCGGACTATCTGGTGTGGACTCATAAGTGTGTACGCGGTAGCCCATTCTTCGGGCAGCGATGCCGAACATCCGGCCGAGCTGGCCGCCGCCAAGAACACCAATGGTCGATCCAGGACAAATCCGATGCCGCATATGAGTAGTAGAGCTGGTCTAAGGCGCCAATTCTAGCATCTTCCGAGGCGCGAAGCGCTGAAAACAGTCGGTAGGGATGAGCCCACCGAAACATTTCCCCTGTAACGCCTACTAGGTATAATACGCGATGATGTTAGCAGAATGGGAAATCAAGGCCAGGAGCCACTCTTGTTCGCGGACCCAGATCCCTTTCAATGACGGCGACACCATCTGGACCCTGCTGTTCCGCGATAAAAATGGCTTCCGTCGGGAAGACATTTCGGAAGAAGCTTGGGCCCAGTCGAAGGATTCCGTTCAGCCGTTCTCGTTCTGGAGATCGAAATATCAAGCGCCCCCGGCCGCCCCGCCCGAGCCGATGCAGAAAGAGTCCGTTGAGGCATTGCTGCGCCGGTTTCTCGATGAAGACCGTCCCGAGTATCTCAACACGCGTTACGTATTGGCGGCGATGCTGGAGCGGAAGAAAATTCTGAAACCGGTCGATGTTCGAGACACCCCCTCGGAGAAGATTCTCGTCTACGAACACGTCAAGAGTGGAGAAGCTTTTCTAATAGTCGATCCCGGGCTACGTCTGGATCAACTAGACGCCGTGCAAGACGAAGTTGCCGTGCTGCTTACGAGTGATTTAGCGGCCAAGCAGCCGGAACAATGAAGGTAGGGCGCGGGAGCTCATCCTACCGAAAATCCGGCAACTCTTGCTAAATTGCGCGTGTATATAATGGTAAGCAGCAACGAATTCATAATATGCCGAGCAATAATCCGGTTTTAAGAAGAGCGCCTTTCAGTTCCGTGCAGCCAGGGGAAATGGCTGAACCGATGACGCTGAATGGCGTGGTCCTACGCACATTTTTCCTACTGGTTCTCGTGGTCGCCTCCGCCGCGACTTCGTGGACCTTCCTGCTCACCCGTCCTGAAGCTCTTTCCCCCACGATCCTGATCGGCGCCATCGGAGGACTCGGCTGTGCCCTCTTTACGACTTTTAAACCACGAACGGCCGCTATCTCTGGGTCGATCTATTGTCTTTTCGAGGGGGCCGTCATCGGAGGTATCACGTTATACGCCGAAGCCCGCTACCCCGGAGTTGCTTTTCAGGCGGTGTGCCTGACGTTTGCCGTCTTATTTGCACTTCTGGGACTTTACTCCTTTCGCATCATCAGAGTCTCCCAGACCTTTCAGAGCCTGATCGTTTCCGCGACGGTTGGTATCGCTTTAGTCTACGGGTTGAACATGCTGTTTAGCATTTTCCATATGCCGCTCGGTTTTGTTTCGGGCTCTGGAACATTCGGGATTTTATTCAGCCTTTTTGTGGTCGTAATCGCGGCGTTAAATCTGATCCTGGATTTCCAATTCATCGAGCAGGGGATCGAGAATCGAGCGCCAAAATGGGCGGAGTGGTACGCCGGCTTCTCCCTCATGGTGACCTTGATCTGGCTGTACCTCGAGATCTTGAGGTTGCTGATGAAGGTGGCGCGACGACGGTAGTTACCGCGGAGCGGTTATAGATATAGCCCAGGGCGAAAAGCTTTCGGCCCTGGGTTCAGCCGAGCGGGCAAACGCCCTGCCTGTCCGCCGTAGCTTCGCGTTACCGAGCGAAGGAGGAAAAGTGGCGTCCGAGCGGACAGGTCCACGACTTAGCGATCTTCGGGGTTGCGACTCGTCACATCACACCCGTAGGTAAGCCACTATTGCGCGGACGGCCTCTTCTTTTGCATCCGTCAAGGACAGGCCCGGCGGCCGACGCAGCGCTGCACCGTGGCAGAGAGATTCCACCATATGGGTCACGACAAACACAAGTTTGTCGAGGTCACGAGCTTTTCCCAATTCGTCAACCCGACCTGCAAGCGCAAGCCGAAAGGCACCTCGAAACCGAACTGTAAAATCTTTTGTGCCCTCTGCGCGATGCGGCACTTCCGAGAACATCATATGATAGAGTTCCGGATCGACGGTATGGGCATCGGTGATGGCTTCCACCATCGAGCGAATCAAATCTTCCAGACTCGAGTTGGCATTCTCGACCAACGTAGTCGCTACCAACCGGTCGATGTCGTCGATATGGCGCCGGTGCAACGCGACAAAGATGGCCTGCTTGTCCGGAAAATATTGATAAACAGAACCAATGCTAACTCCGGCAGCCTCGGCGATTCGGTTTGTGGTGACGGCTTTCAGCCCGTCTCGCTTTAGGACTTTGACTACGGCGTCGAGGATGGCTTCCACTGTCTGACGAGCCCGCCGCTGGGTCGGCCGGCGCCATCCAGCTCGTTTCGGGCGCTTAACATTCGGAAGGCTCATCACGTATGTAAATGTGAGTAAACATCTATAATTTTTGCTCCGTACATCGATGGATTCTACACTCGCCCACCCTATAGAACGTGAGTAGACAACCTTGACCACCACATGCGACCGTCTACGTCAAACATGAGCAATCATATTAAATTCTCGAATATTTTATGACTTATCTGATCACGGGAGCAACTGGAGATGTGGGGTCTCTGGTCGTCAAGCGGCTTATCGATCGGGGAGAACGGCCGCGAATTTTCGTGCGCGATTCGCAAAAAGCAGTTGGGCGGTACCAGGACCAAGTCGAGATTTTCGTTGGGGACCTGGAGGACCCCGAAACTCTCAAACCGGCCCTCGAAGGCGTCAATGGGCTAATGCTCGCCACAGCCGGCCACAACTTGGCCACCCATGACGAGATTGCGGCTAAAACCGCCAAGTCCGCGGGCGTAGCGCGGCTCGTCAAACTCTCGTCTTATGATGCTCGAGAGCAGAATTGTGGGACTGGCGTGTGGCACGCTCAGGGAGAATCCGCAATCCGGGCTACCGGTATTCCATGGGTCTTTGTGCAGCCGTCGGGATTTATGTCCAGCGCTTTGTTATGGGCTAGCTCTATCAGATCAAAAGGTGTTTTTCGCACCGCGACAGGTAACGGCAGGGTCGCCTTTATTCATCCGGACGACATTGCGGATGTCGTCACGAAAGCACTGCTGTCCGAAGTCTATCTTGGACAATCACTCCCGATTACTGGCCCTGAGGCCTTGAGTTACGCCGAGATGGCTTCAAAAATCGGGTTCGCGATTGGCAGGTCCATTCGGTTTCAATCGATCTCTGAGGAGGAAGCGCGTCAGCAGCAAGTCAGTCGGGGAGTCTCTTTGCCGCTCGTTGAAGCGCATCTCTCGATCTTCCGAGCAATTCGGGAGGGCCGCCTTACGACAGTGACCGACACAGTTGAACGTGTCCTTAGGCGAATGCCGCTGACTTTCGAGCAATGGGCTAAGGAGAACGCGGCGGCGTTCGTCTAGTGCTTCAACGGCAGCTATGGTCGCGAAAAGGGGCAAGGTAGGGCGAAAAACTGGGCGCGCGTGTTACTTTGTTTGTTATTATGCCGATTTCGCGCCGGTTTTGAGCCGTTCCGTGAGCTTCGCCGCACTGAACCGTGCGCATAATACCTGTCGTTGGGTTCGGGCCAATTCGTGACCAATTCGATCCCTTGTCGCGGCTCAAAACCGGCGCGGAGAAATCACGTCGACCAAATCAAGTCCTGGGCGTGCCGAGTTTTTCGCCCTACCTCACGCTTTTGCCTTTGCTGCCTGATGCAGAGCCGTCTTTCGGCTGCACGAGCCTTTTTCGAGAAGATCGAGACAAGCAGCCTCGATGCGAACCGTCAACTTCATGGGTTTGAAGCCGAGGCTGTTCGCCAAGAATCGTTCCCGTAGGGTGATACACTCGTCTTGCACCTGGACAACGTCATGGCAATCCGCGCAAACAATGTGAAACGAGGCCGGAGACTGTTCCCGGTTCACCTCGTAATACCGGTGTTCGCGGTTCAGTTCCACGTCACGGATCAGCCTGCTATCGAGCAACATCGGCAACGTGCGATAGACGGTAGCCAATGAAATGAGCCTATCGTTCTGCCGGGCTCTGGCGAGTAAATCTTCAGCGTGAAACGGACCTGGAAAGGAGATGGCAGCCCGGACAATGACTTCCCTCGGTTTCGTTACCCGGAAACCACTCGCTCGCAGGTAGCTCACAGCTTCAAGAAACAAATCGTCAGGCTGTTTCTTAATCCGCTCGACGCGTTCCAGCCGTTTACCGCTGTTGGCAGGGAAAGTCCATGGCGCGATCTTGTGCATAGCACACTCTGTCCGTTCAAATTTCATGGTTGCCGCCAACTACACTTATCACCGTCACCTTTATGCACCCGATATCGGCATAACGCAAACGACTACAACGACGAACAAGGCAGAGAAAAACCAACCGCAGATTCACGCAGATAAAGGCGATAAAGCGAACTTTAACAATCCGCGAGAATTCAGAGAGCAGCAGAGCCACAACCACAAACAGAGAAAATTAACCGCGAATGGACGCGAATCGGTTTCCTCTTATTCGCGTCAATTCGTGTCCATTCGTGGTTGATCTTTATCTCCGTAAATCTGCGTCGATTTCACTCCGGAGACTTTCGGAGCTGCGGTTAAAGGTTTTCCCTAATTAACATTGACCCGACGACGCAAGAAAGCGGGCACATCAAGATCTTGACCGTCGATGATGGTCGGTTCGCTTTTTTCGAATCTGCCTCGAGAAACTGCGTCGAATTGAAGCACTTCCTGTTTCGCTTCTATCTTCTTTGGGGGTGCCTTGGAAGCTGATTTACCTGCTTGGACAACCTCCTTTTTTGAGCCGGCGTCCTCACCGGACTCTAAATTCAGCGGCTCCTTCGATCGCAGCGCTTCAACCAGAATTGGAGAAGCTACAGCCTTCTGCCCATTGGCGGAGGGTTCATCGATGAGCCTGATTTCCGGTTCCGGAACCACCATCGTTGCGGTTGGAGCTGGCTCGAACTGTTCAGGTTCCTGGAGTGCCAGATAACCAGCTTTGACGGATCGCTCCGGATTACCTCCCAAGGAACTAATAATACTCACCGACAGTCTCGAACCCATGCTCGAATCGATGGCGATTCCCATCATTAATTGAGTGCGGTCACTAATGTGCCGATTGAGCTCTTCCATCACGTTCCCGATTTCACCCAACGTCACATTCGCTGCACCCCGGATTTGGACGATGACATTGACGGCGCTCGCCAACATTTCGCCGCGATTCATTAACGGATTCCGTAACGCTTTTACGAGAGCATCGTGAGCTCGATTCTCACCTTCGGCGTCTCCAAAACCGAATAGGGCACGAGCATCGCCCTCACGAATGACCGCGCAAATATCGTCGAACCCCAATCGGATCAGGCCGGGTTGAAGAAGCAGGTTCGCAACTGCTCTGATGCTTTGACTGATGGTTACGTCCGCCGCAGCAAATGCTTCATGGATCCCCATTCGCGGCAGGGTAAGCTCTGCCATGCGGTCGTTCTCGAAGCAGATCACCGCGTCGGCGTGTTCCCGGATGAGTTGCAAACTCGCGGCTGCTTGAGCACAACGCCGTCTTCCCTCGAAAGTGAACGGCATTGTGACAAGCGCCAACACCAGTGCTCCGGCGTCTTTGGCGAGCTTTGCGATGAACGGTGCCGCGCCGGAACCAGTTCCGCCGCCCAGGCCCGCACATACAAAAATGATGTCGTAGCCGGCGATTGCGGCTTGGATTTCATCGCGGCTTTCTTCTGCTGCAGCCAACCCCAATTCCGGATCGCCACCCGAGCCCAATCCTCTAGTCAGATTTCGACCGAGTTGAATTTTCTGGTTCGTCACCGAGCCGGTTAAAGATTGGACATCGGTGTTCGCAGTCGCGAGCTCAACACGATCAATTCCATCGAGCATGGCGCGATCCAGAATGTTCGAACCCGCACCCCCGACACCGATCACTCTGACTTTCCGACTTTCGCTGGGGTTTTCTTCCCGACCGTATTGGCTATTCAATTGGACCATAGGTGTTTTCTAAGTTCTAAAGATGCCGCTGAGGCGTTTCATCGTTCGACTGAGAATCCCTCTCGTCATAGGGCGATCCAGATGCACGAGGTGCGCGTACCTGACTAAACCGATAGCAGTGGAAAACTGAGGATGTTCGAAGGCAGAGGTGACCCCGGCCAACGGTAAAGGCGCAGTAGTCCGCGCGGGCATCCCGAACACCTCGCTAGCCAAGTGTTCTATCCCACGGAGCTGGCTGCTCCCGCCAGTAACAAAAACTCCCGCTCCTAGGTAGTTCAGATTCTGATCGCCCTCGACTTGGCGTTGGACGATCTCGAAGATTTCGCGGACCCGGCAGTGAATGATTTGATTGAGCGTTTCCCGCTCGATTTCCCTCCCCGCAAAGCCGGTCTCATCTCGCAGAACAATCGTTTCGCCCGGGAAGGAGTTACCCAAAGTCACGTCACCCTCTTCGATTTTAAGCTTCTCGGCGCGTGCGCTCGGGATCTTGAGCCCGATCGACAGGTCGTTTGTGATGTGGTCACCGCCGACCGAGATAACCCCGCTTTGTTTCACCGCGCCCTCGACATAGACGACGAAATCGGTGGTGCCGCCGCCGATATCGATAACCAGGGCTCCCAGCTGTTTGTAGTTCTTATCCAGGACCGCTTGAGCGGTAGCGAAGGAGTTAATGACGACATCGGCAGTCTCCAATTCCAGCTCTTTAACACACCGGATAGCATTCTGGATCCGGGTCCGAATCCCGTAAACAATGTGAAAGTCTGCTTCCAGCTTTTTCCCAAACAAACCCAGCGGATTCAAAACTCCGTCCTGACCATCAACATAGTAATGTTGGATGATGGTATGAAGGACGCAGTCCTCCATTGGTAGACTGACCTCGCGGGCATTCGTGCGCACATCTTCAAGGTCTTGCTCATCGATCTCTTCTCTGCCCTCCTCTAATACAACAACGCCGCGGTTGTTGAAGCTCCGGATATGCCCGCCCGAGATGCCGAGGTAGACCTCGCTAATCTCAACGTCGCTTCGTTCTTCGGCGTCCACAACGGCATCATGCACGCAGCGCTTTGCAGTCTCGAAATCGACGATCTCACCTTTGCGAATACCGCGAGAAGGTGCGTTACCCACCCCTAATATCTTCAAGGTGTTGTCATGCCGCGCCTCCGCCACAACAACACAGACTTTAGTGGTGCCGATTTCTAATCCTGCAAAGATATTGTCTCTAGCCATTGAAGGGCTTCAGTTCTGAACTTTTCGTTTTCTTATGTGTGTTCTTGGTTGGACCGGGGGATTTGTCCGCTTTCTCCGCTTTATGGGCAGGTCGCGTTACCGGTAAGGCCCGGCGGACAGTCGGTTGCGGCTGCGGCGAACCTGTTGCTTGCGCAGCAGGCTGGGGGCTTGGGCTGGCTGCGGGTACGGCTGGTTCATTGAAGACAACGGGAATGTTCCTTTCCGCCATCAGATTCGCCGATCGCAGATCCTTGCTGTTTTTCTCGCAATACAAGAGCAAACTGGCCAAGTGCCGAAGATCAACCATCAACTCGTCCGGATTGAATGTTATCGGTACTCCCTGTTTATCGGTCGCCACTAAACAATATTCTTTTGATACATCGATAGTTGCGATTTGGAACCGCGATTGCAGGACTTCCGGACAATCCCGGATCAGCTCGAGAGCAGCTCTAACCGGGTCGCTGTCGACAGGTTGTCCCACCGTCACCTTTTTAAGCTCAACTCCTATTATAACGGGTAAGGTCATGTACTCTGGCGCTGAACCTTTTGGTTGCAGCACGGTCCCGCGCCGATCCACGAGAAAAGCGCCGTCGTAGTTAAAGCCGGTCTTGTTGGCGTCCGCCGATGCGATCCAAGCGATCGGCCTGCGCTCCTGGATCACAATCACAAGCTTGTCCGGAAGCAGGCGTTGGACGTCGACTTCTTCTACTTGCGGCAGCGCTCGCAATCGGTCTTCAAGGGCGGAGAGGTTGACCGCGAAAATGTTAGAACCGTCTTCGATCTGAGCAGCTCGCAACACAACTTCCCGCGCCAGATCGCCGTCAGTCGTGACTTCAACCGAATGAACGGCGTAATCGGGGTTAGCGAAGAAAAGTGCGTTGAGCAGCCGCTGAGCACCAAAAAGACCCGCACCTAGCAGTGAGAGCAGAATGAGAAGCAAAGAGAGAACAAGGAACCCCTTCTGGAGCCGGCGGGCAGACGCTCTGCGAGCGCGTACTTTGACATCCAACAGATGCTGTTGACGCCGCTGTCTCGATGTAGATACTCTCCGGTTTTGCTTAGTCGATCTTCTCTTGGTCACTGCTTGCTCACCACTCTCCTTTCCAGAGATTTCGTTGCCGCGCATCGCGGAGAGCCGCGCTGGCCACGCCCAGATTCAATCTGAGTATTATTTTCCCGGCCGTTACAGCAGCCTTCGGCAAGACAGTTTCGTTATTGATAACAGGTCTTGCAAAAAGTTCCAAGCCTAACCCGCAAAAAACACGGTAAGGACGAGCTCCCCTTCGTTCAGTTGTTGCGCACGCATCGATTCCGCGCCGACTAACGACTTCAATCTGCTGCGTGAATTCAGTTTTTGGAAGGTCCCGTATTCCATTACTCCTATGCTCCAAGACTCCATTACTCCGGTTAAATGGAGACGAGGACAGCTTCTCCGCCGTAGCCCGTGGTCTATGCCTACCAGTCGCCACAAGTCGGCCTCGCAAGCGAGGCAGCGCTCCACAAAAATGCTCGCGAAGGCGGAAGAACGAAGCGGTATTATCCTGCTCTTTGTTAATAC
>JAFAIO010000070.1 GCA_019236675.1 Verrucomicrobiota bacterium
AGCGGTGAGCAGTAAGCGGTCAGCGGTGAGCAGAGTCCGGTTTTGAGTGATTATTGACTTACTGCTTACTGCTTACTGCTGACTGTTTACTGCTTACTTAAGCGCCTCTTCATGTTAATAAGCTCCGCCATGGCGCCGCACCTCACTTCGCGACGGTCTCTCCTCTCGCTTCTCTTCGTGCTCTGGTTCAGCGGGTGCACGACTCCAGAGCGGCGCACCGCTGCCGGCAGTCACCACCATGACTTCATCGTCTATTGGCCGGTCCCCGCGAAAGACGGCGAGCTATGTCTCGCAGTTAAAGACAACATCGACATAAAAGGGGTCGTTACTACCGCGGGTTCACAATACGTCGCTAGCACGAGCGCGCCCGCTGCCCACGATGCCGCCTGCCTGGCTATCGCTCGGGAGCGTCATGTTCGCATCGTGGGAAAGACCAACCTGAGCGAGTTGACCCTGTCGCCGTCCGGTATCAATGATTACTACGGCACACCAAGGAACCCTTTCAGTAAGTTGCACCAGATTATTCCTGGGGGATCGTCCAGTGGATCGGCAGCGTCAGTAAAAAGCGGTCTTGCGGATATTACCTTTGGCACTGATACTGCCGGTTCAATTCGAGTTCCGGCTGCTTGCTGCGGGATCGTGGGACTTAAAACGACTTTCGGTTTGGTTTCTCTGAAGGGAGTGTTTCCCGTAGAGCCGAAACATCTGGATACGGTCGGTCCCATGGCCAAAGACATCGCCCATACCGTCCAAGGTATGGATCTCCTGGAGAAAGGTTTCGCCGCCCGGTATGCTGCAGCAGTGAGGAACAAACCGCTGGGAAAACAAATCCGGATTGGCAGACTCTATTTGAGCGGCACCGATCCAAAGATCGACAAGGCGGTCGATGACGCCCTGACCCGCGCGGGATTTCAAGTCGTCCCTTTGGATCAAGCCTTCAAAGCGAAGTGGGACGCCGCCAAGAAGGACGGTAATACGGTTGCGGCAGCCGCGGCCTGGATGAGCGACCAAAGATACGGTTTTAGATGGGGGGTTCGTGCCAGAACCACGGCGGTAATTCTTCTGGGCAGAGTTTTGTACCCAGGCCAGTACCGGAAGGCGCTGGAGCGCCGCCCGGCGTGGCAACATGCTCTGCATGAAGAATTCAAGAAAGTAGACCTCATCGCTCTGCCAACCCTTCAGACAACGCCGCCCGCGATTCCCTGGTTTGGCCGAATTGCTCTCTTAGAAGCACGGGTCCTGAATATCCAAAATACGGTCCCGGTAAATCTCGCGGGAAATCCAGCGTTGGCGGTACCGGTCCCCCTCAACCACGAACATTTTCCGATGACCAGTCTGCAATTGATCGGTCCCCGGCTGAGTGAGGCGGAACTTCTAAATGCCGGACGGATAGTCGAGGCAAGCCGGTACTAGGGATGAGCTTGCGCTAATCGGTTAGTCCTACGCTGGCCAGGGCACGGCTGCGTCTGGCGTTCATAGAAGGCGGGGAGAACTTCCGATCCCCCGTTTCGGCTATTAAGTCTCACAGAATTGTAACCAACTTCAATGTTGCCGATATTTTTCTAACTGATACACTCAACCTGCTGCCAGCTGCGTTCGGGCCTTTCTTGGTCATTACAAGCGTCCCTGGTTTGTAAGAAATTATGAATGTTGTCTACTTACGCCCACTCCCGGTGATCGTAGTACTGCTGTTTTCTGGCGGAGCGCTACGAGCTCAAACAGCGGATACATTGATTGCTGAAGGAGATCTATTTTACGCCAAGCTCCAAGCCAGCGAGGCGCTCAAATATTATCTGCCGGCCGAAAAGCTTGAGCCTAATAATGTGCGTTTACTCTGTCACATTTCCCGGGAGTACCGGCACTTGATGATGGATGAGACGGACCGGGCAAGCAAGGTGCACCTCGGGAGTCAGGCGGTCGACTACGCGAAAAAGGCCGTCGCGCTCAACCCAAAAGATGCGGACGCCCAACTAGCCGTGGCTATCAGTGTTGGGAAGCTGCAGCCTTTTGAGGGCTATCGTCAAAGGTTTGATGCAGTCCATGTCATCAAAGACGCTGCCGATAGAGTGACGGAGCTCGAGCCAGAAAATGACATAGGCTGGCACGTGCTCGGCCGTTGGTATCAGGGTCTGGCCGAAGTGGACCCATTTCATCGGGCGCTAGCCCAAGCGGTGGGAGGATTACCCCCAGCGACATTTCAGGAGGCGGCTACTTGCTTTGAAAAGGCGATGCAGCTCAATCCCGGTCGCCTAATGCATTATATCGCTCTCGGTACAGTTTACGTCGAGATGGGCCGAAAAGATGAAGGCCGTCGCCTTATCGAAAAAGGTCTTGCGATGCAGAATACCGAAAAAGACGATGTGCAGGTCAAGCAAGACGGCGAGCAGGTGCTGGCCAAGCTGAAGTAATCGAGGAGCCGGGAGCTAGAATCCAGGAGTCAGGAGGCGCGGCAGTCTGGAGGGGAGCCGCTTTATCACGTGGCAGCTCTATCGTTTTGCAGCAAGCGGCTCCCGAAAACGTCTCCTGGCATGCCATGTCACAACGAATTCGGAGCGTGTTTTTTCCGGGCGCCTGGTCAGGTCTGTAAGAGCCCGTTTCTCGGCGTCAATGCAATGTGTCTCCTGGAAGCCTTGAAGAGGCGATAGAGCAAAACGCTTTAGGGCTAATTCGCGGGAGCCGCCAGTCTACCCCGAAGTCTTTCGGCGGCTGCCTCGTTATTCGGCCGGATACGCCCTGATACGAATACGGGAGGGTGTATAGCGACGTCCCTAAGCGGCTCACCTCCAGCCACGTGGCCTGGCCGACTCCTGCCGCCCTCCTGACTCCTGAATTCTGGCTCCTGGCTCCTTCCTTCCCCTCACATCCAGGGCTGCGGTTCGCCAACAACCTCCTGGCCGCTCGTTGCAGCCTCCGCTATCAGCTGGTCGAGATAGCAGTCGTGACACGCTTCCGCGACGCTGTAAGCGGGCTTGCCTGTTGTCAGGTAGGTTGACATCCGGGACAGTGACGTGGCGACCGCGATCTCATCGTCGTTCCAACGCATAGCCGGATAAGGATTCTGGTACAGGACCTCTCCTCCGCCCGTGATGCCCCGGTGGGAATAACCTTCCAAATTGCCTGCGTGCCCCGTATCCCGCCGGACTAGTTCGAACTGGAATGGTGTATCAAAACGTCTCAGCAAACGAATGGTGGTTTGATTAATCTCACCCTCCTCACCGCGTACCATCAGCCGAGGTGAACGGATCCAGGAATGATATTGGTCTCCCGTAAAATCAAAGATTCCCAACCGGTCCCCGTAGTCGAGCTGAGCAATGGTCCTGACCGACTCTACAATCTTTCTCTCTGTTGGTAGCCGGTTCCGATGCGGACCCGCCACGATTCGCGAGGTGAAACGGCGAGCAATGATCTTAGGCAATCGCAGGCCGGTCTGCAGAAAGTGTCGAAGCAAGCTCACACCGTGGTAACCGTGAGCAATCGAGACGTCCGCTTCGTAGATGGTACCCAATTGACCGTTCTCGATTAACGCCAGGCGAGCTGCGTGTAACGGCTGGAAAATATACTGTTCCGCCACTTGGATCCGTGCGCCTGCCCGTTCTAAATCGACAACCCGATGAAGTTCCTTCAGATCGCGGCCAAGCGGTGTTTCGGAGAGGACTGGTACACCTCGCTCTGACAAAAGCTCCATCCATTCGAGGTTAGCGCTGGCGGAGACTGAAGTGACCACAAAGTCGGGACGTCTTTGTGTAAGCAAGTCGTCCAAGGTTAAAAACGTTGGAGCACCCCAACGCCGGCCGAGCTCCCCCCGTTTGTCCGGATTACGAGCGACTACTCCCGCTAAAGGAAATTGTTCCGGCAGATCTCGCGCGATCCGTAAGAAAAATTCAGCTCGCCAACCGCTGCCAATGACTCCGAAAGAAAGGGGCATAGGGAAGCAAACAGGGGACTTTGAGAAGTTCAAGGACAGGAGTCAGGAGGCAGAATCCAGGAGTCAGGAAGCGCGTCGGCCAGGCCGAGCGGCTTGATTGATGCCGAGAAACGGGATTTTAGAGACCTGACCAGGCGCCGGAAAAAAAACGCTCCGGAATACGTTGAGACATGGCACCCCAGGAGACGTTTTCGGGAGCCGCTCGCGGCAAGACGACAGACCTGCCACGCGATAAAAGCGGCTCCCCTCCAGGCCGACGCGCTTCCTGACTCCTGGATTCTGGCTCCTGACTCCTCTCCGCTTCAGCCCAACTTCCTCCCATCGCGCCCCCCGCCACTGCCGGAATAAGGTTTGCCAGGTTCCCATTCAGACGGTGTAGGGGCAACGAAAGAGGCGAAGGGAAAACGCACCTGGCACCGATGCTGCCACGACAGAAACGCAGCTTCACAGATTTCCAGGGCGGTTAGCGAGCTCTCGGGCAACCGATACTCAGGCGTTCCCGACCAGATCTGCATCGCTAAGTTTTCTAAATGCCGCCGATGTCCGAAGACTGGAAACTCCTCCGGTACAATCACCTCGCCGGCGGGATATTGAGCATTCAATATCGAATAACCTCTTTCCCAGCCCCAAAACTCAATGATCCCGTTGGTACCGACCAAACGAAACAACGTCTTCTTTCCGGGAGTATTGACGCGAATGAAATCGCCCGTCTGCACAATCAAGCGGACGCCCTTAACGTTTTCCACGTACGTGACGGCAACAGTCTCGACCTGCATCCCGTCGCGATACGTACGAGTGGAGGTATCAAAAGCGCCCAGAACCGATGCAATCAGTGTTTCATCGGTCGCCGCTAGACAAAAGTCGAGCCAATGGATCCCGGCATTTAATAGATCCCATTTGTCGCATTGAACTTCGATCGAGCGTAACTCTCCGATCTCACCGTCGAGGACTCGATTGATAACTTCCACCGATGTCGCCCTCGTGCGAAGGCCATGCGGAACCACCATCGGCAGATTCCGGGACTTAATCGCATTGAGGATTCTCCGTCCGGTGGCAGCGGCATCGGCAAGCGGTTTCTCAACTAAGAGCCCGCGCATGGATGGCAACTCGATGGCGTCGAGGACGATCGATTCATGCGACGGAGGGTAGGTACTCACGCAGACCACATCCGTGGGGCAATGAGCTAACATCTCTTGGTGAGAGCCGAATGTCCGCAGATCGGGAAACTCTCGCTCTAGAGACTCTCGAACCTCAGGCCTAAGATCGGCCGCCGCGACGATGCGAAAAAGCGGCGAAGCTGAAAGCGCTTCCAAGCTTAATCGGCCGCCGGTCCCGCAGCCGACGACCGAGGCGGTGAGCGGAGGGGAGTCCATCCTGGAACAATCGAAGGAACAGCTGATTCGTCAATCCAGGCAAAAAAGAAGGCTGGAGTTAGAACTCCAGCCCGAAGACAAGAAGGATGTCCTTCTTGTCGCTAGAGTTTAGACTCGAGCAGTTTCTGAATTGCATCGGCGCGGGGTGCTATATCCCCGGCATTTGCATAGGGCTGAAAATTGATGGTCAACGTGCCACTATCAAAATTTAGCCCATTGGCATAGTTGCTCGCGGGAGCAGTTGCCTTGTTGTAGGTAACAACAACCCTCTTAAGATTACTCTTGAGGGCTTGCTTGCCCATGTCGTCGGCCGTGATCTTCTTCAACGCCTCAACTAACGGAGTGAAGTAAATGTTAGTGAAGTAATCGTCACTGGCATACTTTTCGGCTTCGCCGGGTTGGGCGATTGCATCCCACTGTACTTCGAGAGGCACTTCAAAACCTGCTGCTTGAGTGATCTGAGCTTGAAGGCCAGGAAAGGTTTTTTCCTGGTACTCCTTTATAGCTCGACGTTCTGC
>JAFAIO010000072.1 GCA_019236675.1 Verrucomicrobiota bacterium
GTGGCCCAGCGCTAGACCACGGCTCGGCACGCGTTTCGCCCTAACATCGGGATCCAGCACGAGAAAATTCGCGGCCCTGCGAATGCCCCGAGCAATTCGGGAGCCTCGCCCCACCAAAGATGTCCCACCAAAAAATGAGCGTCCATCGGATGAGCAGGAGCTCTTCCCTAGCGCTCCGCGGCCGCATTAATGCCATCAATCAACTGCCGCAGCCGGCCGAAATTCCTGCGGTGAGGACCGCAGGTCAATCTTGGCAAATGCAGGGTGTCCGGCTCGTTCTTCTCCGCTTTCAACGCGCTCGTAACCACCAAGGGACGCTTCTCGAAGAGATCGGCGAACTCTTGGTTCAACTGCTCAACGGCTTGATCAGTCAGCGGTTTCTGCAACCGGAATACGAGCTGCTCTCCAACCCAGCGGTAGGAATGAAAATTCCGGTAGAATCCTACAATCTGTTTCACCGCGACGTTCACATCATCCGTAACACTGAACAGATGAAAATCGTCTGCCGAAACCAGCCCCTCTTTCAGGAGGTGATCGCGAAGAAAATCAATCCAGGTTTTCCAATAGTTGCCGCCCGTTTTATCGACCAAGACCATCGGGATGATCCGTGCTTTCCCGGTCTGCATCAGGGTCAGACATTCGTAGCCCTCGTCCATCGTTCCAAACCCGCCCGGGAACAGCGCTAAAGCATGGCTTTCTTTCAGGAAATTGAGTTTCCGCGTAAAAAAGTAGTTAAAGTTCACCAGCTTCGGATCGCCGTCGATGACCTCGTTTGCTCGCTGTTCGAACGGCAAACGGATATTGAGACCAAAACTGTGCTCTCGTCCCGCACCCCGCTGAGCTGCCCCCATGATACCGTCCCCTCCTCCCGTGACGATCATGTAACCCTCGTTTCGCATCGCGAAAGCAAACTGTTCGGCCGCCACGAATTCGGGTGCGGTCGGCGCCGTCCGCGCAGACCCGAAGACTGCGACTTTCCGCACTCCCTGGTACGGAGCAAAAACCTTGGACGCGGCTCGCAGCTCTTTCAGCGAGCGGTTGATCATCTTGAGATCAGCTACAGGCACAGCATCTCGGCCCATGCGCAATGCCGTTACGATCATTTCTGCGATCAATTCCGGCGATTGCGTGACTCCCCAGTCCGTTAACAATTCCCGGATACGTCGATCGAACTCTTCATCCCCGGACGACGCAAACGCTGCATGCAATGCGTGAATCCCACCCGCCGTAAAATCTTGCACGCCCAGATCTAGAACGAGATTTGATCCCACGCAACCCTTCGGCTCGCCCAAGGCTCGCCGAGCGGAACGCCGGCAACGCCGCGAGCGCCGGGAACAACTCAGTCAGCGCCTCGATCAAAATTGTTTCGTTAGTTCCTGACTTGCCAGGTCTCGGCCTTACAAGAGGCTGCGTCCGGCAAGGAGACGCTCGCGGCGCTCCCGGCGTTCCCGGCGCTGGCGGCGTTACAAGACCGTGTGCAGTAGCCCCCAGATTCCGACCGTGAGGGCGGCCAAAGAATCCCCTGCAATAAGCCCCCCTCCTACGAGAGAGGTCGTACTCATATCGGACGGCAATTCCTCGGCGGTGGAGGTCGCGGCGGAACCCGCAGCCACACCCAAGATGTCGTCCCCATTCGGCGAGGAAAGACTCTTCTGCGCGCCATTAGAACGGCGCGCCGCCAACCTCGCTGTCAGTCCAGTGTAAAGGGAAGAGATCACACCTCCTGCAGTCCACCACAGGACTGACGGTAGCTCCACAAACCCACCAAAAGAGGATGCATATGGGCTGGAGAGAAAAACGGCATCCAGAAGAAAATCTGTTACCTTTCCCGTCCGGGAACCGCTTACCCACTGCTTGTATTGGACACGGCTCTTGATCAGCTTTCGCAGGATCTCAATCACGAGCCCGATAGTGATTCCAAGTACCAGCGCTGCCATCACTTGCGGCTGCGCCGCCGTAATTCCTTTCAGCGCGCCGACAAATTTGTAAGTCATCGCAGATTGCCATTTCTCGGCACCTTCCAGATGCGGATTGGCGAACTGATCCTGAGTCAGAATCGGATACGCGCTCATGAAAAGCTTGGCCAAAACGACGGCCAGAATCGCTCCCATCGTAATACCGATAACCTGGTAACGAAACTGCATCACGCGGTTAGTGCCCAATCGCCAGCCGGTCGAACGATCCTGCTGCATATCGCCGCCTTCACTACAAGCAATGAAGACGATAGAAGCGGCCAAAAGACCGACTCCAGGGTCGCGTAATCCCAGTGCTGCCATCAAAAAAACGCTCAACACAAACGCGCTAGAGATCGGATTCCAATCCGAAATACCGAGCGAAATGCCGTTAATTAGAACAAAAACAAAGGAAAGCAGAACCGCGATTGCCAGAAAAACCCAGGGTTGATGCAGGACTTGGCTTCCAACCACGACAATGCCGATTCCCCAGAATACGATCCAAACCACGAGACCTAACTGGTTAACTCGTTTCCAATCCTCCTGCGGGGCCACCGCCGCCGCACTCTTTTCTATGAAACGCCGAATGGCTTGGATCAGAATCAGGACAATATCAATGATGGCTGCACCCAGGATTGTACCCAGGGAAATGATGAAACCGATTTTTCGAAACGGATCTCCGGGGTGAAGCCAACCCATGCTGATCAGATTAGGGGTTTGCCAGACACCGATAAGGGCCACTACAAGCGCCGGGATGGCGATCCGAGCGCCCACAATCATGCCTGCACCTAGGGTCGATGCCGAAATGCCCGCCTTTTCGAGCATGGTTACGCCTGAGGAGGAAAGACCGAATTGTGTAAACCACCCGATGTTTAGTGAAGACACTCCGATGGCGTAACCGGCTGCCATTCCGCTCGCCAACTTCGAGATCGATCGCTTGAGCAGGACTTTGTCAGATAGCGCGCGCAGAATATTTGCGACAGCAAACCCGGACGGGAACTTAAGTTCCATTCGATCGACCAAAATCGGTGTATAAAGCATCCCCACCCCGACACCGAACATTCCGATACAGAGATAATAGAGCACCAGCTCCCAAGCCGGCGGTTGAGGTAATCCTAACCAGACCATTGCCTGCGCCAACACCGCCATCCCGCACATACCAGCCACAGAAGCGGCCATGGTCTGGATATAGTTCGCCCCGTGCTTCCCGTCGGGACCGTACCCGAAGGTTACGGCGCTACCGAGAATCCCTGCCAAAACTTGTCCGCCGACGAAAAACCCGATGGAGAAATTCATGAAAGCGGCGGTGATCCCTCCCAACGGTCCCAGGATCAGAATGGCCACGGCTCCCAATAACAGATGATACCCGCGCGAACCGATAGGCGGTAAGAAACGGGGATGCCGGATGACATCCGGCGATGGTTTTTCAGCAGTGGGAGCCGTGATAGGATCACTCATAAGGATTTGAAGGGGGGAGCAAGGATCATACCGGTTGGTGCGTTGCAGCACAAGCGACAGATAGTGCGCACTGAGAGGTTGGCCGCAGAGTAAGCAGTAAGCGGTTAACAGTAAACGGTCCAGAAGTCGGCACCGCCCCCGAACCGCTTACCGCTTACTGCTTACTCCCCAGCCGCCACCCGCGTTGGACTTGCTCTCGTCGCCCCTCCCGTGCTATCTGGACGTTTCCGCATGATTGTTATCCTCAAGCCGCACTCGACCGAGACAGAGATACAGGACGTTATCGAGGAAGTAGAAAAACTGGGCTACACGCCCCACCCAATCCGGGGAGCTCTGCAAACCGTTGTTGCGGCCATCGGTGACGAACGCGTTCATCAAACCCTCGAATCGCTCAATGCGTTGCCTCAGGTCGAGCGGGTTCTCCGGGTCCAAAAACGTTATAAACTCGTCAGCCGAGAATCAGCCGAAGGCGATACCGTGGTTGACGTCGATGGAATTAAGGTCGGAGGAAAAAACTTTGTGATTATGGCCGGCCCTTGCAGTGTGGAATCTGAAGACCAGCTTCTGGCCACGGCGCGGGCAGTGCGTAAACGAGGCGCCAGCATTCTGCGTGGCGGCGCTTACAAACCACGCACATCGCCTTACGAGTTCCAGGGATTAGGCAAAGAAGGTCTACGTATCTTGGACCTGGCTCGCCGCGAGACCGGACTCAAAATCATCACTGAAGTCCTGAGCGAACGCGACGTTGAACACGTAGCGGAAGTCGCTGATATCTTGCAAATTGGGGCACGCAATGCCCAAAACTTCCAGCTGCTGATCGAGTGCGCTAAGTCACGTAAACCGGTCCTGCTGAAACGCGGCATGAACCAGAGAATCGAGGAATGGATGCTTGCCGCTGAATACCTCTTGTCCAATGGCAACTCCCGCGTCCTGCTTTGCGAACGTGGTATACGGACATTCGAGACCTACACTCGTAATACCCTTGATCTTGCTGCCGTAGCCATTGCCAAAAAAGAATCTCATCTACCTGTCATTGTGGATCCAAGTCAGGGCTGCGGCCGGGCGGATTTAGTAAAAGTGCTCTGCCGCGGCGCCGCTGCGGTGGGCGCAGACGGCCTCCTCATAGAAGTTCACCCGAACCCGCCGGAAGCCTTGAGCGATGGCCAACAACAAGTCGATTTTTCCACCTTCGGCGACTTGGTCGCTGAACTCGCGCCGTTCTTGCAGGCTGCAGGGCGGGAACTGGTTTAGCGAGCAAACGCCAGGGGTGGCGCCCAGGTAGTAATCAGTAATCAGTATGGAACCCTCGTAATAGGCGATAGCCGATCCGAACTGATTACTGACTCACTGATTACTGATTACTACCTCTGCCCTACCTGCCCCGATACGCTTCCTCCAATGCCTTAAGGTCCAGCTTCTGCATCTGCCACAAAGCCTTCAACACTCTGTTCTTTCGCTCGGGATCCTCTTCGGAAATCCATTCTTCAATCGACGAAGGAACGATCTGCCAAGAAAAACCGAACTTATCCTTCAGCCAGCCGCACTCACTAGTCTCTCCCCCTTCGGAAAGCTTTTCCCAAAAATAATCTATCTCTTCCTGGGTGTCGCACTTGACCCAAAACGAGAAGGCCTCCGAAAGAGTGAAGTGGGGACCCCCGTTCAATGCCACGATTTCTTCGCCATCGAGCTCAAACTTCACGGTCATCACCGTCCCTTCTTTTCCCGGCGATTCCGGTGGGTAATGATTAATGCTCAACACCTTCGAGTTCTTGAAGATTGAGACGTAGAATCTCGCCGCCTCTTCTGCTTGGTCGTTGAACCACAAAAACGGAATAATCTTTTTTTGCTTAACCATAGTTGCAAATACGACGAACAAGTTAGCGAGTTAAGGACAACCGGAGAAAGGCCGGGATCGCTGGGAACGCCGACAACCTTTCACTTCTCACAATGGACGGCCGCCCGCTCCTCCTCTATCCTTCTTTGAGAATGCCTTCTCAATTTGATGTCGCAATCATCGGTGGAGGTCCGGCGGGGAGCGTTGCCGGATCAGTATTAGCTAGATATGGCCGCAGCGTCGTCATTTTTGAGCGCGAAAAATTTCCCCGGTTTCAAGTTGGTGAATCCACGATTCCAGCCAGCCTGGACACACTGCAAAGGATCGGTGTCAAAGAGAAGATCGATCAAGCCGGTTTCCTGACTAAGGATGGGGGTGAAATCGTTTCGGCTTGTGGAGGCGCTCGGGCAAAGTTCTTCTTCCGTAACGCGCTCAATCCACGCTGGAAAACCGCCTATCAGATCGATCGAATGACTTTCGATGATATCCTGCTGCGGCATGCGCAGAGCTCAGGCTGCGAGGTTAGAGAAGAGACCAGGGTGGAGTCGGTCGAGTTCAGTGCCGATGGAGTGGCGCTCCACTGCAAAGGCAGTCCGACGCCTACTCGCGCGGCCTACGTCATCGATTGCTCGGGAAGAAGCAGCTTGCTCGCCAACCGCTTTCGCCTCAAGGAATCCTTTCCGCATCTCAAGAAATTCTCCGTTTACTCTTACTATCAGCGAAACAGTAAATCCAACGACCCAGAGGACGGTTATACCCGCATGATCCGGGGCAATGACGCCTGGTTTTGGGTGATCCCGATCGCCGATGGAAAAATCAGCGTTGGTGTCGTGATGGATCTAGAGAGATTTAATCAACTCAAGCTCTCCCCTGAGGAAGCTCTCAATCGGACCATCGAAGAGCAGCCTGAAGTGCGGAAATGGGTGGAGAACACCACCCGCTATATGCCGGTGTTCGCGACTGCGGATTTTTCATACGCGGTGCGCCAGCTCACCGGAGAGCGTTGGATTCTGGCGGGAGACGCCGCGGGTTTTATCGATCCGGTATTTAGCAGCGGTATCTACATCGCCATTTACTCGGGCGAAAAAGCCGGAGAAACCCTCAATTCCGTGTTGACGGATCCTGGCCAGACAGGGGTCGCCTATCGCCGCTACGAGCGTGCCGTACAAAAACGGCTGGCTTCTTACCTGAAGCTTTCTTCGGCCTGGTACACAAAAGAGTTCATCGAAATCTTCCTCCATCCCCGGGAAATGTTGAACATGGTCGCTATCGTTAACTCGGTTCTGGGCGGCAATCCGCCACGAACGCTCCGGGAACGACTCGTCATGGCGCTGTTTTACTTCCTGGTCTATCTCCAGGGCCGCACCGGGAAATTGGTGCCACAGCTGACCTTTCAGCCTGAGGCGCCTCGGGCGGAGGAGATAGGAGCTAGAATCTAGGAGCTAGGAGCTAGGAGGGTTGAGCGTGCCAGGCACTAGCTTATGTCAAATCTGGTGGGTGGGAACGGATGCTAATGCGACCTATAGGCGTGCGCTAGAACCGCTTCATGCCCGCCGGGAAAACAGATGAGTCCCATGTGTCCCATAAGTCTCATCTGATCCACGCCGGACGATGTCCTGGTTCTAAAGCGCTCGCTTTCTCCCAAACGTCCTCCACGCCAACCCTCCTAGCTCCTCCTGCAGCAGGGCTCGGCGAAATACTTGACTCAAGCAACTATTTAGTTGACTCTGTCAAGTATCTATTTGTCCTGTGAATGACCTCGCACCTGCCTCATCCCGTTCGGATACACGCATTGCTGCGTTCCGCCGGTTCAACCGGTTTTACACCCAGAAGATTGGTGTTCTGGATAAAGGCTACCTGCAGAGCGAGTTTTCTGTAGGTGAAGCGCGGGCGCTCTACGAGTTGGCTCAACGTGGAGAAACCACCGCCAGCGAAATCAGCGCCAAACTAGGGCTGGATATGGGTTATCTCAGCCGGATCCTGGCCAAACTGGAGGGGCAGCAACTGATCCGGAGAGCACCAGCCGAGCAAGACGCCCGGCAACGGCTCATTCAAGTTACGCCCAAAGGGAAAAAAGCGATGAACACGCTCGACTCACGATCTGAACAGCAAGCCGGATCGCTATTAGGCGATTTAACCGATCCACAACAAGCAAGCGTCCTGCAAGCGATGTCACAGATCCAAGCCGCGCTGGAAGACTCCCCCGCTAACAATGAGCCCTATATCATTCGAACCCATCGCACAGGCGACCTCAGCTGGATCGCGTACCGGCACGCTGTCCTCTACGGCAAAGAATATGGCTGGAATCAAGCATTTGAAGCCCTAGTGCTGGAGATCACCGCCCACTTCCTTAAGCATTACGATCCCGAGGCTGAGCGCTGCTGGGTCGCTGAACGAGCCGGCGAAATCCTCGGCTTTGTCCTACTAGTGAAGCGTTCGAAACAAATCGCCAAATTGCGTCTCTTGCTGGTCGAACCATCTGC
This sequence comes from Verrucomicrobiota bacterium, assembly GCA_019236675.1. Taxonomy (GTDB): domain Bacteria; phylum Verrucomicrobiota; class Verrucomicrobiia; order Chthoniobacterales; family JAFAMB01; genus JAFAVN01. The sequence goes on from JAFAIO010000072.1 coordinate 7,728, forward strand.
CCGCGGCCTCGGCATCGGCAAACGCTTGGTGGAAGAATGCATCCGTTTCGCCCGAGAGACAGGCTATAAAAAGATGGTCCTGTGGACTCATAGTAACCTCAGCGCTGCTCGCGGGATCTATCAGAAAGCCGGTTTC
>JAFAIO010000518.1 GCA_019236675.1 Verrucomicrobiota bacterium
CCCATCATGACAATGATGCTGTCCCTTACGTGGAACAGACGTTGGAGCAAATCCTCAAACTGCGGTCGTTTAACCAGACCATCCCGGTCGAGTTGAGTGGCGGCTTCTAGGGCCGTAGAAATCGCCCGTAGGGCACGCTTCAGATAGGCAATCGTCATGCCGATCTCTTCGCTCTCTTGGTCGCTGAGCGCTGCCGCCAGTTTTGCGCTGGCCACTGCAACGTGAGAGGCCAGTTTTACTCCAACTGGGTTCGAAGCGACCCCATGAACTTCATCAAACAGTTGATCAATCCAGACTGTCAGCGAGAACGCGCTTTGATATAACGGATGTGACTCGAAAGATTCTCTCAGGCTGTCATCGTCTTCGGATTCTTCTTCCTCGCCGATTTCCAACTCTTCTAAATCTTCGATGGCCGGTTCCAGCAGGTGGGGCCAACCCATCTCGCGGGCAATGATTTGGTCGCGGTTGGGATCGTCGATGTATTTCTCGAACAGCTCCATGTATCGCTCAGTCTTGCTGTCCTGCTGTTGCAGAAAGCGTTCCCAGTCATACTCATCCCAGGCCCGCTCTGGCTCATCGAAGAAATCAGCCATACGCGAGTATTATCGCACCTCGGAAACCGCTGCAAAGGTTTTATCACGCACCGTTTGCAACCGGAGTTGGCCGCAAGCGGCATCAATATCGTGGCCTTTTTCGCGGCGGATAGTGGCATCGATACCGCGAGTGCGTAAAGCCTGAAGAAAAGCGGTTTGCCGGTTGCCGGAAGGCCTGGTCCAATTAAGACCCTGCACTTGGTTATAAGGGATCAGGTTGACCTTGGCCTCAATCCGCCGGGCGAGCCGGGCCAGCTTTTCCGCTTGGTCCAAACCGTCGTTGATTCCTTTGATCAAAATAAACTCGAAGGTTATTCGTTGCTTTTTCCGACTGGAATAGTAGGCGCAAGCGTTCATTAAATCCGCCAACGGATATTTGCGATTCACCGGCATGATTTGCCCACGAACCTCGTCAGTAGCCCCGTGCAACGAGATCGCTAAACGAATCTGGAGCGGTTGATCGGCCAGCTCACGAATACGTGGCGCTAAACCGCTCGTTGAGACCGTCATATGCCGAGCCCCTATCCCAATCCCCCAATCCGCATTGATGGTCTTAACCGCTCGTAGGAGCTGATCAAAATTTGCTAGCGGCTCCCCCATACCCATGAATACGATGTTGTTAACCTTTTCACCGGTTTCGGCTTCGACCTGTATAATTTGTTCGACGATTTCACCTGACCGAAGGTTACGGGTCCAGCCATCTAATCCGCTTGCGCAAAACTTACATCCGTAGGCGCAACCCACTTGAGTCGATACACAAAGGGTCTTCCGATCCGCTGCCGAACCATACAAATCCGGGCTGGCTGGAATAAGAACCGTCTCGATCAGATTCCCATCGACAAGCGAGAAAAGGAATTTTCTCGTCGAATCTTCCGAGCCGGTCTGCCGAACTTTCTGCAAGCCAAAAAGTCGGAAATGATTTTCGAGTTCAGCGCGCAATGGTTCCGGCAGATTTGACATCCGGGCAAAATCGGTCACCCGCTTGCGGTAGATCCATTCGAAAATCTGGTCTGCGCGATAGCTGGCTTGCTGTCGCTCCTGCAGCCAAGAAACGAGGTCAGCCCGCGCTAAATCGAGGATGGCTGGCCTAGGTTCGTTCATCGACTAAAATCGCCTCAAGCACGTCTAATGACAAATGACAAGCCTGCAACCTAACACGCACGTACGGCCGGAGCAAAGTAATCAGTAATCAGAGCTATCCGTACCCCAGAAGACTATTACCGATCACTGTTCGCTGATTACTTTGCCTTGATTAGAGTGGGCTTATACGCGAATTCTACCGCCCTGTTGTCCTATGACGAGCTATGAGATTTTCAGCCGCTGTTCATCCCAACTCGCCAACGAGATCTTTGTTTATCTGCATGAAAAGGAAAAACCGGTCTACCGCGCGGTAATCCAGAATTTGGCGAACCAAAGAAAGCTGCGGCCGGTCTTCATCGAGCGAAAACCGAAGCCCGAGCGGCATACCTGGCTGCAGCAGGCACTCGCCCGGAAGCCGGCTGACGATCTGGCGACGCAGGTTCTCCAGATCTGGCTTTTGGGAGCCCAACAACCTTTAATCTGCCAATTTCTCGATGCGCTCCAAATCGAGCATGACGGCAAAGGTGTGGTTGATCAATTGCCGCCCGAGCCAGAGACGGAGAAGCTACAGAGCGCAATCGACCTGATTCTCGAACATCATTCCCCTGAAGTGGTGACCATCTATCTCCATCTGTTCCTTATGATGGATAATGCCGGCTGGGCGCGCTTGAGCGAGATGCTAGGGAGCGAAGAGCGGTTGAGGCTGGGGGCTGGCGGCGCGTGAAAAAACTGGTGCAAGGTCTGAGGCCAAAGTAATCAGTGATCAGTAGGTCAGTAACCAGTCTTTCTGCCACTGGCAGCGATCTGTACTGATTACTGAGTCACTGATTACTGATTACTCCGCGCACTTTTCACTTTTCACCTTTAGCTCTCCCTGCGCGCAGATTCAGCATCTCCACGAGGGTCGAGAACGCCATGGCGAAGTAGATGTATCCTTTATCGACATGTTGGCCGAGACCCTCAGCAACTAAGAGCACTCCGATCAGGATAAGGAAGGCGAGTGCTAGCATTTTGATGGTCGGATGCTGGTTGACAAACCTGCTGATAGCGCCGGAGGCAGCCAACATCAGCAACATTGCTAAAACAATGGCCGTCACCATTACCGCCAATTGTTGAGCCATGCCGACCGCTGTAACCACGGAATCGAACGAAAACAAAATGTCGAGAAACATGATCTGGAACGCCACCCCCCACACTCGACCGTGTGTTGCCTTAGTGGTTCGCCGTTCGACGTTTTCCAGACGTTCATGGATGTCGCGTGTACCCTTGGCAATCAAAAAGAGCCCGGCGCTCAGTAACACAATATCCTTGGCGGACCAAGTTCTTCCAAAAAGCGAGAACCAGGGTGCAGTCAGCGTCGTTAACCAAGAGATACAGAACAACAACAGGAGTCGCGTCAGCAACGCCAGCGTTAGCCCGGCAAGTCGGGCTTTCGGTTGATCTCGTTCCGGTAGTCTGCCGGTTACGATGGTAATGAACACGAGATTGTCGATGCCGAGAACAACTTCCAGACAAGTAAGCGTCGCCAGGCTTGCCCAAATACTCGGCTCTGTAATCCAATGCATAAGCTCCATAGTTCTTCGAATTTCCGAACCAGTTTAATCGAAGCCGAAAGCAGTGAGGAAAACAACGCGGATCGTAGAGGGAGGGGCGAATCGGCGAAACGGCGAAGGGGCGAAAGGGACAGTTGCACATCTGGAGACAGTCAACAGATGGGACCTATGGGACTGATGGGACTAATGAGAGGATCAATCACATCAGTCTCATGTGTCCCATGAGTCCCGTCCGTTAACAGCGCCGCACGGCGCCTGATACCGAGCGCGCCCTTTCGCCGGTTCGCCGGTTCTCCCTATCGCGGCCCCCCTCTATCACGTTAAATTCCCGCCACCCATGAAAAGCTACCGGAAAGAACTTTGGTTCGAGACGAAAAAGCGGCGGGAATTTTTGCGGATTACGCCGCAAATCAATCAATGTCTGCGTGAAAGCGGCATCCAGGAAGGTTTGGTCCTGGTAAACGCTATGCATATTACGGCCAGCGTCTTTATCAACGACAACGAGTCAGGCCTACACCGCGACTTTGAGGCGTGGTTGGAAAAATTGGCTCCAGAAAAGCCATACGACCAATACGCTCACAACGGCGCCGAGGACAATGCGGACGCTCATCTCAAACGAACTATCATGGGGCGCGAAGTGGTGGTTGCGGTCACAGAAGGCCAACTCGATTTTGGTCCTTGGGAAGAAATTTTCTATGGCGAATTCGACGGTAAACGACGGAAGCGGGTGCTGGTGAAGATTATCGGAGAGTAAGGCGGGAAATAGGCAGTGAGCAGTCAGCAGTTAGCAGTGAGCGGTATCGAGTCGATGCTGTCACATTCTGGACTGCTTACTGCTTACTGCTGACTGCTTACTTTGCCGTTTCCTCGCAGGACGTTGAACTACGTACAATATGACCACGGGTTTCATCGACGCCCACAATCATCTCCAGGCAACAGGCTTGGAGTCGTTTCTGGAGAAGGTAATTCCAGCTTGTGAAGGTCTCGGAGTGGCCCGGATGATTGTGAACGGGATCACGGAACAAGATTGGGATCGGATCAAGGAGCTGGCTAGCCGGCACGGGTTTGTGACCCCGAGCTACGGGCTACATCCTTGGTATCTAAAGGAGAAAAAGCCCGGTTGGGAAAAGCGCTTGGAAGAACGACTGATCTCGGACGCAAAGGCCCATGTGGGTGAGGTCGGGCTCGATCTTTGGATGCGTGATCCAGATTTGCCATCCCAGATCGAGACGCTCAGGCACAGCCTTCAGATCGCGGAACGGAACCGTCGCGCCATCACAATTCATTGTTTGCGCGCTTGGGAGCAGTTACTCGATGTCCTCCGCTCGGAACGCCTGCCGGCTCGAGGTTTTCTTTTGCACGCGTATAGCGGTCCACCCGAGATGGTAGGACCGTTCACCGAACTCGGCGCTTATTTTTCTTTCTCTGGATATTTTTTGAATCCGGGCAAAGAAGACAGGTTGGCGAGTTTTAGACAGGTTCGTTCGGACCGGCTATTGGCCGAGACTGATGCACCTTCGATGCCGTTGCCTGACATCCACAGCGAGTTCCGGCTACCAGGGGCGATAGATGGTGAGACTATCAACCACCCGGGAAATATCCGGGCTGTATACGCCGCCTTGAGCTCGCTGCGGAAAGTTGACTTATCCGATCTGGTAAAAATCTGCACGGAGAATAGTAACCGGCTATTTGGGGAGGCGTAGGCCGGCGTTGGGCAGACTCGTAACGGTTCTCGAAAAGGTAGCATGTTCACGAGGCGTGTTTGTTTCCACCGCCTGGAGGGGAGCCGCTTTGGCATGTGGCGCGCGACCTCGCGAATTTCGCCTCAACGCTAGTATGGCCGAAACGCGTGAAAACAGGCGGCTCCCGGAAACGACCGAGCGCAATCCATTCACGCGTGGCCTTCGATCCGTTTACAGCCGGACCATAGAGCTGCATCACGCTGGGTAATTCCCGGGAGCCGCCTGTTCTCACGCGTTTCGGCGGCACTATCGTTGAGACAAATTTTACGAGGGTGGCGGGACACATGCCAAAGCGGCTCCCCTCCAATCGGTGGGAGCAAACACGCGGTGTCGATGTTACGAACCTTTCGAGGACGACGACGAGGACGATTACGAAGCAAGCCAGGGAACGTGCCAACGGCGAACAGCGAACCTTGAACCCTAAACCGCTTAACCGCTCGCGCGGGGCGTGCTATTCTGTTAGGAAGAACCTTGGGAGAAGAGAGTTGATCAACACCAAAACGATTGAGTCGCTGCGTACAGCCGCCTTTGTGAATCCACTAGTCGCAGGTTCAGAGATCGAAGCGATTGAAAGCTTGTTGGAGGAGTTGACAGCGAACCCGCTGGTCGCCGACTTGGTTGAACTTAAGAGGGCCATCATTGAACGGCAAAAAGTGGATCCACCGTTCCTACCCATGGGTGTCGCCTTGCCTCATGCCCGAACCGATAGCGTGCGCGGCATTGTGATTGTGGTGGGAATCTCTCCGCAACCGATCCCTTTCTCGGTTGGGTCGGCCAAGCTCGTACTCCTGATCGGGGTGCCGAAAAAGGCGGTGGCCGAATATCTGGAATTGACCTCCTTTCTAGCGCGTCATCTTCGAGGCGAGAACGTGCTGGACCGGCTGATGGGAACGACAAATATCGAGCAATTTCTCGCGGCGTTCGCGCCATAGGCTGCCATCGACAACATGTCCAAATCGCGCGCCCGCCTGAGTCCTGCTCTGCGGCGTCTCCTTCTCCTAAAGGTCTGGATAGTTGAACATTTTCGTCTCAGCGAACGCCAGGTAACCCTGTTTTGGGCGGCGGCTATCGGAGTTCTTGGAGCGCTGGCCGCGGAATCGTTCCGGAAGGCAACCGAATTTCTGCAGTTCCTGGGGACAGGTCACCTGAGCAGCATCGTCACCAGTTTCGAAGGTATACCGCCGTGGCAACGCTTCATCATTCCAACCGCTGGAGGGCTGCTCGCCGGCCTCACCCTTTGGTTTGGCAATCGATTGATCAGCAGTGTTCGCCAAAAATCGACTACCGACTACATGGAGGCGATAGTGGTGGGAAACGGCAAGATTTCGTTCCGGGCGAGCGTGGTAAAAACCATTTCGGCGCTGTTCTCGATCAGTAGCGGTGGATCAATAGGTCGAGAAGGCCCGTTGGTACAACTCTCTTCCCTGCTGGCTTCCCTTGCGGGCCGGCTTCGGAGATGCCCGGTCCCCCAAAAGCGTCAGATGGTAGCTTGCGGCGCGGCAGCCGGGATTGCCAGCGCCTATAACGCGCCAATTGCTGGCGCCTTCTTCGTCGCTGAAATCATTCTTGGCACAGTGGTAGTAGAATCTCTTGGACCATTAATCCTGGCTTCGGTCGTCGCCACGTTCACCACCCGTGCTATCCATGGCGCTAGCGCTCTTTACCGGTCGCCGGATCTCGAATTTCACTCTCGCTGGGAGGCCATCCCGATTTGCGTGATGGGTCTCCTGCTCGGGTTTCTGGCTCCCGTCTTTTTGCAATTATTGCGCCGGTCGGAAAAACTTTTCTCGAAGCTCCGGTTTCCACCCCCGTTTAAGCTGGCGATTGGCGGGGCGATTGTCGGTGGTATCGCGATTTATTTTCCTCAAGTTTGCGGGAATGGCCAAGACTTGCTCAGCTCCCTTTTTCACCAGAACTGGGACTTCGATACAATTTTGGTCCTCTTGAGTGTCAAATTGGTTGCTACCTCAGCCACCTTTGGTTCCGGCGCCGTGGGAGGCGTTTTTACTCCTACTCTCTTCATCGGTTCCGCACTCGGATTTCTTTATGGCCAAACGGTGCTACTGCTGTTCCCGTCGCTGCAACCGGATCCTGACATCTACGGGCTTGTCGGAATGGGGACATTTCTATCGGCTGCCAGCGGAGCACCGATCATGGCTATCCTGATGGTGTTTGAGCTGACACTCAGTTACACCATTGTGCCTTACCTGATGGTGGCATGCGTGCTTGGCTACTATTGCAGCAGCATTTTCGAACGCCGCTTCATGTACGGCGAATCGCTAGAGCGGAAAGGAGCTGCATTCTTCAATTCGCAGTTGGCAGAAGTTAGCGTGACCGACCTGATCCGGACTGACCCGATCACCTTGCCGGAACAAGCGAGCTTCGCGGAAGTCGCCCGGACTTTTCTTCAATTCCAATTCCAGCATCTCTACGTAGTAAACAGCTCACGTCGATTCCTAGGTGCGATTTCGCTCCATGATGTGAAGGCGTTCCTGGACCGGCCCGAGTTAGAGACTGTCGTTATCGCTGCGGATATCATGGATGAAAATTTTCCGCGTATTTCCCCACTCCAGGGCACGGCGGAAGCCTTGCGTAAATTCTCGGAAACGCATTCTGAACGACTCCCGGTAATCGATAACTTTAATTCGCAGCGACTAATCGGCAGCATCTCCAAAACAGACTTGATCCTCCATTTAGCCGGAGAACAGAGCCGTCCGGTCGTTGCTCGAACGGTCGAACCGGAGGTTACGGCGCAGCCGGCATCCGGAGACGGTGCAGTCGCGGCGAAGAGCGAAACGGCGAAGTGAGCGAAACGGCAATTACAGCGAGACGGCGATTGGGCGAATGGGCGATGGGGCGACACGGCGAAGGTGCCGTGAGGGCTGGCAGGGCGAAAATCTCGGCCCGCTGCGGATGAGCCACTTAGACGACACGTCCCCGCGGCGGATTTGAGCCGTTCGGGGTGTGGTTGGCTTTATGTGCCGGCCGTCCACAGACACATGGCACGCAATCATTAAGTTGCATAAATTCCGTCGATCAAAATTTATTTGCGCAAAGCCTTTGTGAAGAATCGCACCTGGGCCAAAGCTAACCCCACCCCAAACGGCTCAAATCCGGCGCGGACGTGTCGTCTAAGTGGCTCATCCGCAGCGCGCCGAGATTTTCGCCCTACCGCCCATTCGCCGGTGCGCCCTTTCGCCCAATCGCCGTTTCGCTGTGATTGCCGTTTCGCTGTAATTGCCCCACGATTTTGGCTATACTGGCCACATGGCCGACGGTTATCAATCCATTGAGAACCATAGCATTATTGGGAACCTGGAGACGGTCGCTCTAGTTGCCATCGATGGCACTATCGATTTTTGTTGTTTTCCTGACTTCGATTCGCCCACGATTTTTGCTGACTTACTTCATCCGGATAAAGGCGGGCGTTTTTCGGTCGCCGCCAGTCTCCAGAATAGCCGGCCGAGACAGAGTTATCTGCCAAATACCAACATTCTCCTAACTCGCTTTCTTTCGCCGGATGGTGTCGGCGAAGTCAGCGATTTCATGCCGATATTCGACGGCGAAGTTGGTAGCGAAGAAGGGCTTCGCAAAGGGGCAAAGATCATTCGACGCGCAAAATGCATTCGCGGCGAAGTCCGGTTCCAGATGATTTGCCAACCGCGCTTCGATTACGCGAGGGCGAAGCATCAAGTGAAAAGGCTGTCAGACAACGAGGTTCTTTTTATCCCGGAAGGCTCCCGGCTGCCAACGCTGCGCTTCCACTCGGAAACGCCGCTTCAGATCAACGATCAGGACGCCAATGCCGATTTTGTCTTAAAGGCCGGAGAAAGGGCATTGTTTGTTCTTGAGCTCGACCTTGGTCAAACGGTCGAGCCCATTCGCTTAGCAAAAGATTCCTTTTTGCAAACCCTCAACTTTTGGCACGGATGGATCCGTCGATCCCAGTATAAAGGACGGTGGCGTGAAGTCGTTGACCGTTCGGCCTTAGTCTTGAAACTACTGACTAGCCGGCGATACGGTTCGATTGTAGCAGCTCCGACATTTGGATTACCGGAATTCGTTGGAGGCGGACGAAACTGGGACTATCGATTTACCTGGATTCGAGACGCCAGCTTCACGTTGTACGCGCTCAGCCGATTGGGTTTTACAGCGGAAGCTGGGGCTTTTATCCGCTGGTTGGAAGCCAGATGCGCGGAGAGCGCAGCGCTTGGTCCCCTACAAATCATGTACGGCATCGACGGGCGGCACGAGCTGCCCGAAGAAATCCTGGACCATTTTGCCGGTTACCGGAATAGTCGGCCAGTCCGCATCGGCAACGCTGCCGCCGGGCAGTTGCAGCTGGACATCTACGGCGAGCTATTAGACTCGATCTATATCTACGACAAATACGGCGAACAGATCAGCTACGAGCTTTGGCTTGATCTGGTGAAGATCGTCAATTGGGTTTGTGAAAATTGGGACCGCCAGGATGAAGGCATCTGGGAGGTGCGCGGGGGCCAGCAACACTTTTATTATAGCCGGCTAATGTGCTGGGTGGCTGTGGATCGAGCTATCCGCTTGATCAACAAGCGGAGTTTTCCCGGCCCCCAAGTGCATTGGCAACAGGTACGCGACCAGATCTATCATCAAATCCAGACAGACTTTTGGAATTCCGGCGTTAACAGTTATGTCCAGACCAAGAAAAGCGATTGGTTGGACGCGTCTTGTCTCTTGTCGCCGTTGGTCAGGTTTATCAGCCCGACCGATCCTCGCTGGTTGTCCACCTTAAACGCGCTTGAGAACCGCTTGGTTGATGACTCGCTAGTTTACCGTTATCGGAGCCCCGACGGAATGGAAGGTGGAGAAGGGACTTTCTGCATGTGCTCATTCTGGTATGTCGAGTGCCTGGCTCGAAGCGGGGACGTGAACAAGGCACGGTTCATTTTTGAAAAGATGCTCGGATACGCGAACCATGTCGGCCTCTATTCCGAGGAGCTAGGTCCCTCGGCCGAACAACTCGGCAATTTTCCGCAAGCCTTTACCCATATGGCTCTCATCAGCGCTGCGTTCGAGTTGAACCGGCGGCTTGATCAGCGGAGGTAAGGCGAATGGGCGCACCGGCGAAAGGGCGATACGGCGAATGGGCGCGTCGCCGGAACGCTGCCTCAAAGCGTCACCGCAAATTCCAACTTCTACCGGGTGAGCTATTGGGCGGTCTCGTAGCCAGCAATAGGACCCAATAAGTTCGGGTCACGCCCCGGGCCATGCCGATGCCGGCATCCTGGTACTGAGGATCCATCAAAATCCGCGCGTGAGACCGGCTGCTTAGCCAGCTCTTCAAAACGGAGGCGACATCGGAAGAGCCGCCGCAAACTGTCTCTGCGATAGCTGACCAAGCATATCCACACGCCCAGGCTCGCGACCCCGGGTTGGAGCGCATAGGGAAAATTCCGTGACCCCGATCGCTAACATAGTTGTACCGGGCCATCTCCTCGGCATGTACGGCTGCCGCGTGGCAAAGGCGAGCATCCAGTCCTAAGATCGGGATTCTCCGCTCCGCCCGGATACGGTTTGTCAGATCAAACATCCGGTCGATCTGCTGTTGCTCGCCTGGAATCTCCGGCGGCAGATCCGAGTTTTTGCCAAAAGTTGTGGTCGCGCATACGAGCCAGGCGAATACCAAAAATAACCCTTTGCTCATTGATACCTTCCTGGTTGACGCTACTTGTCCATTTCAAACTGCAAGGAGGAAATTTACACAACAAGGCTGCGGAGGCCACAAGGATGAAAGCCAGGACACGGGTGTAAGAGAAATCTTTGGCTAGTAGTAAAAAATTATCTCTGCGGCCTTTGCGATCTTGTTGTGAATTCTTTTGCCTTTGTGACCATTGCGGTCTTGTTCTGTAAGGAGGAACAAATCTGTCAAGGAGATCAAGCGCACTCTCACTATGAATCAGGATTCGTCTGTTATTTGGACAAACGTTCGCTTAGCGGAACCGGAACTCGATGTGCTGCAGGCCGGGACCAAGGGTCACCAGCTCATCGTCGCCGATGCAGGTCCCCATGTCTTGGCGGAGAACAGTGGCGACCCTCAACTAGCCAGCGCCACGATCGTTTTCGGCCAACCCAGCGCTGAAGACGTTCTCAAATCCAAAAACCTTCGTTGGCTGCAT
>JAFAIO010000016.1 GCA_019236675.1 Verrucomicrobiota bacterium
GAATCCAAAAGCGCAATTGCCGGCCTATGGAACTCAATTTCCATGACCGCATTCAAATACGCGGTGACGCCGGGGGCGCTGTCTACCGGACTGGTCTCATAAATCGAAGAGCACCGAATCGCGGCCGGATCCGAGGTAAGTTTGACAACTTCGCGGTAGGCCGTCCTGAGGTTAGCCAATCGGTCGCCGACGTTGGAGCCTAGGGCAATCCCTGAGCGCATGGGGCAGGAGTTGGGAGCTAGAATCTAGAGCTTGGAGTACCGGGTCGGCCGACTCAAGTTGGTGGGGCGAGACTCCCGAAAGACCGAGACTAACAACAGGGTCAAAAGTGCGTCGATGCCATTGCGGGGTATCAAGTCGATAAAACTGCCGAACCGGAGACCTGTGATGCAATCGCCCCGGAATGGTCGCGCACCCGGCATACCGGTTCGGCGCGCGTTTAGGCCCACCGGTGTGTAGAAGTGGCGAGCCGCCCTAAGCCCTGCTAATCGTGTTCGGTGCCTCGGGAGCCTCGCCCCACCAATATTTCGACAACCCATACGTCTCCGCCTGGCTCCTGGAGCTAGCTCCTAGCTCCTTCCCTTAGCCCCAGCACGTCCCGCATCTCATACAGACCCGGACTCCGCCCAACGATCCATCTGGCTGCCTGGATCGCTCCACGAGCAAAGGTTTCGCGGCTCGAGGCTTCGTGGGTCAATTCTAAGCGTTCGCCCAGGCCGGCAAATAGGACGGTGTGCTCCCCGATGATATCGCCACCGCGGACAGCATGGACGCCAATCTCATCAACTGGCCGCTCACCGACCAAGCCTTCACGTCCGTGCCGAGTGTTCTTCTCATAGGTCAACCGGCGAGCTGCGGCGATCAGTTCCGCCAGCCTCTTTGCGGTGCCGCTGGGGGCATCTTTCTTTAGCCGGTGGTGCAACTCGACGATTTCCACATCAAAATCTTTACCTAGCTTGGCAGCCGCAGTTTCGGCCATCCAGAAGAGGAGATTAACTCCAAGGCTGAAATTCGGAGCAAGGAGCACAGGACATTTCTGTGACACCAGGCGGAGAGCCTCGATTTGGTCTTGAGTATGCCCCGTAGTGCCAACAACCAACGGTGTCTGATTTTCTGAACAGAGCCTGGCAACAGCAGTGGTGGCGGAGGGTGCGCTCACGTCGATCACGACATCGGCCGAAATAATCAACTTGTCGATCGGATCCTGCCGAGTCGCGCCTTTGACCGCTAAATCTGGCTGACTTTGGACGATCTCCACGATCACTTTGCCAAGCCGGCCCGAGGCTCCGTGGACGAGAAGCCTTAGCTCCACAGGTGGCGCGCCCATGTCGTTCCCGGCGTTGACGGCGTTCCCACTGGCTGGCGACCCGTCCGAGGACAGACTCATATCAGCTTGCTGGCGGCCAGCGTCTTCTTCAGACGAACGAGATTTGCTTCGTTCATCTCACAAAGCGGTAAACGATATTCGCTTTCGATCATTCCCATGAGATGAAGCGCCGCCTTTACCGGGATCGGGTTGGACTCGATGAAAAGGTCTTTAAAGATCGGATACCACCGGAGGTGGAGATCTCGAGCCTCTTGCACCCTGCCGGCAGAAAACGCGTTCACCATGTCGGCAATTTGCCGCGGGATAATGTTAGAAGCGACACTGACTACGCCCACCGCTCCTCCGGCCATGAACGGGATCGTTAACGGGTCGTCTCCCGACAAGATGGTAAAGCTGGGTGGGAGAGCGTTTCGCAGCAGTGCAACCCGGTCGCAGCTGCCCCCGGCTTCCTTAATCGAAACGACATTCGGGCATTCCCTCACCAGGCGAACACAAGTTTCGATCGCGATCTCACTCGCCGTGCGGCTCGGCACATTGTAAAGCATGACCGGCACGTTAGCCTGCTCGCTGATGGCTTTGAAATGCCGGTAAATTCCTTCTTGGGTCGGCTTGTTATAGTAAGGGCTGGCTAATAAAATTCCGTCGACTCCGAGATTTGCCGCTCCAACCGATAGATCGATCGCTTCGTGAGTCGAATTTGATCCGGTGCCAGCAACGATCTTGCAACGTTTTGCCGCCTGTTCCACAGCGATCTTGATCACCTGTAAATGTTCGTCGTGGTCTAACGTCGCAGCTTCTCCGGTCGAACCAGCCGGCACAATTCCATCGACCCCGTTTTGGATGTGAAAGTCGATCAGTTTTCGAAATGCACCCTCATCGATTGCACCATTCTTAAAGGGAGTAACGATGGCGGTGTAGGTGCCAGTGAACATGTCTCGTTTTCTACGGCAGATTTGCCATGCCCTCAAGGGGGAATGAAGGGGCGTGTGGGCGTGTGGGCGAAACGGCGAATGGGCGAAAAGCGATTTTTGTAGTGGCGGGCACAGCTCGTTTCACGCCGATACGCCGAAATGCCCACGCCGACACGTCTCCCCTAGCTCCTGCGGACGATATCGTCCGCAGGAAAACTCCCTTCCCGCAACAGTTGACCCCAGGGCGGCAAACTCTGCATGCGCGTTCCGCGGCTGAATTCGCCGGCTACAAAGCGAAGCCTTTCCTGAAATAGTCGCGTCGTCTGCCGTTCTTCATCTCGAGCAAAGGGCAGCTTATTGAACTCGGCGACATCACGGTACCTCCGGATCATGTCGTTGGCGGTTTGTTCATATCCTGACACCACTTCGTCCAGAATCGACGAGTCTAGCCGGCAACCCTCCTTTTCTAGGTGCGTAAAGATAGAGAGCGCGATATCGCTGACCATTCCCAGCAGACCCTCCGCTGGGCGCTCGGGATCGATGCTTTGATGCCGGTGATGGTAACGCATCGCCAGATCCACCTGGCAGATCTCTTCCGGATCGATTAGTCGGTAAGCCTCGCAGAGCCAACCGATTTCCACCCCCCAACCATTTTCAACGGACAGACTTGCCGCGACACCAGTAGAGAGGGCGCACTCACCAGCAAGCGGGTAACGAAATGAATCGATAAAATCGAGTAACGGTAGATGACCAAGGGTGCGAACCAAAGCGCGCACCAGCGGAATCATGAAAAGCCGGGTTGCCCGGCCATAAAGCTGCTCCTGCACTCGGCTATAGAAACCTTTGCAAAACTGGTACTCCATTCTAGCGACTGGCACCGCTAAAGAAATCGGCAGGGAAACGGTATAGTTTTGGATATCGCAGTCGTGGATGATGAGCGCCCGTAGTTCGGTCTGGCTCAATGCAAAGCCAAGACCACTCCACAGGTTTAATCCTTTGCCGGGCATCGCTGGCATGTTCTGGTCTTTCAGCCAGGCGAGGAAACCTGGCGAATCGTTCCAAAGAATGGTGTGCGGAGCGTTCAGCTGGGACCAATACTGAAGCGCGCTGCTCAAATCAGCATCGGAGGGTGGGCTGTGATCGCGGCCCGCGCCTCCATTTACCGAAATAATGATATGCTCAAAGCAGGTAAGCCGGTTGAGCGTCTTGATCATATCGACCAGAGCTGTGCTGCCGATCTCTCGAAAGTGACAAGGCAATAGCAATCCAAGACCGGCTTCACTCAGATCTTCATCCTCTACGGGCTCCGCTGGATTGAGCCGGTGAAGTGTGCTGATCAAACCGTGCTGGAAGAAGTCGCTCATCTGCGGGGGAGAATACAGGAGTCGGAATCCAGGAGCTAGGAGAGAGGGGGATTATAGTAAGCAGTAAGCAGTAAGCAGTAAGCAGTGATTGGTGATTGGTGTACCTGGCGTTGACACATCAGTTTTCAAAGCTGATTTACGGTGCTGAATCCGTGAACGTTCGCGCTTTCTGTTTGTGCGTGATTTTTGCGGGCTGCATCAACCCCTGAACAATCCATCATGAAAAAAGCTCGTATCATTCTTGACGCCGATTTTATCATCTCTGAAATCGATCGCCGCCTTTTTGGGGCGTTCGTCGAGCATCTGGGGCGTTGTGTCTACTCGGGAATCTACGAACCGGAACATGCCTCCGCCGACAAGCACGGCTTCCGTTCGGATGTTCTGGACCTCGTGCGCGAGTTAGGTCCGACTATCATGCGATACCCCGGCGGGAATTTTCTCTCCGGCTATAATTGGGAAGATGGCGTTGGTCCGGTCGAATCCAGGCCATCTCGACTCGATCTCGCCTGGGCCAGCACCGAAACCAACCGGTTTGGCACCAACGAGTTTATCACTTGGTGTCGTTTAGCCGGTATCGAACCAATGCTGGGCGTGAATTTGGGAACCCGGGGGCCGGACGAAGCTCGCGACCTGGTCGAGTATTGCAATCATCCCGGCGGGACTCGGCTTAGCGATCTTCGTAAGAGTCATGGTTATGACTGGCCGCACGGAGTGAAGTTCTGGTGCCTGGGAAATGAGATGGATGGACCTTGGCAGATCTGCCAAAAAACCGCGGCCGAATATGGTCGGGCGGCCACGGAAGCAGCGAAGGTAATGAAATGGGTGGATCCTTCGATTCAACTGGCTGCTTGCGGATCATCGCATCGGGCGATGCCGACTTTCGGGTCTTGGGAATACGAGGTGATGGAGCACACGTTCGATCATGTCGATTTCTTGTCGCTCCACATGTATTTCACCAACCCCCACAACGATAGTACGGAGTTCTTTGCCAACATCGACATCATGGATCGCTTCATTAAAGAAGCAGCGGCAGTCTCCGATGCGGTGGCGGCTAAACGGCGCTCTTCGAAACGGATAATGCTTTCGTTCGATGAGTGGAATGTCTGGTACAAAGCGCGTTCCGAAGCTGACCATCAACAACCTGGATGGCCGATTGGACCGCGATTATTAGAAGAGGTTTACGATCTGATGGATGCGTTGATGGTCGGTGGCGCCCTAATCACATTACTCAACAATGCAGATCGAGTGAAATGCGCGTGCCTTGCGCAATTGGTAAATGTGATTGGTGCGATCAAAACCGAACCGCGGGGACCGGCCTGGCGGCAAACTATCTTTCATCCGTTCAAACTTGTGGCGGAGCTAGCGCACGGGAGTGTGCTCCTGACCAAGATCGAGACTCCCAAAGCTAATACCAAGACCGCCGGGGAAGTCCCTGAGCTCGTGGTCAGTTCTGTCTCTCATCCGGAGTCGCAAGCCGTCACGCTTTTCCTATTGAATCGGAGCCCGGAGAGCGAAATCGAGATCGATGGTGTATTGCGCGGATTCCCAGCTCTTCAAAAAGCGAATGGACAACGAGTCACCGGAAAGAATCTGCAACAACCCAACACTGCGAGTGATCCTGACGCCGTTGCTCCGCAAGCCCATCAGGATTTTTCTTTGCGTGACGACAGTTTCACCCTCCGCATACCGCCGTTAGCGTGGGATGTGCTGACGCTGAACTACACGTGAGGCGTCTGGGAAGGGGTCGCGAGTGCCGGGGGTGCTGTTCCTTGTCCCGGAGGGACCGTACGATAGTAGCGCCTCGACTGAGCTCGCCGAAGCCCTGGCATAGAGTGTCTGGAACCGCGAAACCATAAATCTGTCCCGCAGGGGGCTGTTGGACTTATCCCGAAGGGATGAAAGGGCTCAGTCTGGGGTTTTAACCCCAGGGATAAAATCCAACGCATGAACCCGCCTTGAAAGGGCGGCAGATAGGTTATTTCAAATTTGGTTCGACATTTGGTAGTGCAAAGCCCCACGCTCCCGCCCCTTGTGAGGGCGGACCATTTATTTATCGAAACCCGGGGTTCAAACCCCGGGCTGAGTCCTTTTATCCCTTCGGGATAGGTCCGACAGTCCCGCCCGGACAATCATCCGCTCGTGTGCACTCTCTCGACGTCATCTAAAGACAGAATCGATTCCCGAAGCCGGACGGTATAAGGATGATGAGGTTCGGAGAGGACCTGTCGCGCAGATCCCATTTCAACCACTTTCCCTTTCTGCAGAATCAGTACGCGATCGCTGATATAGTATGCGGTAGCCAGGTCGTGAGTGATGTAAACGATCGATACTTTCAATTCGTCGCGCAGGGTCTTGAATAGGTTCACGATCGACATCCGGAGCGAGGCGTCGACCATCGATACCGGCTCATCGGCCACAATCAACGCGGGCGATGATATCAAGGCCCGAGCAATGGCCGTCCGTTGGAGCTGACCTCCGGACAATTCATGAGGGAACCGGCCTTTTACTTCGGCCAACGAGAGGCCGACCTTTTTCAAAGCTTCATCGGCAGCAATCTCGCGTCCGTCACGACTACGACATCCAGCGAAGTGATAGGCGGACGCAAATAGATAGCGATCCACCCGTTTCAATGGATTAAAGGCTTCGGACGGATTCTGAAAAATCGGCTGCACTTTCCGCATGAATTGCAGCCGGTCTCGCCCGGTGCGCAGCCTGGAGATATCCGTTCCCTGAAACCGGATTACGCCGCTGCTCGGTGACATGGTGTTCAGGACCATTCGCGCGAGCGTCGTTTTTCCACTGCCCGATTCGCCAATGATCGCGAAGATTTCCGGTGTCGCCGATTCTAATGAGAAGCTGACGTGATCGACCGCCACGAATTCGGTTCGACCAAAGATCCCTCCCCTCGCGAAGCTTTTAGTGAGGTTATCAACGGAAAGCAGCGTGCTCATGCGGAATGACAGATTACAAATGACAGATGACAGATCGGTAGGGGCGGCGGATGCGAGGGCGCTCAGAATGATTTGAATTTGTCATTTGTCATTCTGTCGTTTGTCATTGGCCGAGTTGCAGGCGCCGACGCAACGGCATAACAGGCAACCCGGCGGCCTGAGGAAAGCGTCGTGAGTTCGGGACTAGCCTGACGACAAAGATCGGTTGCCAACGGACAGCGAGGGTGAAAGCGGCATCCCGATGGCGGTTGGGCGAGATTCGGAGGAGCGCCAGTTAGCGCGATTTTTGGTGTAAGATCGCCGATTCGTGGGAGGCTAGCCACAAGGTGCCGGCTGTACGGATGCAACGGATCGTGGAAAATTTCTCGAGTCGGACCTTCCTCTATTAATCGCCCGGCATACATGATTCCGAGCCGATTTGAAATGTTCGCGTGCACCGTCAGGTCATGCGTAACGAAGATCATCGAAGACCCGATCTCGCGTTGGGTTTCGAGAATCAACGCTAACACGTCCTTCTGCACCACGACGTCGAGCGCTGTGGTTGGCTCGTCTGCAATGATAAATTCCGGCCTGCACACCGTAGCAAGAGCAATGGCGACACGCTGCCGCATTCCACCAGAAAGCTCGTGTGGGAAGGCCGAGAGTATCGATGGTGAAAGTTGCAGGCGCTCCAGATGCCGATTTACCACGTCGAAGAACTCAGAGCGACCAAGGCCCATGTGCGGAAACGCGAAGTCTTGGAACGACTCGCGGATTCTCCGCACCGGGTTTAGCACATTCATCGAACCCTGGGGTATGAAGGAGAGATGGTTCCAACGGATGTCAGCCAGTTTTCTTTCATCGAGATCATAAAGATCGCGGTCGAGAAAGCTATACTTGATGGAACCGCCCAGAACTCGAAGCGGCGGCCGGATTGCAGCCGCGACGGTTTTAATAAAGGTCGATTTGCCGCAGCTCGATTCACCAGCTATACCGTAGATCTCGTTCTTCCGAACCGATAGGCTGACGTCGTCAACAGCGCGTACTTCGCGCTGCATCCCGAAATGGCCGGTCACGTAATACGCGCGGAGATTTTGAACTGACAGCGCCGCTTCCTCCATGCGCTCACGCTCCCATCCGGGCAAGCCGGGTACGCGGGTCAATGAATTCGTTCATCGAAACAGAAAGGAGAAAGAGTCCGATGAACATCATGATCACCGTAGCTACCGGGGCAAGCACCCACCACCAAATCCCGGCCACCATCGCTGTGTGCTGGTTTGCCCAATAAATCATGGTCCCGATGGTTGGTGTCTCGATATTGGTGAGGCCGATCACAGATAGTGTCACCTCGAGACCAATAGACCAATTGATGTTGTTAAGAGTCGTTGAAAAGACAATCGGTAAAACATAGGGCAGATGTTCTTCCATGAGAATCTGGCGAGTGCTCATTCCCGAGAAGATACTTTGCGTGGTGAATTCTCGGTTCCGCAAACTGAGCGCGATGGAGCGAATGAGGCGAGCGTCATACGGCCAACCGAGCGACGCCATGGCTACAGCCAGCACCACCCAGGACATGTGGTCGTGCATCATGAAGTAAAACAGGGTGAGGATGGGGAAGAGCGGGATGACGACGAAAGTATCGTTGATCGACATCAAAACGCGGTCGACCATCCCACCAACATAGCCTGACACCAATCCTATCACTAGCGCAATCACTCGGCTGATAAGAGCGACGCTGATGCCAAAAAGCAGGCTGTTCCGCATCGCGACTGCCACCTGCCAAAAAACGTCCTGACCGCGCGAGTTCGTTCCGAGCAGATGATCCCAAGATGGTGGTATGTCGGGAGGGACGACGTAGCTATCTAGCGGCGGATAGGGAGAAAAAAACGATGCCACTACGATGCCCAGGACGATCAAAACGAGAATCGAGCCCGCAGCAAATTCGCGATTGTGACGGAAAAGGTCGCGGAGAACTTTGAGCATAGGCCTATCGGACTTTCACCCGCGGATCAAGTAGCGGATAGAGGAGATCGATCGCGAAAACAGCGGTGGCGACGGCGATGATCGAGATCGAGGCGATGCCGAGGACCAGGCTATAGTCGCCGGAATTGACGCCGCGCACCAGCAAGGTACCCAGCCCGGGGTATCCGAATACAACTTCAGTAATGATGGCGCCATTGAAGATCCCGCCAAGCGAAAGGGCGAGCCCGGTGAGTTGAGGCGCAAGAGCATTGCGCATTACGTATGACGTCAGGATTTTGTGCCGATCGACGCCGGCTAGCTCCGCATAAACCACATAGTCTTCAGCAACAATGTTTGACACCAGTGAGCGCATACCAACAAACCAAGCGCCGATCGTAATGAGTGCGAGAGAAAGGACTGGTAACAGAGAGTGGGCCGCGACACTGCCTAGGAAAGAAAAGGTAAAGCCAGGATGGATATTCATCTCGACCCCGCCGCTGATTGGCAGGATCGGCCAGAGGTAGCCAAACAAGATCAGTACCACGAGAGACATGATGTAACTCGGGATCGGTTGTAGTCCGGTCGCAACGATCCCGAGTCCCTTTAATAGCCGATTTTTGCGGTAATAGCCGGCCAGGCCGCCCATGAAATTGCCGACACACCACGCAACCAGCGTAGATGTAGATAGTAGTCCGGCCGTCCACGGAAGCGCCTGACCGATCAATGTTGAGACCGACGTCGGGAAGGCAGAAAGAGAAGGACCAAAATCGCCGGTAGCCAGCCGTCTCCAGAAAGTCAGGTATTGCTGCCAAATGCTTCCATCCAAGCCGTACAGCTCACGCAATGCCTTCCGCATGATCTCCACCGCCCGAGGATCGGATTGGCCGAACTGCGTCGCGGAACTAATGGCTTGTTCGACGGGATCGATCGGTGTGGCATGAGTCACGAAGAAAACGATGTTAATACCAACGAAGACGACGAGCACGAACTGTCCGAATCGTCGAGCTAGATACCAAAGGTAGGACCGCATGGGGGTGGCGAGCTGGTTGGTGATTCGTAAGCGGTGGGAGGTGGCTCGGCAGTAAGCAGTAAGCAGTAAGCAGTAAGCAGTGAGCAGTTAGCACCAGGCACTACGCAGTAAGCCAACTACCGGTGGCGCAAAATAGGCGTCGCAGTTTCCAAAATTCACTTTGCCAAGTTTCATGATTTTACTGCTGACTGCTTACCACTTACTGCTGACTGCTTACTGCTTACTGCTTACTGTGGAGCCAACCTCACACACGCGTACGTAACTAGCCCGCAGCTACTTCTTCTCCACCGGCTTCAGCTTAACCATCATGTATTTCGTATTCGCCCAGTTCGGCACTGGATCCGTGTAGGGATCGGTTTCCGCGCTGGGGTAACCGGTCCAATACGTCGTATCCATGCAGGTGAACACGTTGTAGGACATCAGGGGAATGATGGGCATTTCTTGTACGGCTAGCTTGATAAATTGCTGACCTAAGTCCACGCCTTTCGGATCGTCGAATCCGATCGCACGAACCTGTTCAATGATCTTGTCTAGTTCCGGATTCGACCAGCGCTGCCAATTTCGTGGCGGCTGTCTCTGACCGGCGGGCTTCACAAACTCTGAATGCCAACTATCTAGAAAGAACGAAAGGTCGGGATGACCGCCCCAGGTCTCGACACTCCAAGCCATAGCGGCCTCAAAATCGCCGGAGGCGACGCGGGGGAAGAAGTCGCTAGGATAGGCCTGCGTTTTCGCATCAATGCCAAATTGCCGCCATTCCTGCACGATCATGGTTCCAGCGCGGGTCATGACCGGTCGTTGATCGCCTTCTACCAGCATCGTGATTGAGAACGGTGTACCATCGGGTTTCATCCATTTACCGCCGGTCTTTTTAAAGCCGGCCCGTTCAAGCAACTCGGTTGCAACTTGGGGATTGGGCTTCCACCAGCCGCGACCGAAAGCCGTGGCAATTTCTTTTGGATCTTTCGGGATTTTGTCGCCCATCGTCGGCCTCAGCAGATCGGCGATCTGCTGCGCCACGGTCGGATCGTACGGCTTATATTTCGATTTGCCGGTGTCGATCTCGAAATTCTTCAACCAGTCTTCCAGCGGATCGAAGTAATACTTTGGGTAGAGTCCAGTCGGAGGAACCGCGATCGCTGAGATCGTTGCCGCCCCCCTGTATGAAGCCATGGACACGGCCTTCATATCGATCAGCAATGTCAGTGCCCATCGCACGTCCCGATTTTTGAACGCATCAATGTCGTGATTGAAAACAACAGCGGGTAAAGTCGGGTCCGGATGCGCGTAAGGGAAGCCTTTGAACCAGAAATGGGAGGATGGAGATTGCTTGGCCAGGGTGAACACCCCCTCTGGTGTGGTGTCGTGGATAATGTCGAGCTCGTGGTTGAGCTGCAGAATCACTCGCTTGTCCGGAGGACCCGGATCGATATAGGCCACGTATTTCGGCCCGGGCTCGCCGAAACGTCCGAGCGTGGTTCGCTGCCAATCATCCCGTCGCTGCCAAATATACCAGGCGCCGTTTGGATCAAAGCTTTTCAATGTATAGGGACCAAGAGTAACCGGTGGATTGAATTCGAATTTGGTTGGGTCCGCCTGTTTCTCGAAGACGTGTTTAGGCATGATCCAGCATGCGTTCCAGCGCACCGTGAAAAGAGAGTGAAACCGTGAATTCGCCCTCTTCAGCTTGAACACAACCGTGTTCTTATCGGGAGCAGTTACTGAATCGACGCTGGCCAGAAACCCGGGTCCCCAGGTAGTGGTCGGATTTTTCATCTGCGTCTCGACTGTGTAAACGACGTCATCGGCGGTGAATTCCACGCCGTCGCTCCAGTAGATGCCGTCCCGGAGCTTCACCGTCATCTCGGTGAAATCGCTATTGTAACTCGGCTTGTCGCTGGCCAACGAGTTGTCCCAAACGCCGTCAATACCGGCATCGGGATCGATGTACCACAGTGTGTCCATACCGAGCTGTTGCAGGCCGTTGGAGTTGCTGCCGTGATTTACGACCCAGATGTTGAACCATGTCGGGTTCGTGATCCTACCTTCCGGGTTTTCGGCGATTAGAACCTCGTTTCGCGGTATGCCAGCAAGAAAACTGGCTTGCGCGAACGCCTGCTCGGAGATGCTACCGGCGAGAAAGGTCGCGGTAAGACAGAACAGTGCTGCTTTCATGGGGGGTTGTGCTGATTCGGTTTATTCCCGAGAGATTCCGAGAACGTTCACAGGATGTCGCGCCCTGGCGTTCATTGCAAGGGGGACAACGCCAACCCTAATTGGTGGGGAGGGCGGTCACAACGGGTCTGGAGCGTAGAAAAACCAGACGATTCCGACTATTGCGCGGCCACCAGCTGCGTAGGCTCAATCACGGTTCCGTTGACAAGTACGACCGCAAAAAACTCCTGGCGTTGTCCGTTCACTTCGCCGTTGAATTTAGCTAGAAAATAAGGTGCAGGTGACTCCTTAAGATCGACGCCGGTTAGAAACACATCTCTGGCACCGTAGAATTGCTTAGCCCAAGTCAACGCGTTGACGCCCGCCTCATGTTGAAGCTTTCCGTGTAAGTCTTCAACCGGCGGTTGAGCGACGGTATAGTCGTCCGGAAGAGCGAAAACATACGTTACCGGCGCTCCGACCTGGCTCATCATGTTGAATTGTAGTACTGGCTGCCCGGCGTAGGCTATAGCGGCCCAAAATAACCAGCCGAAAAGGATCAATCGTTTCATGTACATGATACGCATGCGGTGCCGGTCGGGGATTTATGGGCATGGCGAAAACGCGCGCTGCGCCAATCGTACTCGTCTTCGGAAACGCATTCTTGCTAACCGAGCTCGAACCAGTCTAAGCGCGGTCACGGAGCTGCCCGCCTGGAGGGGAGGCGCTTTAAGGCTTGGCAGCTCTATCGTTTTGCAGCCGGCGCCTCCCGGGAACGTTTCGTGGCGGGCCACGTCCAAATGATTTCCGCGTTCTGCCACCCCGGTCCCCCTCGAGAAGTAGGGTTTGTACGGTAATTGCGCTCGGACCAGGCCTAGCTGCGTACGAAAGGCGGCTAATAACTCGTCTTCGGAAACGCATTCTTGCGAACCGAGCTCGAACCAGTCTAAGCGCGGTCACGGAGCTGCAGGCCAGGAGGGGAGGCGCTTTAAGGCTCGGCAGCTCTATCGGTTTGCAGCCGGCGCCTCCCGGGAACGTTTCGTGGCGGGCCACGTCCAATGATTTCCGCGTTTTGCCACCCCGATCGTCCTCGAGAAGCAGGGTTCGTACGGTAATAGCGCTCGGAATGGGTCTAGCTGCGTACGAAAGGCGGCTAATAACTCGTCTTCGGAAACGCGTTCTTGCGAACCGAGCTCGAACCAGTTAAGCGCGGTCACGGAGCTGCAGGCCTGGAGGGGAGGCGCTTTAAGGTTCGGCAGGTCTATCGTTTTGCAGCCGGCGCCTCCCGGGAACGTTTCGTGGCGGGCCACGTCCAAATGATTTCCGCGTTTTGCTACCCCGATCGTCCTCGAGAAGCGGGGTTCGTACGGTAATTGCGTTCGGAATGGGTCTAGCTGCGTAGCAGCGACGCCCCTAAAACGTTCAGACATGGCAAAGACACGCAAGCCGCGAAACGTTTCCGGGAGGCGCCCGCAGCAAGCCGATAGAGTTGCCTAACGTTTAAAGCACCTCCCCTCCAGGCGTGCAACTCCGCGGGTCGGCCAGAGGTCGGATTCGACGTGGCCGCGTGGGAACGCGCTCGACGACGACGAGGACGAGAACGAAAAAGTCGTGCAAACGCTATGTCCAAACGGCACTGCAAAACCACCAAATCAATTTGCACCAACCCCAAAAAGACTATATCCCTAGAGGAGAATAGTGTTTTCTAGAGGAATAGGTTGCTATGTCATCAAAGAACGTCGAGGAAATCAAGGCCGAAAGTCGCTCCCTGAGGGGCACGATCCAGGAGAGCCTAGCCGAGGGCTCCAGCCATTTTTCCGAGGACGAATATCAGCTGCTGAAGTTCCATGGGACTTATCAACAGGACGACCGTGACCAGCGAGCTGCTCGAAAGGCGCAAAATCAGGACAAAGCCTGGATCTTCATGGTGCGCTCGAAATTGCCGGGCGGAGATTTGAGCGCCGCGCAATATCTGGAGCACGACAAGATTGCTGGAGAGCTCGGGAACGGTACACTTCGCATTACAACTCGCCAAGGCTTTCAAACGCACGGCGTCCTTAAGGGCGACCTGAAAGAATGCATTCGGCGGATCAATGCCTCAGGGGTGACGACCTGGGGTGCCTGCGGCGACGTGGTCCGCAACACGATTGCGCCGGCTGCACCGATCGACAATCCGGCTCATCGTGACGCCCAACGGTTGGCAAAAGAGATCAGCCAAGCCTTCCTGGCGAGATCGACTGCATATGCTGACATTTGGCTCAACGACGAGAAGCTTAATCCGGCAGGGACGAGCGGCAGCTCATCCGAGGCTTTAGGCACGAAAGAGGAGCCAATCTACGGGAAGCAATATCTTCCCCGTAAGTTCAAGATCGCTATCGCGATTCCTCCGCGGAACGATGTCGACGTGTATGCCAACGATCTGGGCTTTATTGCCCAGGTTGAAGCAGGGGAGGTCAAAGGATACACGGTCGTGGTAGGCGGTGGCTTCGGCATGACCCATGGCAAACAGGATACCTACCCGGTCCTAGCCAAACCTCTAGGTTATGTAGACCGCGATCAGGTGATTCAAACCGCAGTTGCGGTTGTTACTGTGCAACGCGATTTCGGTAACCGGACGGACCGAAAACGCGCCCGGCTGAAATATCTGATCGATGAAAGAGGGATTGAGTGGTTCAGACAGGAGGTACAGGCTCGCCTGTCTTTCGGTCTCCAGCCTCCGAAGGAGGTCCGGTGGAATACGGTTAGCGATTTGTTGGGCTGGCATCAGCAAGGCGACGGTAAACTGTTTTGTGGGATTTGGATTCAGGAGGGCAGGATTCAGGATGCCGAAGGAGTGAACACGCGGAGCGCTTTCGCCAAGATTGCGCAAGAGTTTGGGTTTCCGGTTCGCCTGACCACCAATTGTAACTTAGCCTTTTACAATATCGATCCCGCGCAAAAATCGGCGGTCGATAAGATCCTGACAGAACACGGCATTCAACGGCCGGGAGACCTGACTCCTGTCCGACAGCTTGCGCAGGCATGCGTGGCATTACCTACCTGCGGGATGGCTTTGGCAGAAAGCGAAAGAGTTTTTCCGGGTGTTCTCGATAAGATCGAAGAGGTCATGGTGGAGCTCGGACTTTCTGAAGAACCGATCTTAATCCGGATGACCGGGTGCCCTAACGGCTGCGCCAGACCTTATAACGCGGATATCGCGTTTGTTGGCCGCGCGCCGGGTAAATATGCGCTCTACGTAGGCGGCTCCCTTACCGGTGAACGTCTGGTAGGGCTTCAGCAAAAGTCGGTGACCTTGGCGGAGATTCCAGATCGTGTGCGTGAGCTTCTGGAAGATTTCGTTCGCGACCGATTTCAGGGAGAAACTTTCACCGACTATTGGGGAAGAACCCATGTCAACGGTCCACGGCCCAAACCGGAGCAGTTCCACGTTGAAGCCCCGCGTGCGAACGAGTTGGTAGCGGCAGGCGAATAAGCGACGCGGCGAAGGGGCGATACAGCGATACGGCGATAGGCCCGGGATGCAAACTTGCGAAATTCGCGCTGGGCGCTTCCCAATAGAAACGGGTAAGGAGGGGCATGAAATCAATACGCCATTTCCGGGAGCTAGACGTTTATCAGGAAGCCATGTCATTGGTAATGCGGATAACAGAATTGACTAAGGGCTTTCCTAGCGACGAGCGTTTCGCGCTAACGGACCAGATCAAAAGGTTAAGTCGTTCGATCTGTGCGAATTTGGCAGAAGCTCGGAGAAAAAGGCGATACGAGGCTGCATTCGTCTCCAAGCTGAACGATGCAGAGACGGAAGCGGCCGAAACGCAAGTGCATCTCGAAATCGCCTTTCGCCACGATTACATCGAAAGCGGGGCATTCGAAGAAAACGACGATGTCTGCGATAAGATAATCTCCCAAATCGTGAAAATGATCGATCGAGCAGACCTTTGGGTAATAAAGCCGAAACCTCAGAGGCGCAACCGTCGTTAGCGTTGATGTCGCATTGTCGCGCCCTTCGCCGTATCGCCGCATCGCCCCTTCGCCGTATGAGCTCTGCCCCCATTTGACATCCCTACCGCCCGCTCGTAAGGGCAAACTCAATGGGAAAACAATCAAACAAAGTCGAAAAACGCCGTCGTCGTCGCGATTATCTG
>JAFAIO010000040.1 GCA_019236675.1 Verrucomicrobiota bacterium
GAGCTGCCAAAAACCCGAACTCGGATAAATGGGCGATTTCTTCCCGGCAAAAGCTTTTCCGGCAAAATGTGGAGGGATTGCGGCGCGACCTTCAGGAGCTCGTCGTGGAAACCGTGACTGACGAGATGCATGATCTCTCCATTTTCGAAGTTGAGGGATCCAAGTTATGGAGGGGGAGCGAGAGATATCCTTCTTTGCGGGCCTATGCCGCCGATGCGGTTGCTCAGAAATCTTTCCTGCGGGCGAGTTCCGGGCGCGACATTCCTGACCTCTTCGAGCGAGCCATGCTAGGCGCTGCTGAAGAACTGTTTAACGAAAACATGTTACCGAAGGTGACCCGACGCAGTTGGGACCAGACCTATTGGTGGTCAGACTCGATTCATTGGCCGGCGTTGGGTTCTCTGCTCCGGCTCTGTCGCCAGAGAAATATCGACCTACATTTTCGGGCTCAACTGGTGATTGTGGATCTAAACGCAGCCGCGCTGACCCGGCTATCGAACCATTGGAAAGTAATTCTTTGCACCAAAGCGGTATGGGGAGCGGTCAATCATGTCGCTCGAACATTGGAGGTGCCGTATTTTTATATGGTCATCCCAGTCGAACCGAGTGGCGAGATGCGCAGTTTCCCAGCGGATCTCGTGGAGCTGCGTAACCAGAATTCAGCAGTTGAAGATTATCTTGTCTGCCTTCCCGCTGGTGACCCGCACGCGGAATCACTCGCTGCCGAGGTCTTACTGCGTTCCGACGTGGTGGACGTTGTATCCAATCTACCTCAATTGATTGAGCGTCTGCCCCGCGAACTTCTTTGGTGAGAAGTGAGAAGTGATTGGTGAGAGGTCGGCGCCACCGAGCGGAGGGGCGTTGCATTCCGCTTCACCGGCTTGCACGCAGGTCGACGCCCGGTGACTGTGTACAGGTAAGCAGGTTCGGAAAGACGCGACGCCCCGGAACGATGGTGGGGCGAGGCTCCCGGACGGCCTTGTGATTGAACCGAAGAACCTGGTGGCTTTTGCCGAATAGTGTCGATACGCCTAAAGACGCGCCGAGCCGTGGCCAAGCGCTGGATCACGCCTCGGCGTGCTTTCCGGCCTATCAGCACCGTCTGAACAGGACCGTCGACCTCTCCGGCTCAATCACAAGGTCTTTCGGGAGCCTCGCCCCACCAACGTTCCAGGGCGTCGCATCTTTCCGAACGGGTTACCTACAACGGTTTCCAGGCGGCGAAACCCGTGCGGGTTGCGGATACCGAATGCAACGCCCCTCCGAATACCTGCTACGGCATCGTACGCGGAAGAAAACTACGGTTTTATCGTGCTTTATGCACAATGTTGCGCGTGATCGATAAACCGGCCGCTAGGAGCTGGAACCACGCTCACCGAACCGCTTAACGCCTCTCACTTCTCACTTCTCACCTCTCACTTCGCACTGCATTCAGGTAGTATTATTTCCTTGTTGATTTTTCGTACTTCCGGCATAGCCTCGGCTTTGTTCCCCCGTCGCTGACAAGCGTCAGCAACCATTCAATCGGTCCCGGGTCGGAAAGATCGCCACTATGAACTCTAAGAATGATGAGTCTTCGGTCCTGCGAATCCCTCGTAGGACATTTATCCGCCGCGCTGCGGCGTTAACCGGTGCAACCGCGGTATTGGGTGCGATACCGCGTAAACTATTTGCCGCTGACAATAAGCCTGTGCTCGTCAATTCCATTCGGTCGCTCGCGAATCCTTATCATGCGACTTGGAACCAAGGCGGCGCTGATTTTGCTAAATCGGTAGGCTGCGAATATGTCACTCTCGTTACTGAGGGTAACAGCGAGAAAGGGATCGCCGATGTTCGCGCGATCGTTGCCAAGACCGGCGGAAACTTGGTGCTGAACGTCGACCCGAACGACTCTCCGGATGCGCGCGCCATTGTTGAAGCCTGTGTGAACGCAAAGGCCCATGTAGTGACCCAATGGAACAAGCCGGACGATCTACATCCTCAGGATTTTAATCCGTACTATGTGTCTCACATCCTCTTCAACGGCGTGACCTACGGTCAGCAGACCGCTGAGGCTCTATTCAAGGCGTTTGGAGGGTCAGGCGGAATCGTCGGACTGGGTGGGATTCTTTCGAACACCCCGGCTATTCAACGCAAGCAAGGGCTGGAGAAAGCCTTGGCTGCGAATTCGAACGTCAAGCTTCTGGATTTCCAGGTAGCCAACTGGAAAGCGTCAGAAGCGTTCACGATCGTCGGGACTTGGCTGACTCGCTTCGGCAACGATATCAAAGGTATCTGGTGTGCGAACGACGATATGGCTAGCGGTGCGCTGGAAGCTCTCAGAGCCGAAGGTCTGGCCGGAAAAATCCCGGTGTGCGGCACTGATGGTATCAAGCTCGCCGTAGAAGCGGTGAAGAGCGGTGATATGGCCGCGACCGCCTCTTGGAATCCCTATTGGCAAGGCGGGATGGGCCTCTCGATCGGATTAGCGGCGCGCCTCGGAAAGTTCGATGTGGCCAAGGAACCGCAGAACCATCGCGACTACAACGCCAAAGGGATCTTGGTGACGAAAGACACGGTCGACGAGTTTTTGAAGGACTACGTTCTGGCCACTCCGAAGGTCGATTGGAACGACTATTGGGGGAATGTTGCTAGCTAAATGAGATATTGGAGGGGCGAGCCGCTTTGGAACGTCCCTTAAGAAGCTCTCGATATTCGTTCTATCGTGACCCAGGCCTGAAAACGTGACAACAAGCGGCTCCCGCGAGTGACCCAGAGTGTAAATCCACGGCTGAGTCCTCAATGTACGGGAGAAAACATGATCCGGAGGCGAAGAGACAAAACGCATCGTGGGTGGTTTCCGGGAGCCGCCTGCTGCATAATGATAGAGCTGCAACGTTATAAAAGCGGCTCCCCTCCAGGCGTTGGGGTGAGATGCCACGCCGGTTTCGAGCACGGGCACGATTAAGAAGCGCGAGGATTTCCACCCCCATGCCAGTAAAGCAAACCTCGGCGAAGACAATCCCCGAACCTGCACCAGTTCAAGGTCGTCCGAAGCGAAAAGGACTGCTTTCCCGGAAGGCGCTCGAACGAATTAAGTCGTTAGCGCCTTTGGTTGCGCTGATCGCACTGTCGCTACTGATCGGCGCCCGCAACCCACGTTTCTTCGATTTCTTTAATTTCGTTCGTATCGCGAACTCAGCCGCGATTCCGTTGGTCCTTGCCATGGGTGCGACTTTTGTGATCCTTCTGGGAAGCGTCGATCTGTCGGTCGAAGGCGTACTGGCGTTTGGGGCGGTGGTGGTAGCCATCTTGGTACACAACGATATGAACCAAAATTCCTTCGGCTGGTTTGCGCCGCTATTTTCTATCGCAGCGGGCGCATCGATCGG
>JAFAIO010000499.1 GCA_019236675.1 Verrucomicrobiota bacterium
AAAGGCGTTGCACCATCATCACCCTCCAAACGGACTCTCGTGTCTCCCCTGAGGTTGGGGATTGTCTTCGGCGCCCTTGCCTTGCTGATCGTAGCGGCTGGTGCCATTTTCTGGCTCCAATCAAGGAGCATCGAAAAAGCCCCGGCCCCAGCTCAAATCGCTTCGCCTGATCACACGGTTTCACCAGTCGTCACCTTGTCTGATGGGATTCAGCTGAAGCTAGGTGAGCAACAGATTCTGCTGAACGATCAAGACCTCGGTCTCCGCGACATAGCCGGAAAAGGAGTGGCTGTGATCGAGAACCGACCCGCTCAAGTTCGACTCCTGTTTCAGGCCATGAACGAAACCTATTTAGCGACTGGCGCTGACTTCCAACATCTAACCTCTGCCAGCAAAGTCCTGGCCACTGGCGACCAAGGAGAGTTCGATAACGCCGGCGCCGGAGTGGCCAGCGTCATCCGCCTCGAGAACCACTTATATGCATTCTACGAAGGACGCGATAATGAAGGTGATCTGCCCGAAAATGGTCAAGCCGGTTTCAAAGGGATGTATTGCGGTATTGGCCTCGCTGAATCAACCAATGATGGGACTACCTGGACCAAAAAAGGCGAAATCATCCGAAGCGCCAAACCCAAAAACTGGAGCGACTGGTCCGGTCAAAGTGTACGTGGGGTTGGTACTCCTTCCGGGTTGATCGATACCACTAACACCTACGTCTATCTTTACTACGTTGAATTCTCCGGCTTCAAAAACGGTCTCCAGGAGATTTGCCTTGCTCGCGCGCCCTTAAACAAGGGAGCGCCCTTGCCCGACAACTGGGAAAAGTTCTACCTGGACGACTTCACTGAACCCGGACTCGGCGGCAAGGAGACGCCGGTAATAGATGGGTCCGCTGTAAAAGCCGGCGCCATGTATCCGCACGCGACTTTTTCCAAATCGCTCAACAAATACATCCTGACGTTCAACTTCAATCGCGTCGCTGAAGCCAGGCAAGAAATGGCGCTAGCTAAAAGCGGAATCTATATCGCCATTTCTGATGACGGCATCCACTGGTCAACACCAGTAAAACTGATCAGCACCTACTCTCAACGCGTCCTCGGCCTTTCCATCGCCATCGAACCCACGCTGGTTCTCGATAGCCCAGATAGCCTCACCGGCTGGCTCCTATACGCCTACACCCCGAAATACACCAGCAACGCATCCCTGCCGGGAGTCCCCCTTCACCTAGCAGGCCGCCGCATCAGCTTCGTTAATAAGCCTTAGTGGAGCGTTGCCTCGCTTGCGAGGCCGAAGGGGTGGCCACCCACCGTTTGCCCACGGCTCGCCCTCGCAAGCGAGGCAACGCTCCACACGCCGTCACGCCCACACGCCGTCACGCCTTCACCGCTCCAAACGACAGACCTCGCGCCAGATACCGCTGCACCACTAGCGACAGCAACACCGGAGGCGCAATCGCCAGGATCGTATTCACTGCTGCGAAATTGAATTGGATCCCCTGAGTATTACGAGAAGCTAAAATAAATTCCGGCATCGTAACGGCTTGCTGGCTCGTAACCGCCGATGCAAATAACGCTTCATTCCAGCAAAACGCGAACACGATGAAAGCCGTAACAATCAACCCATCGAGCGAAAGTGGTAACGCGATCATCCAAAAAACCTGCCACAACGATGCTCCCTCAATCCGAGCCGCTTCCTCTACCTCTTTGCTGACATCACGAAAAATGTCCCGCATGATAACGACACAAAAATTCAGGTTGAACGTGATGTAGAGCAGGATCAATCCGAGCTGCGTATCGATGAACCCGGACTCAGCCAGCAGGATATAAAACGGCGATAAAACCACTACCGGAGGCAGTAACCGCTGGGACAAAAACCAAAGAGTCACATCTTTGCTGCTGACCCTCCCGAATTCAAACCGGGCGAGACTGTACGCAGCCGGAGTTCCGATCAGCAACACTAGGATGGTAGAGACAAGCCCAACCAATGCGCTGTTACACAAACCCCTCTGAAGCTGCGGATCACCCAACACCTTGATCCACATATCCAATCTGGGCGTAAACTGCAGAAACGGAATGATCGCTCCCGGTTTGAAGATATCTGCATCGCTTTTAAGCGAGTTATCAATCGCCCACAGGAACGGAACCACCACCCAAACCGCCGCCAACCCGACGATCGTGATGAGAATGCTCTTGGACACCCACTTCGAGTTGCGCCACAGCACGTTTTCCACGGCGATACATTCTCACGCCAAGACGCCAAGACGCAAAGGAAAGACGCTCTCCGTGGAGCGCTGCCTCGCTTCCGCCGCCGCTTCGCTACGGCGCGACAGGTGCGAGGCTGAAAATCCGCGAAGCGCTTAGATAACGGCGAAGCCTAGTAGAGGTGCGAAGCACTGAAATATTTGTAGCCTAGAGTGAGTCTGCGAGCCCTAGGTGGCGGTTTTCAAGAGAGCCAAGCGCTGAAGGCGCGACAGAAAGACGGCACGCGCGGCGGGTCGGTCGTTTATCCCTGGGCATCATCCGGTCGCCCAACATTCGCCCATGTGTCGCGCTTTCAGCTAGGCGCGTTTTTTTCCCGGATACCTAGGGCTCGCAGACTCACCTTAGGCTATACATATTTCACCGCTACGCGGCTCTCCGAGGCCTCCGCTACGCGGTTTTATTTCGCTTCCCGCGGTAAGCGCGGAGGGCGCGTCAGCGCAAAAACCATTACATTACCAATCAATAGAATCACCAGAAACGCACCGACAAACCACCATAACAACCTAAAAAAAGCCGCTTCTGCTATCTGTAACGGAACTGATAACGGCACCGAAACAATCTGCGCTCCAATGATATCGTCCAGCTTCCAACCGAATCCGTTGGCCGTACCATAAAGCTTGATCATTTCCGGAGGCGCCTTTTCCGCCGTGCTGTGGCACTCCAGACAACTAACATTGTTAACTTTGATCGGACGAGCTAAGAACACCGATATTCCATTCGGTGTATCGCGAGCCGCCGATATCTCGATATGGTCCGTATCTCCGCGGAACTGATTAACGATATCCGTTTCCCAATCTGTCGCTCGGTCCCTTGGGTTAGTCGGGTTAAGCGTGGCTTCTTTATAAAAATAGTTAGGGAATTTCTCACGCAGATACCCAAAGATTTCCGTCGCCGCAAACGCCGGCACGGATTGGGGATGGAACTCAGTATCCAGCAATTCGTCAGACTTGCCTTTGATTGAATTCAAGAAATCTTCCAGAGCGGTCAGGGCATGCTGTTGTCCAAGCAGGAACCCGCGTTTCACGCTGGTTCGAAGATCGTTCGGAACATTTTGGTCGACTGATTTCGGCACGTCTTCGATCGTCTTGCGAAGTTCCGACACCGCCGTCTCCAGTTTAAAATTCTTTTGTAAAAGCAGCGGAGCAACCTGTTTGGTCGTGTATGTTCGGCTGGAAAGCGCTGCCTCCATTATAATGCGGGCATTCTGTTCCACGTGCTGGCGCGCAGATTCGACCAATGCTTGTTGAGTCAGATAACCGATCGCCCCGAAACAAAGTGCCAGGACCGGGATAAAGACGAGATTAAACTTGAGCAATTTCATTCATGTTCTCCGTCGGTGGCGATAACACATCGAAAACCCACATCGTCACTGCGAAAATAAGGATCGTACCCCCGGCGGTAAGACGAGAGCGTTTCTTCGGCCCGCGACGTCGCCCATGAACCACCACGCAGGGTTCTCCAATTCAGGCCATTTTGGTATTTGTCCTCGCACCATTCCCAAACGTTGCCGCCCAAACTAGAAATCCCTTTCTGGTTTGGGGCGAACGCGGTAACAGGGCCAGTACGAGGATAAGGATCATGATAGCCGGCTATGATCGACCAATTCTGCGGTGCGTCCATTCGCGATTCGCTACCTGCATAGTTGCTGAAATCATTCGGCGGAGGGAACCGGTTTCCCCAAGGATACACATTCTTGACGCCTCCGCTTCGTTCCTTCGGAGTACCTCCCGCTTCGCGTGCCAATCCAATCGCAAAACTCCATTCAGCATCGGTGGGTAAACGGTACCGTTGAAACGCGGATAAGATGCCTTCTGCTCGTTCCTTTCGAGTTAACCAATCACAAAATTGTCCGGCATCTTCCCAACTGACCCCGACGACAGGATCGTCCTGGGTCTGCACGAAGCCGGGCTCCTTCCAGCTGAGCGAATTCAGCTTGAACCCGTTCTGCGTCACCGCGGACGACATACCGCCCGTGGCGTCATAGCCGGTAGCCCCCACGAAAGCCGCAAAATCGTGCACCCGTGTCTGCCAAACGGCGAAATGAATCTCACCCATCGGCACGAACTTCATATCGAGACTGTTTGACCACGGCATTCCGGCAATCAGCGGGGAGTGACTTACTGGAGCCGGTTTCGCCGTAGGCGTCGCTTTGGTGATCGCCAATTGAGCTGGTGGCGGAACCATCCTTGAAACGAGCAACCAACCCAAACCGGCACATCCGATCATCGTTAACAGAAGATAGATCCACAGCCGGGACGCTTTCTTACGATCGCCACCCGTGGAGCGTGCCTCGCTTGCGAGGCCGAAGGGGCCGCCACCCGCGGAGCGCGCCTCGCTTGCGAGGCCGGCTCGGTCGGGACCGACCGTTAGTTCCGTTGAACTCCGCGCAGAGGACTCCTGCTCCGGATCAGGTCGCAGGCTAGAAGTTTGTACCGCTTGAACTGAGGGCCGCTCCTCCGGGAGAGCGGTTAGTGCCTCGTAAAATTCGACCGCCGTCGTAAAAGTCTGACCTGGCGTTAAACACCGGCGCAGCACCCGGTTTTCATCCTCGGAGGCGTTCGGAAGGGGCGTAAACCCACCCGGTTTACCCCCCAGAAGCTCGTAAACCAGCAGACCGACCCGAATAACGCCCTGCTCAGTTCGAGCAGTCCCGCCTTCCGTTTCGCTGCCGGTCGCGGTGTCACCCGCCTCGTGGGCCCGGCCCAACGCGTCCATCTTGATGACAAATGCTGGCCATTCATCCAGGGGACATCGGAGGATCAGATCTTCAGACGGTTCACCAAATCCTTCCGGGAAATGGACCATGATCTGGCGCAGGTTCATTTCGAGCGAAAGACCGGCAGCCAGCGCCGCGTCCACGGCCGGAGCAATCTGCTTCAGCAATAAACAGATCTCTCTGAACGTCAGCGTTCGGCGTACCCGCAGCAGATCGGATAACGGGAATCCCTCGAGCCATTCGAATACAGCGAAACAGTAGGATTCCTCTCTTTCAACCGTGAACACTTTTAGGAAATTAGGATGAGCGACCGCCTGGATCCGTTTCGCTTCCTCCTGAAGTTGGGTTAAAACCGGTTCTGGCGCCCGAAAGACCCGTAGACCAACTCGGGTCTGAGTACTGACGTCTTCGCCGTAAAAGGTGTGCCGTGGGTTCTCCGGGTCCAGATCTTCGATCAGGCGGTAACGTCCCTGGACTGTTTCACCGGGCGCCGGCAAGGAGACAGACCGGGGAGCGTTTAACGCGATCGTCTCAAAATTGACCTCCCCTGAGATTGATAATTCTTCAGGTACTTGGCGCGTCCGGAGCTTTTCGATGCAAGTTTTCAATTCCGCCCGCAACACCACCGGAGTCTGGATGCGGCTTTCTCGATCTTTCTCCAGCATTTGCCGCAACACGGTGACGACTTCACGAGGCAGGATGGCCAAGTCATCGAAAGGCGGCGTACGATCCAAATGCTGCGCAATCACACTGGCAATTGATCCCACGAATGTCGGTTTGCCGGTCAGCATGAACCAAAGCGTCACGCCCAAGGAGTAAATGTCCGACCGGATGTCCTCAGCCTGCCGATCGAGTTGTTCCGGACTCGCGAAATAGGGAGTACCAACAAAACCGCCTGACGTGATCGCCGCGCTGGATTGCATCAGGATCGACTTGGCCAGACCGAAATCGATAACCTTTACGATAATTTCACCGTCACCTTCCCGGACCAGCATCAGGTTCGAGGGTTTAATATCGCGGTGAACCAGGTGCTGCGCTTCTGCCGCAATCAGCGCTGAAGCCACTTGTTGGGCGATTTCGAGCGCAAAAAGGTAGGGAAGAGGTCCGTCCCGTTTCACCCTCGCTGTGACCGTTTCACCGTCAATAAATTCCATGGCGTAGAAATAACTCGAGCCGTGCTGCCCAAGGTGAAATATCGAGGCGACGTTCCGATGCCGCAGTTTGGCGGCGCTTCGTGCTTCCCGGAGGAAACGGCCGGACGCAGTCGGATCCTCTAATAATCGATCCGAGATAACTTTTAGGGCGACATCACACCGCAGATTCTTATCGAACGCCTTGTAAGTGATACCCATGGCACCTCGTCCGAGTTCGACGAGGGAGCCATCTTCATTTTGCAGAAGCCGATAATGCTCAAATTCGACCGGTTCAGCCATCTGGGCGTGTGCACCTCCAATGAAACATTCACCGGCAACTCCAAACCGGCACAGAATGCAACACGATTATTCTCCCAATCTCCATAAAATGATGGCGTTAGGCCTCGCGCGCAAGCGCTTCGCGCGGCGCCACGCAGCGCCCAAAATTGCCTTTGAACCCCTCTCCCAACCTGTTAAAAGGGCAGACTCACGTGGTCAGTTGAATGGCTAACAAACCTTCACCGGCATTGTTTTTCATCAGCCATTGCTCGGCTGACCGCCAAGTTGCCGACGCGGTATGCCAATCTTTGGAAGCAGCTGGACTTCAATGCTGGATCGCACCACGGGATGTCAGGGGAGGGCTATTCTATCCAGGCCAAATCGTTCAAGCGATCCGGCGTTCGACGGTGTTCGTACTAATCTTTTCGGACGCGGCTAATAACTCCGATCATGTCTTGCAAGAAGTCGAGCGAGCGACTTCCCTCAGAATTCCAATCCTAGCACTACGCCTCGGAGAGGTCATCCCGAGCGATAGTTTCTCTTACTTCCTGGGAGTCCGGCACTGGGTCAACCTGCAAACTGGCCCGGCCGGAGCCATCGATCTTAGCTCGTTACCAGAACGGGTGAAAGCGCTCCTGCCGCAAAAAGCCGCTGAGGTCGAGACTCAGGATTTCGAAGTGTTCGGCCATTTTCGGATTCTGCGACGGGACGACGGCTCCCTTGCTCGTCTCGGGAAAGGTGGCATGGGCGAGACTTTTAAGGCGCGCGACACGATCCTTGATCGAACCGTCGCTTTGAAGGTCATCTCAGCTTCTTTGTTAAGCAGCACCTCCGTACGAGAACGTTTTCTCCGTGAAGCAAAAGCCGCTGCCAAGATCCAGCATCCTCACGTCGCCACCGTCTACCATTTCGGCGAGGAAGGCGATACCTACTACT
This sequence comes from Verrucomicrobiota bacterium, assembly GCA_019236675.1. GTDB lineage: Bacteria > Verrucomicrobiota > Verrucomicrobiia > Chthoniobacterales > JAFAMB01 > JAFAVN01. Next base: position 7,326 of record JAFAIO010000499.1, read on the forward strand.
ACGCAATGGAGTTCGTGGATGGGGTGGACCTAGACCGCTATGTGCAAGCACATGGACCATTGCCGGTGCCAGTCGCTCTGAGGGTCGCTTATCAAGTCGCTCAAGGCCTGGAAGCCGCCGATGAACAAAAGCTGGTACACCGCGATATCAAACCCAGCAACATCATGGCGGTGTGGAAAAGGGAACTAAACGTCAAGCTGATCGACTTCGGTTTGGCCAAGAACATCGATCCGCGAAGCCTCCAGGAAACGGTTTTGAGCGGACGCGGCGATTTTCTGGGCACGGTCGCGTTCGCTAGTCCAGAGCAGTGCAAAGCGGCCGTACTCGATGTTCGGTCGGATATCTATTCGCTCGGTATAACCCTCTGGTATCTGTTGACCGGTGAGCGCCCTTTCTCCGGGTCGCCGGGAGAACTGATCGGATCGCACCTCTATAGAGTCCCGCCTTTCGAAAGACTTCAGGGCCTTTCGGAAGCGGTTGTTGGACTCCTGCGACGGATGCTCGAAAAGGATCCAGCCGCCCGGCCCGGCAGTCCTCAGTCTCTCATAGACGAAATCAAAAAGGTCACGAACGACCTGGCCAGCGAATTTGCCGCGAGTCTCGAACCACCCGACCTCTCAAGGATCGAATCGCTCGAACCGGTTTCTTCCGATGCGATCGACGCCGTACCCATCGATGCTCCTGGGTTCGTCACCTATTTTGCCCCTACGACAGGCGCAATTTTGGGCGAACAGTATCAATTGGGAGAGGAGGCAACCGAAGGTCTCGGCGGTCGTCTATTTCGGGTCTCCGGACCCGCTCGGGATCCCGCCAACGCATCGCTGGCGATAAAACTCCTCCATCCGGTGCTCGCTCAACGAGCAGAGACCCTCGCGTTGCTCCAAGCGGAGATGGATCTACTCTTTCGAGCACAGCATCCTCATTTGATCAGGTACTTTACTTTTGACCGGGAAGCCGCACCCCCGTTTTTTATACGCGAGTGGCTTCACGGTTTTTCCATACTCGATTTGCTGAGGTGGAAAGGAAGCTTGCAAAGTACCGAAGTAGTCGCTCTGTTTTCCGCGATTCCGGAAACGCTGGATTTCGCGGCCAAACATGGGTTTGGGCTATTTGAGTTCACCCTGCGGAAGAGCTTTGTGGTTTGCTCACCCGAACTCGAGCCCGCTCGTTTCCGAGAGCTAGCTCGCGGCCAATTACCTGGGCTTTCAGATTGTCAGCTGAAGCTGAACCCATTAAGCCTGGCGCCGCTACTGTTTCGTCATCAAGGGGTTTGGATCGACAGCACTCTTCTCCCTGATAGCCGCGTGCAGTCGCTCACCCAGGCTGCCGCCGGCATTGAAGCGGCTAAGGGCGTCCCCTTGCTTGGCCGAATGATCTACGAACTGTTGAGTGGACATCCTTTTCTTGATCGGGGCGTGAGTAATTATACGCCCCTTCCGGCAATCAATGAGACCGGCAACAATGTGCTCAAGCGCGCAATCCTGGAACGGACAGCTCGCGGCGAGTTCGCAGACTGCGGAAGCTTTTGGCAAGCCTTCACGAATAGCCTGGAGCATACGCATCGAATACCTCCTCCTGTCGCCCCGGCTCCTCCATTACAACGCGCTAGCAACCCGCCGCCGCTCGCCCAACCCAAGCCGCCGAAGGAGTCCGCTGAACCTGCAAAGCCAGCGGGTCGGCCAGGCAGACCAATCAAAACACCATTTCTCGCACTGATAGCTCTCCTGGTAGTTTTAGGCGGAGTCCTTCTTTATTTCTTGCTTCAGAGCACCCTGCTCACGCCGAGTCCCCGGCCCATAA